>QJZQ01000009.1 GCA_003246675.1 Nitrospirota bacterium | reverse complement strand
TCCACAGAGTGATCAGGCTGCGAACGTCCTCGCTCTCGGGAAGGGCGGCCTCGGCCAGCATCCGCAGGATTTCTTCGGCGTCCTTGTTTTTCTCTTCTTCGATGAAGCGCCGGGCAATGGAGCGTTTGGTTTCAAGCGGCGTGGTGTCCTGGCGGGCCCGGAACAGATCCAGTTTGCGCCGGCCGGTTTCTCCGCCCAGTCTCACCAGAGTTTCTTCGTACAATTTCGCCCAGGGTCCGCCCTGTTCCATCGCCAGCGGTTCCAGGTGAGGAAGCAGCGCGGTGGTGACTTGCAAGTGGGCAAGCGTGCTGAGGACATTCAGTTTTTGCGCATCGCTCAATTGACCAGAATCCAGGTGCTCAAGCAGAGCATCGATAACATTTTTTTTGCCTGGCAGGCGGGTCAGCGACTTGGAATCCTCGTCGGCATGCCAGCGGGCCAGATCGAGGGTGGTTTCCAGGTCCCGCTTCCAGTTGGCGGGCAACGGATTCGGCCCCTTGCGGGCAGAGGAAAGCCCGCCCAGACGGCCCTTCAGGTGCCCGGCCAGCACCGGCCGGGACAACAGCGCCGTTTCGCCGTACCTGACGAGGAGGGGTTGCATCACTTCAGGCTGCCCTTCCCGGAGAGCGGTTTCGGCGATGACCGCGATGTTTTTTCCCTCCAGGTTGTCGGGTGCGGCTTCGCGGGCGAGGCGCAGGGCGAATTCGCCGCGCCGGGCCTTCACCGCCCGGGTCATCAGGCCGGTGAAATCATCACCCGAGAGATGACCCTCTCGGTTCAGCTCCTGCACCTGCGCTATGGCCCGGTCGTTCTGGCCGCCCGCCATCTCCAGCTGTGCCCGCAGCAGGAGGAGGTGGGGGTGGCTGGCGATATTCGCCTCGAAATTAGCAAGGATCTTGAGCGCCTCGCCGGGTTCGCCCCGGTTGTTGAAGAGGTGCAGCATTCGGTCGAGCGACGCCGTGTCGAAGTTGTGTTTCAACCATTTCACGGCGGTGGCCCGAGCCTGATCCTTTTCTCCCAGATCCAGCAACAGGTCCGCGCGTAATTCCTCGACCTCCATGGAAAGCGGATGAACGCCGGACAGGGAAAGGATTTCAAGCGCCTTCTCCGGCTTGCCGTGGGAAGCATTATGGAAGGCGACCTCCAGGGTTTCCTCGGAGGTGGCCCAGCGCTCGCGGACCAGCGTTTCAAGGGCGGCGATTTTCTTGCCGTACGGACCGTGCAGGCTGTAAAGATCCACCAGTTCACGCAAGTGGGCGCTGGCGGGGTGGATGCGCTGGATGGCTTCCAGTGTGGCGATTTGGTCCGCGGGCCGCATTGCGTCGCTGTACAGATTTGAGAGAATCCTGAGGGCGCTGGAGTTTTGCGGATTTTCAGACACAAAGCGTTCGAGCAACTGCACCGACTTTTCAATTTCGCCGAAATGTTTGTAGATATCCACCAGCGGCATGACGGTCGCCACCGACAGGTCGCCCCGATCCACCTGGTTCTCGAATTCGATGCGCGCCTGTTCGTAGCGCTGGCCCTTGAGATTCATCACGCGCAATTCACGATCGCGCGGCAGGAGGACCACGCTGACTCCCAAGGCCACGGTGACCACCAGGGCGAAAACCCAGTAATGTTTCATAGCACGTCGTCCATGGTCTGGATGGTGATACGGACAGGGGTCAGGGCCGGTGCGTTCACGGTGAATTCGAGGACGCCCTCGGGGCTGGCCTGCGCCGTAATGGAGGTTTGCGTCTCGTCATCGCTCTCGATCGACACCCGGTAAAGGCCCTCCCGGGGCACTTTCCAGCGCATGGCGCCCGGACCGTATCCCTGAGCGGTGAACTGGGCCTGCCGCGGTTGAGCGGTGGAGAGGTCCCAGATGTTCCAGCGGCCCTCCAGCAGATAAGGCCGGGAGGAGGCCGGCAGCGGGCCCCCTGCCGGGTGTCCCTTGAGGGCGACGACGGGTTCCTCGACGGCGGCGTCGAGCGCCACGTAAAGGCTGCCCTGGTAATGCCGCTGACCGATCACCCCGCGCGAGCGGGAGAAATCCACCGCTTTCGCTTCCGAGTCATCGAATCGCAGGGTGGAGAGCTTTCCACGCTTGCGGATTTGCCATTCACTGGGGCCGATCGCAAGCATTTCCGTTGAGTAGAAGCCCTCGGCGAGGGCCGCATAATGACTGCCGCTGACCGGGGCGATCTTTTCGGACCGGGCGTAATTCAGGTTTTCGAGGAGGGCGCGCAGGCTGGCTTCCTTCTGCCCCGAATACATGTGGTAATAAATATTCATCGGCTTGAGCCGGCGGGGGCTCTCGGTGTTTTTCAGTGTTTGCTGGAGATGACGGAAGCCGTAGAAGCGGTCCTGCCAGAGATGGGTGTAGTTGTTCTCGTTGCTGGCGGAAGCGTAAATCTGGATTCCGCCGCCGGTCTCCACGCCGATGGGAGACACCCAGCCGCAGGAAGGATATTCGCTGTCAAAGCGGGTGTCGCCGCCGTTCATGTTTTTCATGCCCAGTCGGGCGGCTTCTTTGAGGGCGGCCTCTCCCACCCGGGTGTCGCCCGTCCACAGCACCAGGCTCACCTTTTTATTCTTTGGCAGGAGTGGTTCGAGGGCCCGCGCGGAGCCGCCGATCTCGCGTTCGAGGTCGTAAGGGAAATTTCCGTAGGCCCTCGGTGTGTCGTAGTCGAGGGAGCCGCCTTTCTGCAGGTCGCCTTGTGTCTGGGGCGATTCTGCCGCCGCCTGCGGGTAGCGGGTGCGCCAGCGATCGCTTTCGGGCCTCTGGCTCCAGTGATCCCGCCATTCGTCTTCCGGCTTGTAGCCGTCGCCAAAATAGCTCCAATCGAACGGGTGGCTGTAGGTGTGAGTTGCCACCTCCACCTGCGGCAGGGCGAAAATTTCCCGAGCCAGCTCACGCGCCGCTGTGCTGCCGTACCATTCCGGGTCGAGGTCTCCGGCGATGGCCGATACCGTGACGGGCAGGTCGCCGTAGGGCGCGAGGGCTTCACGGTAAATGACCTCCGTGGACAGCTTGCCGGGGTACCTCTCGATTTCGGTGGGGTTGCGCCAGCCGTCGCCGTCGATGTGGCTGTAATAGATTCGTCGGCCCGACAGTGTCGTGGTGTCGGGCTTGGGCACCTCGTCGGTGGCGAAACTCCGGCGGAAAAATTCGAAGGGGTTGACGAGCCAGGCGACCCGGCCTTCGCCCACCTCGGCAAAATATCCTGATTGGACGTATCCGCCGCGTGGCCCGGTCACCACCAGTTCTCCACGGTGCGCGCCATTCAAGCCCCAGCTTGCCCCGAGGTGGGAGGCCAACGCGGGGCTCTCTTTGCGGACGTTGAGAAACGCCGGCAGAATGCCCTGGTAGGGGCGCTCGAACTCCACCATGTCGGGGGTCCGGATTGCCAGCTTGACATCGTAGGTCGGTGTTTTCCAGCGTCCATCGGTTCCCAGGCCGAGCAGGGCCAGGTAGCGGTTGACCAGCACGGTGGACGTATCTTTCCCCTCCCGGTCGCGATGGATTCCCAGGTCGTCCACGATCACCCAGCGGATACCCCGCTCCACCACGGTTTCCGCCCAGTTCACGAGAGCTTCGGGGTTCGCGGTCTTGTCGTCCTCGAACCAGGTGAGGACGCCGCGCACATCGTCCAGGCTGGCGGCAGCGGGCAGAGGCGCATGAATATCGTGGTAGCGCACCTTGAGGCCGAGGTGGTTGAGAGGCATCTCGGCCAGCCGGTGGATGAGGGTGGCGCGCACGTCCGGATATCGCTCGCCGTCGTACAGGGCGAGGATGGTGCGCGCCAGGGGCCGGGGTTCACTGGCGACAGCGGATAACGCCGCCGCCAGCCAGATGAAGGCGGTGAGGAAAACAATAATAGCCAGGCCGCGGGCAGGGCGGCTTGCAAAGCGCCCGGTGCGGAGCTTGGAGGTATTGAAAAGTGTCATTTTACCTGTCGGGTCCCGGTGGATTCTCAAAGCCCGCGAAGGGCCTTTATGGGAGGGTTGCAAGGCCAATACCACAGAGCGCCCGGGCGAAAAAAACTATTTGCGCGGTTAAGAGGCGGTTTTTCAGGGAATTTTATGGAAGAGGAAAAGGCGTGGCCGGCCGGCGGGGGCTATTCGGGCCTGAAGTAGCGTTTTTTTGTTAACGACTGTATAAAAAAATGAAAATACCGGGGAAGGCCAGGGAGCGCGAAAAGGCCCGCAAACCCGGCTTCAAGGTTGCGCTTGCGGGGGTGGCGCGAGGGGCCTGGAAAGTGCGGTCCGGGGGGCGGGAATCCGGCCTGGGCGGACCGCTTCGGCGATGATCCGGTCGAGTTTGATGGTGGCGACGTAAGGGTGAAACCCGTGCGCTTTTTGCTTCCTGTATATGCGCTTGATGCCGCGCGAATCCTCCGGGTTCCAGTAATCCAGGGTCAGGATCTCAAGCTCCGGGCGCCGTTCACGGGCCTCCCGCAGAGCAACCAGCTGACTCAGGGTATCCGCCCGGTGGACCGGCTTATAGGCTTTCCGCTCGAAGTCGTAGCTTCCATAAACCGATTCGGCGAGTTCGTAGTCGAGGCTCTGTTCCACCCTTGGCAGGAGGGGGTAGGCGCGGTTCATGGCGATGAGCAGGCCTGGGTATTTGGCGCGGATGTTGTTCACCAGACGCACGGCGGCGTCCTGCATGCCCCGGAATTGCTGCGGGTCCTGCTCCTCCAGATAGATCGCGCTGTCGAGGGTATCGAGGAGAACCCCGTCGAAGCCCTGGACGATAATGGCGGGCAAAAGCTCTTCCAGCACGCGGGCCGCCCAGCGCGGGTCGCGCAAATCGATGAAATGGCTGTCCCAGTTCGGGTTGACGCCCGCAAGCAGGCCCTCCCGCTGAACGGCGTCGAAATAGGGGCGGAAGGTTCCCACCTCGCCGAGGCTCAGGTAGGCGAGGGTGAGCGGCCGGGGCCGCGGGCCGAGGGGCGGATGGTGTTCGCTGTCGAGGATCACCAGGGCAAAGCGGGATAAATCCACCGGCTCGGCCGAATAATAGGCGGCCCACGCAAGGGGGGCGTCCGTTCTGCCCGCCGGTCCGGAAACGCACCCGAAGGCGAGAATGATCAATAAGCCGATCCACGCGCGTAAGCGAATTGTTTTGCTCTCTGGCCCCGGCACCGGCAAAGCTCCAGAAAATGACCTGCGCTTCAAGCGGGTGGAAGCGTCAGTTGTGTTTCAGGTTCTTGAACTGATAATAACGGATGCCCGTCGCCGTTACCATGAGCCCGGCGGTGGTGAGGGCGGCCAGGACGCCGGGAACGATGAGCGCAAGTGACAGCGGGGTATTTTCAAGAAGCCAGAGCATCAGCTTCTGCAGTCCATACCACGACCCTGGCTCCGTCATCCACTGGTGGAGAACGGTGTTTTCGAACAGTGCGTTGAAGACGCGCATCACCGGATACGCAGTCCAGACACCGTCCATCAGCCAGAGCAGGATCTGGTAAGCGAGGACGCCGAAACCGCCAAGCGCCACCAGGGTGGCGAAAAAACCGAACGCGGCACTCAGGCCGCCGCCAATGTAATCCAGGGCCGTGGCCCTGGAGAAGAAGAATTTCGCCTCGCGCAGAAATCCACTGAACCCCTTCTTGAGCAGGACGACGAGAGCCTCCCTCACTTCACCCAAAAAAAGCCGGGCTTGCCGGGAAAAATGGAATAATTGTTCGATCCACTGGTGGTGATCGAACGGATGATGCGTGGTGTCTTTATGGGTCATGTTCCCCTCCTTCGTTGGGGTGATGGGGCCTGACAGGGGCCGGGAAAAGCTTACAGCGTGCGCCAGAGCCAGAAAAGAAGACCCACGGCGGCGCAAACCTTGATGGCCATCCCCGTGTGAACCCAGATATTGAATATCCGGTTTTCATTGTACTGGAAAAGGCCTTTGTTATTAGATTTATTGTCCATGGGCTGCGGGTTCGCGGTTATATAACTTGGATGGCCCCTGAAGGCCCATGGATTTGCGAAATATGCAGGTTCCGGTCAGCTGCGGCGGACGCTCTTGAGCTGGTATTTTGATACCGCCCGGTTATGGTCCGGCAGGTTGGTGGAAAATTGATGGCTGCCGTCCTGCCGCGAAACGAAGAACAGGTAATCGGTTTCCTCGGGCGTGAGAGCGGCGAGAATCGACTTCAGGCCCGGGTTGGCGATGGGTCCGGGGGGGAGGCCCCGGTAGCGGTAGGTGTTGTAGGGCGAGTCGATGAACAGATCCTTCTTGCGCAGGTTGCCGTCGAAATTCTCCAGAGCGTAAATCACCGTCGGGTCGGTTTGCAGCTTCATGTTGAGCTTCAGCCGGTTATGAAAGACCGAGGAAATCCGCGGCCGTTCCTCCTCCATCCCGGTTTCCTTTTCGATCAGCGAGGCCAGGGTGACGGCCTGATGCAGGGTCAGGTTCATTGCCTGGGCGCGGTCCAGCACCTCCGGCTTCATCACACGCTCCCTGAAGGTGGCGACCATGACGTTGAGAATGGTGCGCTCCGAGGTGAACTTGCTGAAGTGATACGTCTCGGGAAACAGGTACCCTTCCAGGCTGTCGACCCCCAGCCCAAAGGAGTCGATCACCTTCGCGTCGCGCGTCATCTGGATGAACGAATCGCGGCTGGCGAGCCCTTTCTCCTCCAGCGCGGCGGCAATTTCCGTGATCCGGTGGCCTTCCGGGATGGTGATGGGGTGCTGGATACTGTGGCCGCGCGTGAGTTGCAGCAGGATGTGGTCCGCCGGCATGACGGGGGAAACTTCGAATTCGCCGACCTGTATCTGGTTCTGAACCCTGCGCAGGTACGCGAGGGCCTGGAAGGCGCGGGCGTTTTTGATGAGCCCGCGGTCGGCGAGTTGCCCCGCAATGCGGCCGAGGGGCGACCCCGGCGCCACTTCGACGATGACAGGCGACGCATCTCCCCCAGGGGCGCGGGTGGCGTTGAAAAAATATCCGCCGCACAGGAAGATGACGGCCAGGGCCAGCACGACGAGGGATCGCGTTTTTTTAAGAAAGCGCAGGGACATGGCTTGGAAAAGCATCTCCTTCAAGCAAGAGGTCAGGCGAGGGCTTTTCGAACCTGGGCGAGGAACTGGTCGTTCTCCTCACGCGTGCCTACGGTGACACGCAGACAGTGGTTCAGGCGGGGATGCGCGCTCAAGTCTCGCACCAGCACTCCGCCGGCCATCAGCGCCTCAAACAGGGAGCGGCCGTTTCCTTCGACCCTGAACAGGATAAAATTGGAGTCCGAGGGAAACACGGTCAATTTCGGATGGGCCGAAAGTTCTTCGGCCAGCCGCTCTCTTTCCTTCAGGATAACACCAATTTGGCGTTCCACAGGCGAAAAATCCCTGAGCAGCTGTTCGGCGAATGCCTGCGAGACGGTGTTGGAATTATAGGGAAGCCGAATCTTGTTGATTTCCCCCACCGTGAACGGGTCGGCAATGGCGTAGCCGACGCGTAACCCCGCAAGGCCAATTTTCGACAGGCTTCGCAGCACCACCAGGTTGTTGTGCTCCGCCATCTCATCGATGAAGCTTTGCCGGGCGAAATCGTGATAGGCCTCATCGAGGACGACGATGCCGGGAAATTGCTCCACCACGGTCTGGATCTCGCTGCGCGAAAAACAGTTGCCCGTCGGGTTGTTCGGGTAGCTCAGAAAAACCAGGCGGGCGTCATGGCTTGCGGCGGCGGCGAGGAGGTCTTCCGCCTTGAAATCCCACCTCTCGTCGAGAGGGACGGGCACGGGCTCAAGGCCCATGCCGCGCGCGATGAGCGAGTACATGGCGAACGTCGGATCGGGAAAGACGATGGCATCTCCAGGGCCGCAGAAGATTTGCAGCAGGATCTGAATGAGCTCGTCGGAGCCATTGCCGATCACCAGTTGCTCTGCCGGCCGGCCGGTCCTCTGGGCGATGGCGTCCTTCAGGCCCCGGCACTCGGGGTCGGGGTAGCGGTTGAGTTGAAACTCCGCAAGCCGGGCACGAAAAGCTTCGATGAGCTCGGCCGGAGGCGGGTAGGGGTTCTCGTTGGCGTGCAGCTTGATACCGTCCTTGAGGTCCTCGACCCGGTAGGCTTGGAGGTTTTTGATATTCTGCTGGACGAGGGTTTCTAGGTCGATGCGCATGGGAATCAGTCGTCGGAAGTGAGAAGGCCGCGGATGTCTTCCGCGGGGGCGCTGAAACGCCCGGTGCGGTGATGCTCCGCCTGCATGATGGCGGCGATGTCGCGGGCCGCCTGCGCCGGATCGACGTTGACCACCGCGTAATCGTAAAGCGGCAGCGCGCGGATTTCCTCGCGGCCGGTGGCCAGCCGCATCTCGATTTTATCTTCGGCGTCGGTGCCCCGGCGCCGCAGGCGGGAGGCCAGTTCGTCGAGCGATGGCGGCAGAAGGAAAATGAACACGGCGGGAAACTCCATGCCGCGCAGGGTTTTCGCTCCCTGAACGTCGATCTCGATGAGCAGGTCGGCGCCTTCCCGGGTGGCGGCGTCCACCGTGGCGCGTGTGGTGCCGTAATAATTGTCGAACACTCGCGCCCATTCCAGCAATTCGCCGTCGGCGATGTTTTTCTCGAACGCCTCCCGCGTTACAAAAAAATAATCCCTGCCGTCCACTTCGCCCGGACGGGGAGGGCGGGTGGTATGGGAAATGGAGAACCGAAGGTTAGGCAGGAGGCTCCGCAAATGCTGGCACACCGTGGTTTTCCCCGTGCCGGAAGGGGCCGAAAAGACGAAGGGGATGCCCGCCGTGCTCGCGGCTTGCGTCCGTTGCGGGGCGCTCTTGTCCTCGGGAGGCGGATTCATTCGATATTTTGCAGCTGCTCGCGAATTTTTTCCAGATCGCTCTTGATATCGATCACCGCGCTGGACACGGTGGCGTCCACGGTTTTCGAACCGATGGTGTTGACCTCGCGGTTGATCTCCTGGGTGATGAATTCCAGCTTCCGGCCCACCGGCCCTTCCTGCGACATCAGCGAGCGGAATTGCTTGAGATGGCTGCCCAGGCGGATGATCTCCTCGGTCACGTCCGCCCGGTCGGCGAGCAACGCCACCTCCTGCGCCAGGCGGGCCGGGTCCAGGTCGATGCCCTCGGTGAGAACGCGGACACGCTCCCGAAGGCGGTTCTGGTATTCCTGCGTCACCGCGCCCTGCCGGTTGCGTATCTCGAGCGCGAGCTGTTCGATGTCGTCGATGCGCGAGGAGATATCGGCGTGCAGGTTGCCGCCTTCCTCCGTCCGCATTTGCTGAAGGCCCGCGAGCGCTTCCGTGACGGTCTGGATGGCCAGTTCTCCGCTGGCGGGGTCGAGCGTGAAGGGCTCCACTTTGACCAGGTCGCGCAGGCCCGCCAGGGTGTTGATGTCGAGCTCGCTTGTAAGCCCGAGAGCGTCCCGAATCTCGCCGAACGCCTGAGCGTATTGCCGGGCCAGGGGCAGGTTGGCCTTCAGCACCAGGTCGGCCGTCTCCTCCCCGTTCTGTTCCAGCGACAGGGTGAGGTCGAACGAGCCGCGTGCGCAGTGGTCCTTGATGAGCTTCTTGAGGGGTTGCTCAAGCTCAATAAAGGATTTGGGCAAGCGGGCGTTGATCTCGATGAAACGGTTGTTGACGGAGCGAATCTCCGCCTTGCACTGGTACTTGCCGTTTTGTTTTTCCGCCCGGCCGAAGCCGGTCATGCTTTTGACCATCAGGCCTTCTCGACGACCATGGTGTAATGCCCGTTGGTCTTTTCAAGGGAGAGGAGTTTGTGCCCATCGTTCTGGATGCTGCGCGGAACGTTTTCCGCCGGTTCGCCATCGTCGATCAGAACTTCGAGCACGCTGCCCGATGCCATCGTTTCCAGCTTGAGCTTGGTCTTGACGTAGTTGAACGGGCATTTCACGCCAAGCAGGTCGAGCCTGGGCCGCTGGGTGGTCTGGACCGGCGGAATTTCATCCGCCGCCACGCGGATGCGCAGCGATTTGTCGGTGTTGAGTTTGTCGTAAACGGCGCGGCACGCGTCGATCAGCGCCCCGGTGTCCTCGATCCAGCCCTGGGCCTGTTCAGGGCTCGGCTGGGCCGGGGTTTCCGTGAAGCTGTCGATGAGGGTGGCGAATTTTTCGGGGACGATCTCCATGTCCACGATCAGCGACTTGAACTTCTGCAGGCATTCCGTGTCGTCGTCGAAGTCCATGCCCTCGGTGACGAGGAGCGCACGCGCGGCGGCGACTCCGGCCCGGCGGCTGTGGTTGACGGCTTCCGCAACCGCCTGTTTCTCGATGGACAGCTTGGCCTGGAAGTGGGCGCGGTCGGCATCGGCCAGGTGATCCTGGATCATGTCGGTCACCGCGCCGGCGCATTCGCCCTGGCCGCGGTCGTCCAGGCTGAACGCTTCCTTGCCGCCGAAATCGATGTAAGACTCGGGGGATTCCTCGATGCCCGGCAGGTTCCGGAACGGGTCGAGCATCTGGCGGAAGTGGGCCTTGCCCTTGCGGTCGAAAAACTCGCCGAAGCTTTCACCCTTTTGCTTTTCGTCCTTGTAGTTTTGCAGGATGCGGTGCATCACCTGCGGGCCGTTACGGGCCGGTACCTTGACCACGGGCGTACCGAACACCGCCTTGTCCTCGGAAATCCGGCCCCCAAGGAAAATTTCGTAATGCGGGGTGAGAATGCCGTTCACCTTTTTAGCGCCGCCATGAAAACCGATGGAGGCGATATGGTGCTGCCCGCAGGAGTTGGGGCAGCCGCTCGCCTTGATGGACACCTGGTCGAGCTCGGTGGAATCGGTGTTTTCAAGTTGCTGGCCGAGTTCCCGCGCGAGGCCGCGTGAAGCGGTGATGCCCAGGTTGCAGGTTTCCGAGCCGGGGCAGCAGGTGATGTCGGATAGCTCCTCCGTGCCCGCCCGGTGCAGGCCCATGTCCTTGAGGCGGCCAAAAATGGCACCGAAGGCGTCGGCCTTCACCCAGGGGATCATCATGTTCTGATTGACGGTGTTGACGATTTCTCCGCCGCCGTATCCGGCCGCGATGCCGGCAAGGCCCCGCGCCTGTTCGGAGTTCAGGTCGCCCAGGGTCAGTTTGATCTGTATATTGTGGAATCCCTCCTGGCGCTGCGCTTCGGTATTCCGGGCCACCCAGTTTTTAAAGCCGGCCTCGGCGTCGTGCGAAGCATCCGTCTCGTAAGCGGGGAGGGCGGGCAGGGTGTCCTCGGGAATGGGGATCGCCGGGAAGGTTTTCCGTGCGAGCGCGGCGAATTCCGTCTCGTAGAGTTCCCGGGTCTTTTCGATGCCGAGTTTGTCGAGAACGAACTTGAAACGCGCCTTGTTGCGGTTGCGCTTGTCTCCATGTTTGTCGAAAACCGCGACGAGAGCCTCGCAGGCCCGCAGCAGTTGATCGGCCGGAAGGAAATCGGTGAGCGGTTCGGCGGCGTGCGGGTAGGACCCGAGGCCGCCGCCGATGAGCACGCGGAAGCCGCGCACCTCCTGGCCGTTTTCATTTCTTACCTGCGCGTTGAGGCCAATGTCATGGATCGGCGCGAGGCCGCAGCCGGAACATCCGCCGAGGCTGATCTTGAATTTGCGCGGCAGGTTCTGCGTGAGCGCGTGGCGCAGCAGATAATCCGTAATGGCGCGGCCGTAGGGGGCCACGTTGAAGGGCTCGCCCGGGCAGGTTCCCGCCTTGTGGCAGGCGGTGACGTTGCGGACGGTGTTGCCGCAGGCCTCGCGGGTGGTGAGGCCGTTCTCGGCCAGAACCCGCATGCCCTCGGGCACGTCCTGAATTTTGACGAAATGAAACTGGATATCCTGCCGGGTGGTCACGTGCAGGATGCCGTTGGAGTATTTGTCGGCGAAGCCGGCCAGGCATTCGAGCTGGTCCGCTGTGAGGCGTCCCTGCGGCAGCTTGGTGCGCACCATCTGCTCGTCGTTCTGGCGCTGGCCATAAATTCCCTGTTGCAGGCGGAACCGCTTGAAATCTTCTTCCTGCACTTCACCCCGGTTGAGACGCTCCACCTCGGCGGCGAAATCATCGATTTCCTTTTTGATATGGGGCGGGATGTTCAATGCTTTGGTATCCATTTCCAACCTCTGGCGATATAAAGTGACGGGGCGGGGGGTCCCACCCGAAGGCCCCTGAATTTGGTATAATCTTCGGTTATCGAGCCGGTTCCACCCAGCACGGTGAGTTTTTGATGAAGCTGCGGCGTCGATGGGTTTATATAATATAATATATAACTGATAAAAAACAGTAGAATACCGCGCGGCGGGAAATTTAATCCCCCGCAATAATCCCTTTATTCGAAGAAGGATAGCGGGTCCTGGCCGCCTCGTTTCGCGGCGCGCGCGTGGTATCGGGTGATCGTCGATGGAACATTCCCTGGCCCTTTTTCTTATCCGGCTCAATTTAGGCCTCTATCTTGCGTGTTTCGCTCTGGCCCTGGCGAAAAACCGCAATTTCAATATTCTTCTCGTCGGCCTGATCTATCTGGCGCCGCTCATCCCATGGGGGCTCACAGCGGCGAATCAGGATCGTTTCCTGATCGTGTCGCTCATGAACACCGTGTTCGGCGTCATCGAGCTTGCGATCTTTGCCGTCACCGTCAAGCCCTCCGATATCACCTTCGACCGGCCCTTTATTCTCCAGTTGCTGGGGCACACCCTGCCCATTGCGGTGGCCCTCATCGGCCTGTCCTATTTCGCGCGGGGGGTGGAGGTGCCCGTGGATGGGAGCGAGCTGGCCCTCATCGGCGGGCTTTTTATCGCCGGGACCGTGCTGCGAGTCGTGGCGGTGGTGCAGATCGGCCGGGTGGCCTTCAAGTTCGATATCGCCTTTCGCGACAACCAGGTCCTGAAGACGGACCAGCTTTATGGTTGGGTCCGCCATCCGTCGTACGCGGCGATGATGATCGTGATTTTCGCCTACGCGGTGAACACCCATTCCTGGACGGCGGGGCTGCTGGGTGTTCTGGTGGCGTGGTTCGGTTTCCAGTACCGCATCCACCACGAGGAAGCCGCGCTGGCCTCCCGCTATGGAGAGGATTACGCGCGTTTCCGCCAGCGCACGGGGATGTGGTTGCCGCGCCTGTTTTCCGGCCGGGGCTAGGGCGCGCTGATGAAGCCGCGCAGGTAGAATGCCAGCGCCGGGACGAGGATAAGGTAGCCGTAACTCGCGCCGTAATGCAGGATCTTGTTCGGCGGTTCCCGCCCGGCTTCGGCGGCTTTTGCCGCAAGGTTCTGCACGCGGAAGTAGTTGGATACCGCCATGACCACCGCGATGATGAGAGGCGAGTAGTCGAGGGCGGCCATCAGGGCCGCGCTTGGAATAGCGGCTGCGAACATGACCGGAATTTTGGCGATGCTGTTCCCCGTCCAGCCGTCGATGACCTGCATCGCCGCCATGTAGCAGACGAGGTAAAACAGCGCCGATAGCGCGAGCCAGACGAGAAAGGCCACGATTTGGGGCCCGCCGGTGATATCTTCGATGCCAAGAATCATGCCCGGAGGATAGCAGGTGCCGCGGGCGATGACAACCGTCGCGAGGCGGCCCGCCGGCCGGGCGGAGGGGCGGGATTTGTTTCACTCGACGATTTTTGCACCGGGAGTGGGGATGACCTTTAAGCGTAAACGGT
>QJZQ01000072.1 GCA_003246675.1 Nitrospirota bacterium | reverse complement strand
TTTATTTGATATGCAACGCGAGTGAATAAACCCCTAAACTTATTCCACTATTTGTACAGAGACAGTATTTACCTGCCAGTGGCCCCAGTCGGGCGTAGTTGTTAAGCGGCTATTTTAGCCGTTTTTTTAATTTTAGTCAGTCCTTCCTTTAAGACCTTTCCCGGCGTTCTGCCCTTTATGTTTCTACCCTGATGAGGACGTTTGGTATTGTATCGGGTGAGGTATTCATCCAGGTCCTTCTGCATGGCTTTGAGCCTCACCCATTTTCTGTGCCCGTCGGACTCAAGAAAAACCGGGTATATTTCTGGTCCGAATCTGCGTTTCTCTTAGCAAATTCTGAGGGCGTCAGATCGCCCAGAAAACTGTACGCTCGATAATAGATTGCGCCACGATATGGGAGAAACTCTCAAAGAATCGGCTGCCGACCTCTATACATCTATTAAATTAAAAACAAAAAAGCACCTAGCCGACATACCGGCTAAGTGCTTATTTTATATGGTGCCCCCGAGAGGATTTGAACCTCCGACCTACGGATTAGGAATCCGGCGCTCTATCCTGCTGAGCTACGGGGGCTTATCGTTTTTCTTCCATCTTTTTATAGCATTTCCGCATGGGGCGGTCAAACAGCTCCTTCGGCGGCAATCTCCTGGTTTTTCCGCGCCTTCGCGGGGGCCTTTGGGGCTTTGACTTCTCGGATACGGGAGTTTATCATAATTCAACCGTTTGATTTTTGTGCGTCATTTTTTCAATTTATTTCGCGGGGGGGATGGTTTCTATGATTAAGGTGCGCGCGAGCCAGGTGTTTTGCAATTCGGTGGACGACGCGGTGGCGGCTAAAAAAAGCCTCGATGAGGGCCGCCCCTTCGAGGAGGTCGCCGAGCGCTTCAGCACTTGCCCTTCGAAGAAAAACGGCGGCGACCTGGGCTGGATGCCCGAGGGTTCGGTGCAGTCCCTGCTGGGCGAAACGCTGACGGAAAGCGACCAGGGCAAGATTCTCGGCCCGGTGCATTCGCAATACGGCTATCATATTTTAAAGATCACTGAAATCGAGGTCGAACGGGTGGCGGGGCCCATCGGCGGCGATACGCGGATGAGCGCGCTGAACGAGTTGTTCCCCGAGGCGCACACGCTGCTCTTTAAAACCTTCCACATCGGCCTGCCCGTGGCGGGGTACAAGGCGGAAGACACGGTCGCCTCGGTGGCGAACAGCCACGGTAAAAACGTGGTCGAGGTGGTTAATTTCCTCAACAAGGAACTCGGTGACCGGCAAATCGCCGTCATCTCGCCGCAGGACCTGGCCGACAGGCTCAAATCGGCGGGGCCCGGCCCCACTCTCCTCGACATCCGGGAGAAATGGGAGTGGGATATTGCGCGGATCGATGGGGCAACCCGCGTCACGCCGGAGAACAATCAGCAGGTTCTGGGCTCGCTCGACCCGGCGGCGGAAATCGTCCTGATCGACTGGAAGCAGGACCGCGGCCCCAGCTTCCAGCGCTGGCTGGCGCAGCGCGGCTTCAGCAACGTGAAATGCCTGGAAGGCGGTATCGACGCCTGGTCCGAACGGGTGGACACGCGGCAGAGCCGTTACGATATCGACGAGGACGACGGCTACCGTTATGAGGACATTCTGAGCGAGGACGATCATTCCCACTGACGGGCCGGCCGGCCCTTCGCCGCTTCTAACTCTTTCCGTGAGGCTAGCTTCTGTCTTCCCTGCTCCACATCGACGACCTGACCCTCAGTTTCGACACCGATGACGGGGTGGTGCGGGCCGTCCGCGGGGCCAGCCTGCGCCTGGGCGCCGGTGAAACCCTGGCGCTGGTGGGGGAATCGGGCTGCGGCAAATCGGTCACTGCGATGAGCGCGCTTCGGCTGGTGCCCTGCCCTCCCGGCCGCTACGAGGCGGGCCGCATTCTGTTCGACGGGCGGGACCTGCTCGCCCTGCCGGAGGCGGCCATGCAGGGCATTCGCGGGAACGAGATCAGCATGATTTTTCAGGAGCCGATGACGTCGCTGAACCCGCTGTTCACCATCGGTTTTCAGGTGGCCGAGGCCATCCTTCTGCATCAGGACGTTTCTCCGGAAAAGGCGCGGGAACTCACGCTGGAAGCGCTGCGCCGGGTGGCCATGCCTTCGCCCGAAAAGCGCATCGACCAGTACCCGCACGAACTCTCCGGCGGCATGAAGCAGCGGGTGATGATCGCCATGGCCATCGCCTGCCGCCCGCGCATGCTCATCGCCGACGAGCCCACCACCGCCCTCGACGCTACGGTGCAGGGGCAGATTCTCGACCTCATGCGCGACCTGCAGGATGACACGGGCATGGCCGTCCTGCTCATCACGCACAACCTCGGCATCGTCGCCGAATTCGCTGACCGGGTGGCGGTGATGTACGCGGGCAAGGTGGTGGAGGAGGCTCCGGTGATAGAGCTGTTCGAATCGCCGCTGCACCCTTACACTCGCGGGCTTCTGGGCTCTTTGCCGCAGGAGGATACGAGCCGGCCGCTCCTGGCGATTCCCGGCACCGTGCCGCACCCTTCGCTGCTGCCCGCGGGCTGTGCGTTTCACCCGCGCTGCCCCGATGCGATGCCCAAATGCCAGGAGGCGCTGCCGCCGGTGTTTCAGGGCGGGCCGAAGCAGAGCGTGGCCTGCTGGCTCTACGAGGAGGCCTCGCAGGCAGCCTCATGAAACCCATCGTCCAGATGCAGTCTCTGAAGAAATATTTTCCCGTGTTTGGCGGACTGCTCGGCCGCGTGGTGGCCCAGGTCAAGGCGGTGGAGGACGTAACGCTGGATATCCGGCGCGGGGAAACCGTGGGCCTGGTGGGTGAATCGGGCTGCGGCAAAACCACGGTCGGCAGAATGTCGCTCCGGCTCATCGAGCCCACCGCGGGGGGAGTTCTGTTCGACGGGCAGGATATCATGGGCATGGACCGCGCCACTCTCGCCGCGCTGCGGCCCAAAATGCAGATCATATTCCAGGACCCCTACAGTTCGCTCAACCCCCGTTTCACCATCGAGAGGCTGATCGGCGAGGCGCTGATCGTCCATGGGCGCGCTCCGGCGGGCGGGGCGAGGAAGATTATCGAGGGAATCATGGACCAGGTCGGCCTTTCCCCGCGCTACCTGAACCGCTTCCCGCACGAGTTCTCCGGCGGCCAGCGCCAGCGCGTCGGCATTGCCCGCGCGCTTGCGCTCGACCCGGAATACATCGTCTGCGACGAGCCGGTCTCGGCGCTGGACATCTCCATTCAGGCGCAGATCATCAACCTGTTGAAAAGCCTGCAAGCTGAACGCCACCTCGCCCTGCTGTTCATTTCGCACGATCTGGCGGTGGTCAAGTACCTGGCCCACCGCACGGCGGTGATGTACCTGGGCCGGCTGGTCGAAACCGCGCCGACGGACCGGCTGCACCGCGAGCCCGCGCACCCCTACACCCGCGCCCTGCTGGCGTCGAAACCCTCGCTGGACCCGCGCCGGCGCAGCCCTCGCAAGGTGCTGGAGGGCGATGTCCCCTCTCCTCTCCACCCCCCTTCCGGCTGCCATTTCCACCCGCGCTGCCCCGAGGTGATGGACCGCTGCCGCAGCGAAATTCCCGGCGCCACCCGGCTGGCTGAGGACCATATCGTCTATTGCCACCTGCACCCGGAA
>QJZQ01000058.1 GCA_003246675.1 Nitrospirota bacterium | reverse complement strand
GTTCTGCCCGGCAGCTTTTTTTTCACATCCTCCAGCTCTCGCCGCAGATGGCTTTCCAGGCTGCGGTATTCCCCAGAGTCCACCGGGTGCCTGGAAATAAATCGCTCGGTGAGGCGGACCACCCCCAGGGAGGTGCCGCAGGCCCCCAGGACCTCCCGCCCGCGCGCCATGATGAACTCGGTGCTGCCGCCGCCGATATCGAACACCAGTGTATCGCCCCCCTGCGGCGGGAGTTTCCAGAAAACCCCTTCCAGCGTCAGCCGGGCCTCTTCCTCCCAGGGGATCACCGTCACGTGAACACCCGTTTCCCGGCGCGCGCGCTCCAGGAATTCCTCGCGGTTGGCCGCTTCCCGGACGGCGCTGGTCGCCACCGCGTGCAGCGCCGTGGCGCCGTGTTCCTGGCAGAGGGCTCGGAACCGGGAGAGCACGTCCAGGGTCGCTTGCATGCGCGGTTCGAGGAGACGCTTTTCGGTGTCCATCGCCTCACCCAGGCGGGTGATGGCGCGATGGGAGTCGATGACCCGCAAATCCCGCCCTTCGGCCGTTTCGAGGATCAACAGGCGAACGGTGTTGGAGCCGATGTCGATGGAGGCGATTTTAGGCATGGGTCACACGGGAAGCAGGCGTTCGCTGTCCAGAGTCAGGATCAGGTAAAACCCCAGGGAAAGGAACAGGCCGATAGGCCCCCACGCTGAAAGCGCGGGCTCCAGGGTTTCCCCGCGGCCGAGGGAGATTCCGAGAGCGTAGATAAATGAAAATGCGAATCCCATCAGCAGGTTCACCGCCACCGAGAACATCAGGCCGCCGTGCCGGCTGGAGCGCAGCGAAAGCGGGATGGCCATCAGCGCCATGACCAGGCCGATGAAGGGATAGGAGATTTTCTGGTGCAGGTCCACCCAGCGCTGGGTTGTGTCATTGCCCAGGGCGGTCTGCTTCTGGATGTCCCGGTACATCTCGGCCACGCTCAACTCCTCCTTAAAGACTTTGCGCTCGAGGAAGTCCTCGGGTTGTTCGTGCAGCGGGAAATAACTTTTCTCGAAATACTCGGTGGATTCCAGCCCTTCGCCGGAAAACATGCGCACCGCCCCGTCCTGAAACTCCCACCGCCCCTCGGCCCACACCGCGCGCCCGGCATCGATGCGCTGGCGAATAAACTGCCCCGGGTCGGCAAAAAAGATGCTGACCCCGGTCATGACCTTGGCTTCGGGATCGTAGTGGTTGATATTCCATATCGTGTTGTTTTTGGACCGGAGCCAAAAGTCATCCTGCTTGATTTTTCCGTAATTGGGGTTCTTGCGCACCTTGACATACATCACGTGATTCATCTTTTTACTGGCGGACGGCGCGATGTATTCGTTGCAGGCCACCACGAGCAGGGCGATGCCCAGCGCCGCCGCCACCACGGGAAGGGTGATCCCCGTCACGCCGATGCCGCAGGCCTTCATCGCCGTGAATTCATTGCTCCTCGCCATCGAGGCCAGGGCGATCACCGTGGCGAGCAACACGGCCTGCGGGGCCATATAAAAAATGACGAACGGGATTTTGAAAAAATAATAAGACGCCGTGTCCATGAGCGAGGCGTTGCGCGAGACGAACTCGTCCACGCGTTCGAAGAAATCCACAACGAGGTAAATGCCGATGAGCGACACCGCGCACAACAGGTAACTTTTAAGGAAGCGGAACAGGACATAGCGTTTCAGCATGGCGCGCCTCCGGGACCGGGGTCCGAGCCGTCCAGGCCGGGCACATGGCGTTTAAGCACTTCGCCCAGGGCCGACAAGCCGGGGCGGGCCGCAAGCGTTTGCCGCACGTAAGCCAGGGTCGGCGCGATGTATTCCTGGTAACGCGGGTTCTGTTTGACGAGGCTCTGGTAGGCGAAGGTCCCCACCGCTTTCAGGTTCCTCTGCAAAGACATTTCATCCAGAACGCGGCGAAACCCCTCCCGGTCCATGGTTATTCCCGTGGCCGCTTCCTTCTCGTTCAGGTAATGGTCGATCAACTCCTCGCGCAACCCGTCATCGAGGACCACGTAGGAATCCCTGACCAACGACGCCAGGTCGTACTGGCACGGCCCCATTCTTGCGTCCTGAAAGTCCAGCATCACCAGTTCTCCGCCGGAGACCATGAGGTTCCTGGAATGGTAATCGCGATGGGTGAGGCAGGGCGCCAGGGCGGCCAGCGCCTCGGTGAGCGGCAGAAAAGCGTCCCGAAGCTCGCGCCGCCCGGCCGCAGAAAGGGCTCTCCCGCAATAACCGATGACGTAGTGCTCGACCATGAAGTCGAATTCCCACATCAACTTCTCGACATCGAAACGCAACGGGTGAGCGGGGCAGTCCGGCCCAACGGCGGGAGTTCCCTTCTCCTGCAGGCGAACGAGCAGTTCCACCGCCTTGCGGTAATAACGGCGCGCGGCCTCCCGCGAGCCCCGGACGGCTTCCTCCAGAGTGATATCGCCCACGTCCTCAAGAAACAGGATGCCGTTTTCGGTGTCATCCCAATAGAGCCGCGGCACTCGCAGACCCAGGCGGCAAAGAAACTTCTGCATGCGGCTGAAATCCGTTTCCTCGCCGGACACAGGGTCGCCAAGCTGCATGAGAACAAAGGACGCGGCCTGCCCGGCGGCGGGCTGCGCCTCGGTCACACGGAAGTAACGCCGGTCGGAAGCGTCGCCGGCAAGCGCGGCGCAGGCCACTTCGCCCGCCGGCCGGCCGATGACCCTGCCCAGAGCCGCTTGCAGGTATGGAATATCGAACCGGGCTCCGGGAGCCGCGGCGCTGGTGCTCAGGGGGTGCATCATGGTTTTTTATGGGAGCAAAAAAAATCCCTTTTCTCTTTCCGACATCTTAAAGTAAAATTTTCGATTCCTAATCCATCCTTATTGGAGGAGTAACATGCCGAAACCAAGTTACCATATCCTCGTTTGCACCAACAAGCGGCCGCCAGGGCACCCGAGAGGCTCCTGCGGAGAAAATAACGCCCAGGCCGTGCTCGAGAAGCTGTCGATGGCCATCGAGGAGAAGATGCTGTACGGAAAGGTGATCATTTCCTCGTCGTCCTGCCTTGGGCCCTGCTCGATGGGGCCGGTGGTCGTCGTCTACCCCGACGGGGTGTGGTACAACAAAGTAACCACCGACGACGTTAACGAAATCCTCGATTCCCATATCGGGCAGGGGAAGAAAGTGGACCGTCTGGAAATTCCCGACGCGCTTTGGGGCTGACCCCGAAGACGCTGCGCTCCCGGGCCGTTCCCCTCTGGGGAACCGGCCCAGGCGCCGGCCCGCGAGGCAACGCTTTACGCCAGGCGGCTCAGCCGCCCTCCTCCTCAACCCTCAGATTCCCGGCACGGGTAAGAATTTCGCTCCAGAGCTCCTTCCTCCCCTGTCCGCTCTTGCTCGAATAACCGATCACCGTTTCCCCTGTTTCGCTGAAAAACGCCTCCGCAATTTTTTTGATCTGTTTTTTCTGTTCGGACTTAGATAGCTTGTCCGCCTTTGTCGCCACCGGGATGCAGGGGATGGAACATGCGTCGAGCCAGCGCTTGAGGTCGCGGTCCAGATCGGTCGGCTCGCGCCGGATATCGATGAGAAAGATCACCGCGGCCAGAGTTTTTCTGTTTTGCAGGTACTGCTCGATCATGTTCTGCCAGCGTTTCTGCACCTGTTTCGGCACCTTGGCGAAACCAAAGCCCGGCAGGTCGGCAAAGATCAGTTGATGGTTGATCCTGAAAAAATTGATCTCCTGCGTCTTGCCCGGCGTGGAACTGGTGCGCACCAGCTTTTTCCGGCAAAGCAGGGATTTGATCAGGGACGATTTGCCGACGTTGGAGCGGCCCGCGAACGCGAATTCGGGATGCGTGCCGGGGGGGTACTGCCGGGGCGACACGGCCCCGGTCAAAAAATCCGTGGATACGATTTTCATGAGACAAAGGGGTTGATCACAAGCCCTGAAAGAAGCTTGGGATAAAAGAAGGTCGCCTTCTGCGGCAGCCGGATGCCCTTTTCGGCCAGGCGGCGGACCTGGTCGATGCGGGTGGCGTTCATGAAAAACGCCAGGTCCCATTCCCCCCGGTCCACCCCGCTCAGGCCCTCGGCCGCGTCCACCTTGTAAGCCACCTGCGGCTGCTGGTCGCTCTTGCGGGTGTCGATGCCCAGGAGGCCGCGAAGCACCCCCACATGCAGCTGCGCCACATCCAGCACCTTGAGATCCTCCGGTTCGTCCCGGTCGAGGAGCGGCAGGATGTTATCCGGCGAGAGCACCCTCAGGAGGCACCCCTCGCCATTGCCCAGATAGGCGATGAAC
Source organism: Nitrospirota bacterium (assembly GCA_003246675.1). GTDB lineage: Bacteria > Nitrospinota > Nitrospinia > Nitrospinales > VA-1 > SZUA-259. The sequence goes on along the minus strand of QJZQ01000058.1, from coordinate 9,372 downwards.
CCGATACCGCCTTGCCGCAGCCGGCCAAGCGCCGCCTCGACCGCCGCCCGGTCAACCAGGCCGGAAACCGGCTCGACCTCGCAATAGCCCGTGACACGGGTGAGGAAGTCGTTTTTATCGAACGGCGCCGGGGTGCGGATCAGGCGATGGATGGGAAAAATCGACATCGAATCGGAATCGAGATTGGTGAGAAACATCATCACGTGGGCGCTGCCGGGGTCGCCCGTTTCCTCGTGGTACGCGAGCGCGGTTTCATAGCGGTGGTGACCGTCGGCGATATAGATTCTGCGATCGGCGAAGAAGGCAGAGATTTTTTCCGCCGCCCCATCGTCGCTGAAGCGCCAGAAACGGTGAACCACATTGCCGTCGTCGATGGTGGCGAGCGGTTCACCCGCCGTGGCGCTTTGCAAGAGAGGATCGATATTCTTCGAGGGGTCGGAATACAAACCGAAGATGGGGCTGAAATTGGCGCGGCAGGCGCGCAGGAGCCGCGCCCGGTCCGCCTTGGCTTTCGACAGGGTGAACTCGTGCGGGCAGATGTTGCCCCGGCTGAAATCCTCCAGCCGCACGCGGGCGAAGAAACCCAGACGGCTGAGCGTCCGCCCCGCGAAGGTGTAATCCTGCCGGTAGACGTAGAAACCGGGTTCCGCGTCCTGGATCAGGGTCTTGTCCTGCCGCCATGCCGCGAACACCTGCGCCGAGCGGGTATAGCGGTTGTTCGTCTCGCTGTCCTCGGGATACTCCTTCCCCAGAATGAGCCGCACGACGTTGTAAGGGCTCCGTTCATAAAGCTCCTCCTGCTGCTGAGGCTTGATGACGTCATACGGCGGCGCGGTGACGCGGTCGAGGGGACCGGTTTTCTCCTGGTTGTAAAGCAGGCCGCGAAAGGGAACGATGTCGACCACGGGGAATGTCCTGGTTTGGAATGGATGGAGAAGCGGCTCCGCCGGGCGCGCCCGGCCGGATACGATTCATTATAGCAAATTATTGTCAGATCGCCTCGCATTCGCACAATTCGCGAATGTAGCGGACCAGGGCGTGGATGGTCTTCTCGTCGAGGGTATCGCCCCAGCGCGGCATGCAGGGCGCCCTGCCCACCGCAAGCCCGCCCTGCTGGATGGCGTCGAAGAGCTGCTGGTCGGTGCGGGTTTCCAGGTACTCGGCCTTGGTATGGTCGCGCGGCGGCACGGTGAGCCATTTGGCGTTGATGCCGTTGCCCTTGCCCTTGACGCCATGGCACTGGGCGCAGTACCACTGGTAAGTGGCCCGGGTTTCGGCGCTTGCGGGTTCGGCTTTTGGTGGCGCGGGCGGCGCGGGCGCTTCGGCCACCGGTGCGGGTGGCGGCGCGGGCGCCTCGGGCCGGGCGGCGTTTTCCTCCCTGCCGCAGGCAAGGAACAGGAGCGCCAGCAAAAGAGGGCCCAAAAGGGCGATCGCCAAACGTATGAGGATGGGGCGGGGCCGGGTCAGCGGGTCCATTCGTCCGGCTCCTTTTTCAGTGACAGGATGTATCGGGTGAGCTGGGCCAGCGTTTCCTCATCGAGGCGGTAGACCGGCATGCGGCTCTTGTCGATGAACTTTTCCGGCGTTTTCAGCCAGTGGACGATCCAGTCGCCCTTCAGCCGGTTTCCCGCGCCGGCGAGCGACGGCCCGCTCACGCCGCCGCGCGCCTGCCCCGCGAGGTTGATGCCTTCGTGGCAGGCGATGCAGCTGTAATCCCGTTCAAATAAAATCTTGGCCTTGACCCGCCCCACCTTGCTGAGCGGTTCTTCATCGACCAGACCGGTGGGCAGACCCGGAAGTTTCAGTGCCGCCAGGTCGTCCGCCGCCTTCTTTGCGTCCTCTTCACTGAGAACCGGGTGTGGGCGGGCATCGGGTTCACCCGCAAGAAAACCCGGGGCGGTAAAAAAGCCGGCCTTGCGAAGAACGACCGGCCGCTGAAGGAATTGCACCAGCCATTCCTTTCGCAATTTATCGCCCGCGTAATAAAGGTCCGGCGCCTTTCGCTCCCCGGGAGGGGCTTCGGCGGAGAGGCGGTGGCAGGCCTCGCAACCCATTCCCTCCAGCGGCAGCGCGAAGGATGCTGCGGGCTGGCAGACGAGCCAGCCCACCGCAAGCAAATAGAACCCCAGCCGCTTCATGGTCCTGCCTCCGGCTTCGCCTTCGGTGCTCCGGCGGCCGTGGGGGGATCGACGAACTCGCCGCGACCCAGATCGAAGTACAGGTCCTCCATCGCTTCCGGCGGGTCGAAAGTTTTTTCCATCTGGTGGTGCTTCCAGTCGTAGGGGAACTCCCCACGGGTCAGCAGCCGGGGCAGGTTCAGGCTCCTCAGGTCGAGGTAGCGATAGCTCCGGTACATGTCGCTTTTTTCGCCCAGCTTCGCCATCTCTTCCTTGTTCAGGAAGCGGCCGTGGCTGCCGGGTTCCGGCGTCTGCACCGGCTCGCCCGAGGGCGTGATCACCTGCTTGAGCTGAAATTCGGCGGCCACCGTATTGTCCTTCTTTAACGCATCGATGAACGCCCTGGAATCCTGAACACTCATGCGGGCCGGGTCGCCGAGACCAAGGGCCAGGGGGTTTTCATGGCAGCTTTCGCAGCCGCGCACCGATTTTCGCGTGGTGTGCGGGGCGTAGGGCTTGAGAACCAGCCCCGGCCTTCCATCCTGGGTTAAAGGCAACTCGGCGCGTTTGGCCGCCGCCCCGGCCGGGCCGGTCAAGTCGGTGATAAAGTACTGGTAGCGTGGTTTGAGGATCGAATACTTGCCACGGCCGTTTTTGCCGAGGAGGAAACTGTCCCACCCGGTTTCGCTGAACAGGCTCCACCAGACGCCCTTCATCCGCTCGCCGGTCAACCCGCCGGGTTCGGATTTCGCCGTCAGCCAGTCCAGAGATCCTGCATTGCCCGGACGGGCGATGAGGCTGCTGAGCGAAGGGTCGGCAAATCGCCAGTCGCTCCAGGCGGCCGGGTTGGGCTCGGGCTCGAACACGGCGTGCAGACCCCACTCGCCGGCCACCCAGCGCGCATGGCAGGTGTGGCATTCCATGGTTTTCAGGTGGCGCTCCACCTGGTGCGCAAGCGGCGCATCGACCTTTTTGAGGACGGGGATGGTGTGCTTCTTCCCGGTCACTTTCGAGTAAAGCACCCATTCGTCCTTCAGCCGCTTGGTGTTCATGAGGGGCGTGCCGCCGGAAGTCACCAGCACCGAATCGCCGATCTTGATTTTCTTGCCCAGGTTCGGGTTGCGTTCGTTGCTGGCAAGAAGCTTCCCGGAACCGGGGTCCGATTCGATCAGGAGAAACTCCTTCGGGGGGTCCGCCTGGGTGCCGTGGCAGTCCTGACAGCGGATCTCGACATTGCTGTGCCCGGCCGCAGCCGCCGAGGGCCCTTTGATTTCGCTGGCCCCGTGACAATCGATGCAGTGCATGCCGCGCTCGCGGTGGATATCCTTCACGAGAAATTCGTGGTCACGGCCGTAGAGGGCGGGCGTTTCGTCGTCGCTGGCCCCGCCGGCCCTGGGGCGGGCCGGCTTGCCGAACAGGCCCTCGAACTCGCTGCCCGTTCCATTGTTGTTGTGGCAATGTTCGCACTGCACACTCGGCACGGCCAGGGTGAATTTATGCATGACCGGGTAGCCGCGCCTGTTTTCGAGCGACCGGGCCGCCTCCTTCTGTCCAAAAAAATTCCTGTGGCGATCGAACTCTTTCCGTTGCAGGGACTGGATGGCACGGTCATGGCTCATGCTGATGCCGTCGTTGTTGTAAACCATGTGGCAGGCGGCGCAGCCCGAGGCGCGGTAATCGCCCGGCCTGTGCGGGGCCTCACCGCCCAGGTGGCAGCGCAGGCAGCGGGTGCGCAGAAAATCGTCCACCGGAGCACCCTGACCAAGGGCTGGCAAAGGCTGCTCCTTATTACTCGTATTCGGCCTCAGGGAAAACGGCGCGGCGCCGGGAGGCTGCTCGCCCCAGGCATAGCGGGTGGCGTTGATGAGGCCCTTGGCCGCCGCCATGGACGATGCGCCGACTTTCGCCACCTGGTCGGCATGGCACTTGCCACAGAATTTCTCGGCGTGCTCGAGCGCCGAGGGGTTGGCCACCAGCCCTTCGTGCGCCTCGGGCAGAGTGCTATTTTTCCTGCGGCCGCCGTGGCACTTGGTGCATGAAAAACGATGGTTCTCGCTGATCTCCTCGATACCCCGGTGACAGGTGAGGCATTCGTCCCGCCCCTCGTGGTGCGCCGCTTCGCCGAAGACATCGTCGAGATTAAAGGCCGACTCGCGATAATAATTTTCGATGAATTTATTCGATTCGCCGTAATTGAAAAACCGAACGCCGTCGATGGTCACCCCGGGCTCCAGGGTTTTCTTCGTGTCCATCCGCATGCCGCGAACGGGGAAAAAAGGATCGCGGAAATCCCCGGCGTTGATCGACGGCACAAGCGGGGCCGGCGGAACTTCGACCAGGGTCTTGGGACGGGGCCGCGCCGCGGGCGGCGGAGCCTCCATGAACGTGGATTCGGAGAACGGCTCCACGGTTTCCTCTGGCATCCCTTCGCCGGCTTCCGGCGTCTGTTCATCGGGAAGCGCCCATTGAAAATCGGGCAACGGTTCGTAGCCCTCGGGGTCCTGCGCCGCGGCCAGCCCGCTGGCTGCAAGCGAGAGCAACACGGTGAGACCGGTGAACATCAGGGTGTGTTTGAACGTTTTCATTCGTCTGTGCGTTGGCCTTTAAGGATTTTATCGCGCAGCTTGCGGTGCTCGATTTTTTTCTCGAATGCGTAACTTTTTCCGAGGTTCCAGTAAATTTTATCGTTGTAACGATCGTGGCAGGGAATGCAATTGCCGACTTTAAGGATACGCGAAATCTGCTTCTGGTTGAAGGGGCGCGCTCCCTCCTGGTGGCTGCCCGCCAAACGCTCGCCGCGCAGGGTGACCACGGCCTCGGAAGAATAATCCGATTTCTTTTTCACCCGGTCGGTCTGCACCAACGGCTCGAACCGGTCCTCCCGGCCCTTGGGATGATCACCGATGACCAGCTCACCCGCGCCGACGCCCAGGGCCCTGGGGTTGAGATGACAACTGGAACAGGTCCGCGCCTTTCCCGTGGAGTGGGGGCTGACGGCGGTGGCCAGGTTCGACCCGGAATAGCCGTGCGGGTTGGTGAACTCCCAATCCCGGTAGCGGCCCAGGGCGTCTCCCTCCCGGCCGATGGCGGCAACGGGCTTGTCCGCCCCGTCCATGACGGTGAGCGTCCGCCGGGGCTGGGGCAGCATGGGCGTGGCCTGGCCGTCGGGGCCGACCATCAGCACGGGCTCCTCCAGTTCCATTTGAAAACGGTCCGGGCTCCAGGGGTTTCCCCCGGCGCTCGCGGTGTCGACAAAAGCGGTGTGACAGCCTTCGCACTTCGGGGCCCACTGGGCGTGGCAGGCGGCGCAGGAGAGCTTGCCGCGATGCGGCCCGAACCGATGCGCGGCGAAGCCTTTCTTGATCACCGGTGTCGGGAACGCCTTGCCGCTCAGCTTGCCGAAGGTCACGATCTTGCCCTTTTGACTTTTGACATTGGTCATCTTGCGGTTGCGCTGGGTGAGCACCATTTTATCGCCCACGGCGTTGGGGCCGCCGGCGTAATGGCGGCTCAGGCGGATGGCGCGGTCCTCCGGATCGGTGATGGGCTCCAGGGCGGGGGAATTCTTGCCGTCGCCATGGCAGGTTTCGCAGGTCACCTCCACCGCCTCGTGCTGACGTGAATAGATATTGCCATCGCCCATGATCTCTTCCTGGGTGTGGCAGTCGACACAGTCGAAGCCACGGGCGAGGTGCACGTCCTGCACGGCGCGGCCCTTGCCGGGAAACGCGGGCACCTCTCCTTTGACCGGCAGGAGGGAGGCCTTGGCCGACTCGGGGGCCTGGCCGCGATGACAGGTCGTGCACAGGCGGCTGGGCGCGACGGCGGTGATTTTGTGAAATGCCGGATGCCCCGCCTCGTCTTTGGACAGGGTCGGGTCGCCCCCCTGGTAGCGGCCATTTTCCGCGTAGGTGAAATGGCAGGCGGCGCAACCCTGGGAACGGAACTGGCCCGCCGGTGGCGGGCTGTCGATATGGCACTGGGCGCAACGGCCGCGCAGCAGGCTGTCCGCCGCGGAATGAGATACCCGGGCCCGGGGATCGCTTTTCCCGGACTGCCACGCCGCTTTAAGATCGCGCGGGGTGAAGAAGGGCAATGCTTCGAGCCGGGGCACGGCGCCCCATTCGGCGGGGGTCTGGCCGTCGTCGTCTGTCACGGCGCGGAGGCCGTAGCGGGCCCTGGTCTCGCTTTGCGCCGCCCAATCGTACCTGAGCCCCGAGATCATCCCGGCCAGGGTGCCCATGAGCGATTTGTTCACCCGCGAAACGGCGTTGCGGCTGGCGTCCGCGTGGCCGCCGTGGCAATTCGCCTGACCGCAGCTTTTTGCGGCGACTTTAAGGCTCGAGGGGTTACGGCGGCCGGTTCCCGCATCGGGGTCGTAAATCATGGGCGCGTGCGCCGCCTCGGCCTCCAGGGCCTGGCCGTCGCCGCCGTGGCAGACGGTGCAGCCGAAGGATTTCGGGTGCGAGGCGCTCACTTCCTCGATGCCATCGTGGCAGGTGAGGCACTTTTCACGTTCCTGCCCGCTCAACCGGGAAACGGGCACCGGCGGGGTGCCGGGCAGGTTGCCGGTGACTTCCATTTCCTTTACTTCGTGCGCGGGCAGCCCGGCCTGCCCCGTTTGCATCTCGTAAGAGCGTTGTTGCCTGTGGGTTCCGTCGGGCTCTGCCGCGTGGGCGACAGCCCCGCCAGCCCAAAGGCCGATGAGAAAAAGGAAGATCGTCTTATTCACGTGAAACCGGGGAGGATAAGAGTGCAGAAGAACAACGGCTAAAAATAGAGGCTGCGTGGCCGGGCGGCAACGTGGAGGACGGGTTCATTCATAAATCACTTTCACGCGGTCGAGGTAATCGGCCAACTTGCTCACGGCGTGCCGGACCTTGTCCTGCGACCGGCTTTTGGAGGCTTCCTCGATGGCCATGCCAATGGCGCTGATGGAGTCGAACCCATAGCCGCCGCCAGACCCCTTCATGGTATGCCCCAGTTGCTGGGAAGTGTCGAAATCCTCCCGGGCCAGGGCTTCGCGCAGCGCCTCGATATCCTTCCTCCGGTTTTGCAGGTAACCGGGGATCAGTTCTTCCAGGTCGGGATCAACGCGGACCACGATTTTATCGGTCGATTTATCCCTCTCCCCGTTTCCCATGGATCGCCTCTTCGATGGACTTCATCCAGATTCCGCCAGAGTTGCCGATAATATCCGAACTCCAAGTATTCATGGTAAATCGCGAGAGACAACTTTTCAACCGGTATCTTGTTGTTTTTATATAATAACTCGCGGTTTTCAGGCGGAAAGCGGCCTCCCCGCTCCAAAATCGGCAACCGGAAACGTTTTTTGCCGCATCGGGCTTCAGGGGGGACGGGGGCTCTAGCCTTTCAGGGTCAGCACGGCGAGTGAACGCGCCTTCAAGGGGTATGCGGGGCCAGCGAACCCGGCTTTTTCCACGGGCGGTTCCTCGCGGGCGGTATCCGCCAGGGTTTCCCAAGCCTGACCGGGGTGGCTGGGCAGTGAAAATGAAATGTCGAGAGAGCCGGCATTCATCAGGACCAGAAGAACGGGCCCGCGGGCCTCACCCCCGCTGGCAGCCTCGGGCTCCTGGCTGATCTGGTACCCGAAGGCGCGCGCGTGCGGGTTGTGCCATTCGGCGAGGGTCATCTCCCCGCCGGCGGGGGAAAGCCAGGCGATGTCCTTGAGATCGTGCGGCGGCAGGGCCTCTCCTCTGAAGAAGCGGTTACGGGCGATCTCCGGATGTTTTTTTCGCAGTGCGATGAGACGCCGGGTGAAATCGAAAAAACTCCGGGCTTCCGGATCCAGGCTCCAGGAATGGTGGCTGATGGCGTTATCCTGGCAATAGGGATTGTTGTTGCCGCCCTGGGTGCGTCCGGTTTCGTCACCCGCCAGGATCAGCGGCACCCCCTTGGAAAGCAGCAGAGAAGCCATCAGGTTGCGCTTTTGCCGGGCGCGGACCGCCTTGATCCTGTGATCCCGGGTGGGGCCTTCCGCGCCGCCGTTCCAACTGTGGTTGGCATCGCACCCGTCGCGGTTTTCCTCCCGGTTGGCCTCGTTATGCTTGCGGTGGTAGCTGACCAGGTCCTCCAGGGTGAAGCCGTCGTGCGAGGTGATGAAGTTGATGCTGGCGCGCGGGCGGCGGCCGCCGGGCTCGAAGAGGTCGCTGGAGCCGGAGAGGCGGCTGGCGGTTTCGGCGACGGTGTTTTCGTCGCCGCGCCAGTAGCGGCGCAAGGTGTCGCGGTACTTGCCGTTCCACTCGCTGAAGGGGAAGGGAAAGTTGCCTGCCTGGTAGCCGTCGTGACCCAGATCCCACGGTTCGGCGATGAGTTTGACCGAAGACAGCAGCGGGTCCTCTCTCAGCGCCCGAAAGAAAGCGCCGTCAAAGTCGATGGCGCCGCCGTTCCGGGCCAGGGTGCTGGCAAGGTCGAAGCGGAAACCGTCGACATGCATTTCGCCGACCCAGTATCGCAGGCTGTCGAGCACGAGGCGGATCACCTGCGGGTGGCCGGCATCGAGGCTGTTGCCGCAGCCGGTGACATCCGCGTAAAACCGCGGCGCATCCTTCCTCAAGCGGTAATAAACCGAGTTGTCGATGCCGCGGAAGCTCAGCGTCGGCCCCAGGTGGTTGCCCTCGGCGGTGTGGTTGTAGACCACATCGAGGATCACTTCGATCCCCGCTTTATGCAGGTCACGCACCATGCTTTTAAATTCATCGACGGCGTTACCCTGAGTGCCGGAACAAAACCGCACATCCGGCGCAAAGTAGGACAGGGTGTTGTAGCCCCAGTAATTGGTGAGACCTTTTTTAAGCAGGTGGTGCTCGTCGTAATGCTGGTGCACCGGCATGAGCTCCACCGCCGTGACGCCAAGCTCCAACAGGTGTTCGATGACGGCGGGCGAGGCGAGCCCCGCGAAGGTGCCCCGCTGCTTTTCGGGCACGCCGGGGTGCCGCTTTGTCATCCCCTTGACGTGCGTTTCGTAAATGATCGTTGTTTCCCAGGGAATGGCGGGCGGGCGGTCACCGCCCCAATCGAACGCGGAATCGACGACGACGGACAAGGGCGCGGCCGGTGCGCTGTCGCGGGTGTCTATCGCGAGATCTTCTTCCGGCGCGCCCAGGCGATAGGAAAACATCACGGGGTCGGCGCTGGACGATCGGGTGGTTAAGCGGGCGTAAGGGTCGGTGAGAAGTTTGGCGGGGTTGAACCGGTGGCCTTGCCCGGGGTCGTAGGGGCCGTGGACCCGGTA
>QJZQ01000022.1 GCA_003246675.1 Nitrospirota bacterium | reverse complement strand
CGTAAAACGACTGCGCCGCCTCCATGAGCGTTTCAGACAATGTGGGATGCGCGTGCACCGTGCGCCCCAGTTCGCTCGCCCGTGCGCCGGACTGCACCGCCAGCACCGCCTCGGCGATGAGCTCCCCCGCGCCGGCACCCACAATACCTGCCCCCAGCACCCGTTCGTTTTCCGGATCGATAATCCACTTGGTCAGCCCCTCGCTACGGCCCAGCGTTTGCGCCCTTCCCGAAGCGCCCCAGGGGAAGCGCGCCACCTTCACCGCCCTCTCCTCCCTGCGCGCCGCCTCTTCAGTGAGCCCGCACCAGGCGATTTCCGGATCGGTGAACACCACCACGGGTAAAACCGGCCGATCGGCGTTTTCGCCACTTCCGTGAAGATGCTCGACCACTGCTCGGCCTTCGTGCGCCGCCTTATGCGCGAGCAGGGCTCCACCGGCGACATCGCCAACGGCATAAATGCCCGGCTCTTCCGTTCTCCCAAACGCATCGGTGGCGATGAAACCGTTGTCGTCGAGCTTTATTGCCGTGTTCTCAAGCCCCAGCGCATCGGAGTTGGGCTTACGGCCCACCGCGACGAGCACCCGGTCGAAGGTCTCCTCCGCATCGCCGTTCGGGCCCGTCCACCTCACCCTGAGGCCGCCTTCCTCCGGTACGGCTTCCACCACTTCGCAATCCAGGTGCACCGCATGAAAATGCTGTTCCAGTCGGCCCGACAGGGGCCGCACCAGGTCGCGGTCGATACCTGCGAGGAGGCCGGCCATCTTCTCCACCACCGTGACCTGGCAGCCCAGGGCGGCATAGACCGTGCCCATCTCCAGGCCGATGTATCCCCCGCCCACCACCAGCAGGCGGCGGGGAATGGATTTGACTTCAAGAGCCCGCGAGGAATCCCAGACCGCGGGCCCCAGCCCCTTGAACAGCCCCGGCATTACCGGCCGCGAACCGGTGGCGATAATACAGTGGTCGAATTCGATCCGCGTGTCCTGGCCCACGACCAGGGTACTCGCATCCGCAAAGGCGGCCCGGCCTAAGACCCTTTCGATGCCCCTCTTCCCGCACAACGTTTCGAGGCCGCCGGCCATCTGCTCTGTCATGCGTGTTTTCCATTCGCGCAGGGCGTTAAGGTCGATGGCCGGGGATGTGAAATTCAGGCCCCACTGCTTCGCCTCCTGGGTTTCCCGGATCAGCCGCGCCGCATGCAAAAGCGCCTTCGAGGGGATGCAGCCACGGTGGAGACACACGCCGCCGGGCTGAGGCTCGTCCTGAATGAGGGTGACTTTCATGCCGAGATCGGCCGCGAGAAACGCCGCGCTGTAACCGCCGGGCCCCGCACCGACGATGGCGAGGTGTTTGGGAGATGAGGAGGTCATATCCAGGTCTTTCCTTTATTGGCTTCGCCGCCGGGGCATCAGCGGTGCCGCTTGCGGCTGAGCTGCTCCCACTTCCGGGCCGGGGCTTTCATTTGAGTTTGCGACAACAAGTAATGAAATATTTTCTGCGCATCCGCCTTGGATGTGCAGGGGCCTTGCAACAGGGCGAGAGCCTCCCTTTCCAGGTCCAGGAACGGCCTGAGCTGACGGCCCACCTTCTTCACGATTTGCAGGTTGCTGAGGTCCGAGGCCGGTTCCGGCCCAGTTGTGCATTCTTCCGGCCCGGCGGCGGCTTCGGCTTCCTTGAGAGCCGCGGCCAGATCGAGGTTTCCCTGTCCCAGAAAATATTTCACGGCGAACCCGCTACCGCCTTCCGCCAGGGCCGCGAGATCCCGGCGCACGGCCTCGGCATCCAGTTCCGTCTGCCCGTGGCCGCAATAACGGTAGCCCCCCTCCTCCGCCTTGAGCAGCCCGAGGTCGGCGAAGTGATGCAGGTAGGCGGAAATCACCTCCTCGCCCATGGAATCGGGGGCCAAAAACGCCTTGAACCAGGCCAGCCATTCGTCGGAGGAATACGCCTGGTCGAAACCGGGTTCGATCATGGCGTCTTCCCGGAAGATGAAGCAAGCGGGCTCAATATCGCCAGACGCTTCTCGAAGGTATCCCGCCAACTCGCCGAAAGGGCGGGCTCGTCCAGTATGGCGCGAAGCTTAGCCGCGTCCTTTTTATCTTTGTGCATCAGATCGTTGGCCTCCTCGACACTGATGACTCCTTTCTCTATGCGTTCCAGAGTATCGCCCCGGCTCACCCAACCCGCTGCGAGCACGCGAAAATACCAGCCGCTGAACCCGGTTTTCTGCACCTTGCAGGCCATCTCCTGCAAGCCAAACACTTTGTTGAGCTTGTGACAGGGCTGACGCGGCTGGCTCACCTGCACGCTCGCGCCACCAATTTTGAACACATCGCCTATATGGACGCCTGTTTCGCCGATGCCGGACAGGCTCAGGTTTTCCCCGAAAGCGCCGAAGCCGGTGGGCCGCCCGGTGATTTTTTCCCAGTAGGCGTAATAGTCCGTCGAATAGGCGCAGACGGCCTTATCCGGCCCGCCATGGTGAACCCGGTCGGCGCTGCCGTCGCCCTGAAAACCCAGCGTGTCGAGATACACCGGCCCCTCTGTGGGAACCTTGAACAGACCCGTGTGCAGTGTCCGGCCATCATCCAGGGTCACATGCCGGGGCAGGGAGATATTGAGGGATGCGATAACGGGTTTCACTCGCCATCATCTCCGGTACCCGGTTCATAAAAATAAAAGCTGTCTTTCCCACGGTTTTTAGCGCGATACAAAGCCTCGTCGGCGTGCTTCAGAAGGGTCTTGCTACTCTCGCCATCCTTCGGGTAGATGGCCACGCCGATGCTGAGGGTGATATGCACCACTTCACCGCCCAGTTCAAAGGGGGCGCGAACCACGGTGAGCAGCTTGCGGGCCAGGTTGCCCGCATCCGCGGGAGCGTGAATCTCCGGCAGCAGAACAACAAACTCATCGCCGCCCAGCCGCGCGACGGTGTCCTGCTTGCGCAGGCACTGGCGCAGGCGCTCCGCCACCGCCTTGAGCAGTTGATCGCCCAGTGCGTGCCCGAGCCGGTCGTTGATGCCCTTGAAGCCGTCGAAATCAATGAACAAAACGGCGAGCTTGTTCTGGTTTCTGCGCGAACTGGCGAGCGCCATTTCCAGCCGGTCGTTGAGAAGAACACGGTTGGGCAGGCCGGTCAGGGCGTCATGGTAGGCGAGGTTGCGAATCTTCCCTTCGGCGCGCTTTCTTTCAAGCTCCGCGCCAGCGCGGGCCGCGAAGACCTTAAGAATGGACAAGGTGCGCTGCTGATCCACCAGGGGCTTATCGTCGATCACGAAAAGCAGGCCCACCACCTTGAACGCCGCATCGAAACAAGGCACCCCGGCGTAACTGCGGGCGTTTAAACGGGCCAGAAAGGGGTCGCCCTGATAATCGTCCCGGACCCGGTCGGGATGAACGCTCATCATCCCCGCCAGCACTTCCTCCGACGGATTATTGCTGGCCTTGAAAATCTGCTCGCTGAGAAATTTACCGTTCTCCCAGCCCGCGAGAATATTGCACTGGGAATGACGCGCGTTCACCACCTCGGAAACGTAGACGTGGTTGGCCGGCAGCGCCAGGGCCAGGTGGCGGACAAGGGACCGGAAAAAATCGTCGCCCACCTGGCTTGCGGTGCTGTCGACAATCGTACGGAACGTGACTTCATCGCGGTAGCGGCGGATTTCGTTGCCGAGGCGGTCGGCCAGGGCCTGCAACCGCTCCACCGCCCCCTGCGCCCATTCTCTCTCCTCACGGCCATCGCCGAAGGCGAGAAACCCCCAGAACGTTTCGTCGATGGCGATCGGCACTAAAGTGAGGGACCGGACCGCATCGCCGCCGAAGAACCGCCGCGCCGACTCGGTGAGGGATGCGGCATCCTGCCGGGCCCAGCGGTTATCCCTGAGGGTTGGATAACAATCCGTAAGGCCGATCTCCGCGTAGGAAATCGCCAGGCCCTTTTCCCAGGCGATGGGCGCGTTCTCCTTCTCCCAGGCAAACCAGGGAATACAGGCGTGGGGCTCTTCCGGGCTCTCGAGGTGCTGAAATACATGCACCGATTCCATATCCGTCGCGCGGCACAATATGGCAAGTGCTTCGGTGATGCCCGTGCCATGATCGCTCAGGGAACGCAGAAGCTGCGCCGCCTCGGCCACGCCTTCTTCCAGGGCCTTCTCTGCCGCAGGAGGTGCGGTCTCTTCAGTCTCCGCAACCAGCGGCCCGAGAGCCCCCTCGATGGATTGTTTCAGAGTATCGGTGGAAAGGAATTTTTTTTGAATGCAGGCGAACGCGCCGGAGTTTTTGGCCTGCAACGCAAGTTCCGGCTCGCGGTCCGTGCTCATGAACACCACGGGCATGTCGTAACCGCGCTGCCGCACACGGCGCAACAGCTCGACTCCATCCGTGCCGTCAAGTTTAAGATCGAAGAAGCAGAGGTGATAAGCCTGGCTGGAAATAAGAGAAAGCGCGCGTGCGCTGGTGGCCGCCCAATCGACCTTAGGCGCATGGCCGGGCCAGTTCTCCAGCATCAAATCCTTGATAAGGAAAACATCGTCCTCATCGCTGTCGGCAATGAGGATTCTGATCGGGGTTTTCACCATGCGTTAGCATCTCTAGGGCCGGAGAAAGAGGCCATCTTTATTACAAGTTTAATTTCAAAGGCGGGGAAATACAAGAAAAGGGTGACGCCGTCACCGTGTCAGGTGACGGTTGACCGGTTTCGTCCTGCGGATATTTTTTGCGGCCTCACGGCAACCACAGGTACATGAACTCCGGCGACCCCGCTTCGAGGTTGAGCCCGAGGTCCACATTCAACAGGTTGATGGTGGGCGGACCGGAGGAAGCCGAATAGATTTTCCCCCGATATTCACCCGGACGCTGGTAGGTGGTCAGTTTGAGCTCCTTGATGCCCAGATCCCGTTTCATCGTTTCAACCACATCGTCGAGGTAGCCAATCTGATCGACCAGCTTGTTCTCCAACGCCTGATGGGCGCTGTACACACGCCCATCGGCAAGCGCCGCCACCGCAGCTTCATCGAGACCCGGGCGACCCTGGCTTACAATCTGAACGAACCGGCCATGAAACTGATCGATCGTCTCCTGAAACAACCGCCGTTCCTCTTCCGTGAGCGGCCTAAGCGGTGAGAGAAAGTCCTTTTTGTCGCCAGACTTCACCACCTCCCAATCCACCCCCACCTTTTCGAGCAGCCCCTGAAGGTTGAGTTTGAGAGCGATGACGCCGATGCTGCCCGTGAGGGAGGTCGGGTGCGCGATGATGCGGTCGCCGGCGACGGCAATGTAATAGCCGCCGGAGGCGGCCAGATCCTCGATGGACACATAGACAGGGACCCGGGTTTTCTCCTTGAACCGCAAAATCTGGTGGTGGATGATATCGCTGGAGGTCACGGTGCCGCCGGGGCTGTTGACACGCAGCAGAAGCGCCTTGATCGCTTTGTCCTCCTCGGCCTTGAGAAGAATCTCGCGCACCTCATCCACCATGCCGTGCTTTATCTCGGCACCGGTCATGGACCGCTTCTCCTTATTCGAGATCGTGCCATCGATATCGACGACCAGGACCTTATGATCCCCCGCGCCGCCGATGGTCTTTTCCTCGAAGGGAGCCATCCGCGGACCGAGGTAGATATTCGCGCAACCCGCGGTCAGGAATACCGCGGTCAGGGCTATCATGCACATCAACCAGATTCGTGTCTGTCGCAAGGTCCACTCCTAGGGAAATATTTTTTTCAATTATTCAACAATGCGTAAAACGGCTGAATGATTTGCATGACCTCGCTCCCTTCTTCCTTGCCTTGAAGAGATTCTTCGATCTTCCCCCAGTTCTTCAGCACCACCTCCTGATTGCGGGTTCCCTTCGGCAAAAGCAGCTGCCCCGCCAGCGCATCGATGCACAGGATGAGCTGCTTCAGGTCCATGGCCTCCCGCGCCACTTTCATCTTCCACTCCTTGCGCGCGGCCACCATATGGCTGGGCGGCAGGCTGGCCTCCACCTTTTTGCCGATTTTCACGACCCGGGCGATGCTTTCGTGCATCTTTTCCAGGATCCGGGAGTCTATCTGCTGGGCCCGCAAGGCATCAAACTGGGTGTGGATGCTGCGGATGGTATCGACGATCCGCAGATGCAGCTGCGTCTGCTCATCAATGCCGTACATTTCATGAATGCGGCGGGGTTCGATTTTTCCCGGCCCGGCCAACTCCGCATCGAGGCTGCTCGTAAGTTTTTCCATTTGCCGGTCGACCTGCTCAAGCGCGCTTGCCCGGCTTTTCTCAACCCTGGCAACGAAGGCCTCGACCTCGGCCTCGCCAAACGGCGCGTACTGGCTTCGATAATCGGCCACGACTTTACTCAGGATGCGGTCGATCTCGTTATTCTGCTCGGTCAACAGCCGTTGACGGCGCGATTCCACGAGGGGAATCTGATACTTGACACGAACCTTCTTCTCGATATTGAGCAGCTCCTTGGGGATGGAACGCAAAAGGCGTTCAAAGGAGCCGTAAACATCGTTCAAGCGCTCCAGGCTGAGTTTCTGGTTTTTCGTCGTGTAACGAATATTGATCTTCCCCAGGCGAACGGAATTTTCCTCGAAAAGGGCATACAGTTTTTCTCTCGCCATGGTGTCGATCTTCCGATCCAGATCTTCCATAAATCTATCCTAGTCCGCTTGAGGGGTTGAAGTTGAAGAGGAGCCGGCCGAACGCGCACACCGGCAGCCGATACCATAAAAATCCTTGGCGTCGTCGTAACCGTAGCGTGCGGAAGACCTCAGGTACCCCGCCAGGCTGTTCCAGGCTCCGCCACGAATGGTGTGATGAGTTCCTGTTTCCGGACCCGTGGGGTTATGGGTTGGGCTCATGCTGTAATAATTCTTATCATACCAATCGTACACCCATTCAGCAATGTTTCCCGCCAGGCCATAGACGCCCTCGGGCGTGCGGCCCCCTTCCAGGTCTCCCACGCCCTGAAGAACATCCCCCTTCATGATGAAACAACAGCGCCCGAAGTTGGCCCGCAGAGGGTCGGGCGGCTGATCGCCCCAGGGATACCTTCTGCCTTCGGTCCCCGCGGCGGCCCTCTCCCACTCGGCCTCGGTGGGCAGGCGCTTGTCTTTCCAGCGGCAGAAATTCTGGCATCGTTTCCAGGTCAGGCCAATCACCGGCCGGTCCGCCATGTCCGGGCGAACCTGCCTTCCCCACCACCCGGTGATGGTCGGGTGCTGTTTGGGATTGGCATCGAGATACGCCTCAAAATCCTTTCCCGTCACCTCGTAACGATCGATATAAAACGCGTCGAGACTCACCCGGTGGACGGGCTTCTCGTCGGGACGGCTTTCCGGCCCCTCGCTGCCCATCAGGAATTCCCCGGCGGGGATAAGCACCATGTCCGGCTCCCCGGCAAACACCGGAACGCTGGCAAAAACAAGGGCCGCTCCCAGGGCGGCCTGCGGTAGAAGCACGCTCCAGCGCCGATTCTTAAACCATTTCATTCAAATGCCTTTATCGATGGAACGCATCCGCAACCACAGAACGCATTAACCGGTTGTGCGTCGTGCCCGTTGGGATTATTATAAACGCTGAACGCCCTTCTTGCGGGAGAAAATATCTTTCTCCTCTCCGGGGCCGCTTAAGCGCCGGAGTCCATGACTTTTTGAGCCCGTCCTGCCGTGCGAATTCTTGAAACCATCGACTCGGCTCTCGCCAAGCTGGAGGCCGCCCTTATCGTAGGGACCCTCTCGCTCATGATCCTGCTATCATTCGGGCAGGTTCTGCTGAGAAATTTTTTCCAGGGCGGAATCCTGTGGGCGGACTTGTTCCTGCGCCAGGGCGTGTTGTGGGTGGGTTTTCTCGGCGCGTCGCTGGCAACTCGCGAGGGCCGCCACATCTCCATCGAAGTCCTGTCGCATTTTCTTCCCCCGCGCCTGGCGCACCGCACCCAGCGTTTCGTCCAGCTTATCGCCGCCGGGGTGAGCGGCACCCTCGCCTGGGCCGCCTGGCAGTTCGTGGAAATGGAACGCGACGCGGGTTCGACCCTTTTCCTGGATATTCCCGGCTGGATTTTTCAGATCATCCTTCCCTACTGCTTCGCGGTGGTCGCCCTTCGCTTTTTCCTTATAAGTGTGGGCGGCCTGCCGCAGCCGAAAGGCCCCAGGGAATGACCGCGTTTCTGGCGGCCGGCATCGTTCTGCTCGCCCTGGCCGGCACGCCCCTGTACGCGGTTCTTGGGCTGGCGGCACTCCTCGCGTTTCATTACGCAGATGTCGACGCCATCGCCATCTTCATCGAGATGTACCGGGTGGCGAGCACGCCGACCCTGATCGCCATTCCCCTGTTTACGCTCGCCGGTTTCATTCTGGCCAATGGGAAAACGCCCGAGAGGCTGACCCGCCTGTCGCGAACGCTGCTCGGCGGCCTGCCCGGCGGTGCGCCCCTGGTCGTCCTTCTGGCCTGCGCCTTTTTCACGGCGTTCACGGGGGCATCGGGGGTGACGATCATCGCACTTGGCGGCCTGCTATACCCGCTGATGCTCGATGAAAAATATTCAAAAAACTTCAGCCTCGGCCTCGTGACCTCTTCAGGAAGCCTGGGCCTGCTGTTCCCTCCGTCGATCCCACTGATTCTCTACGGCCTGGTGGCCCAGGTGAGCGTGGATCAACTGTTCCTGGCCGGCGTCCTGCCCGGGTTTCTCATGATCGGCCTGCTGGCGGTCTACAGTTTCTATAAAAGCCGGGCGCTCAAAATCCCCCGCCAGCCGTTCCACGCGCCTGCCGCCTGGGCGGCAATTCGTGAGGCCGTCTGGGAGATCCCCCTGCCCTTTCTCGTCCTTCTCGGCATCTACAGCGGCCTCGTCACCGTCAACGAAGCGGCGGCGGC
Organism: Nitrospirota bacterium; assembly: GCA_003246675.1. Taxonomy (GTDB): domain Bacteria; phylum Nitrospinota; class Nitrospinia; order Nitrospinales; family VA-1; genus SZUA-259. Next base: position 4,832 of record QJZQ01000022.1, on the reverse strand, counting down.
AACCGTGGTTTATGTGATCTTCGTCGAAACCCTGATCTACCGGGAACTGCATCCGGTGAAAGACCTTCCGCGCCTGATGAAATCCAGCATGGTGCTGGTCGGCGCCATTCTCATCATCCTGGGCACCGCCATGGGTTTCACCAGTTACCTCATCGACGAGCAGGTGCCGATGAGAGTGCTCGATGCGATGCGCGACCATATCGACGGCAAGTGGGAGTTTCTCATCGCGCTCAATGTCTTTTTGCTCCTTGTCGGCTGCATGATGGATATTTTTTCGGCGATCATCGTCGTGGTTCCGCTCATCGTGCCCCTTGCGCAGAGTTTCGGCATCGACATGGTGCACCTGGGCATCATATTTCTCACCAACCTGGAGATCGGTTATTCCACCCCGCCGGTGGGAATCAATCTGTTCATTTCCAGCTCACGGTTCCGAGAACCCGTGGTCAAGCTTTATCGCGCCACCCTCCCCTTCCTCGGCATCCGCCTGCTCGGTCTGCTGCTGATCACCTACGTCCCCGCCATCAGCCTGTTTCTTCTCGGCCTGCTCCAGCGCTGATGCCGCCTGCCGTCCCGGGAAAATCGGCCGAAAGGATTTTCCTGCCCGCACCGCTGTGTTATCCTCTTCAGGAGCAACGCTTCACTGCAAAACACTCGTCACCCCCTGAGTTCCGATGAACACCCTTTTGACCGCCAGCCCGGACGCCGCTCTGAAAACCGGCTTATCCCACCTTGTTTATACGGTTATCGCAAGCCCTGTCGGCCACGTGGGATTGGCGGCTACTCCCAAGGGCTTGTGCCGGCTCGACACCCGGCTGGCGAGCGAGGATGAGTTTCTAGCCCGGCTCAGCGGCCTGGGCCACCGCCCGCAAAAAAAACCCGCAGCCTTCAACCATGTAATCGAGGAGCTGGAGGCGTATTTCGCCGGTAAACTGCGTCGCTTCACCAGCCCGCTCGACTTATCGGCAGGCACGGAATTTCAGCGCAGGGTGTGGCGGGAATTGCTCACCATTCCTTACGGACAGACTCGGTCCTACGAATGGCTGGCCCGCGCCGCAGGCAGGCCCCAGGGTGCCCGCGCAGTGGGCAACGCCAACGGCAAAAACCCTCTGTCGATCATCGTTCCCTGCCACCGGGTGGTGCGCAAGAGCGGCGACCTCGGCGGCTATGCATCGGGGCCGGAAACCAAGCGGTATCTCCTCGACCTGGAGCAGGCATCACATGGGCCTCTATAACACCCAGGCCATCGTTCTCAGGAGCATCAACCTTTCTGAAACCGACAAGCTGATCACGTTCATGACCCAGCGCTACGGCAAGATCAAATGCGTGGCCAAAGGCGCACGGAAAATAAAGAACCGCTCGCACGCCGCCCACCTGCCTCTCACCCTGCTGAACCTGATCTATTTCGGCAAGGAACAGCAGACCCTCTACCGCCTCAACCATTCCGACATCGTGGAATCGTTCCAGGATCTGCGGGACGACTTCAGCAAACTGTACACCGCCGTTTATTTCGCCGAACTGGTGGACGCCATGGTGCCCGAGGCGGACCAGGAAGTCGGCATTTACGACCTGCTGGTGGATTCCCTGCGCGCCCTGCAGCAAGACAACGGCCGCCACCTTCTGCTGGCCCTCTTCGAACTGCGGTTGCTGGATCATGCGGGCTACAGGCCGGAACTCAATCAATGCGTTTATTGCCGGTCCCTGGCGGGGGGCGGCTGGGTGGGCTTCGCCTTCAGGCGCCGTGGCATCGTTTGCGACCCGTGCTCGAGGCAACACGCTTTCGACCTTCGGGTCACGGCGGGAACGCTGAGCTACCTGAAAAAACTTCTGACGCTGGACATTCGATGGTCCGCGAGATTAAAATTCCCCAAAGGCCTCGAAGAGGAAATCGACCGGGTATCGCATCGCCTGATTCTGGCGCAAGTGGGCCGGGAACTGAAATCCTACCCTTTCATCAAGGCCATGGCCAATGTAGGCTAAATTCCGCGGTCGCGCGCAGCCAGGCGCCGTCCGCTCTGGACAGGAGATTTTCATGGATAAAAAGAGCATCCACACCGGCCAGGCGCCGGCAGCCATCGGCCCCTATTCACAGGCCGTGCAGGTGGGAGAATTCGTTTACACTTCAGGACAGATCGCTCTTGATCCACAAACCGGCGAAATGCTCACCGGCGGCATCGAGCGGGAGACCGAGCGCGTCCTCCAGTCCCTGGAGGCGATCCTGATCGCGGCGGGTCTTTCGTTGGACGCCGTGGTCAAGACCACGGTCTACCTGGCCGACCTATCACATTTCGGGTCAATGAACCAGGTGTACGAGAGGTTCTTCAGGAACAATAAACCGGCCCGGGCCTGTGTGCAGGTGGCGGCGCTGCCCCGGGGCGCTCTGGTGGAAATCGACGCTGTCGCCTGGGTCAAGGGCTGAGGCGAACATGGCGAAAAAAAAGAACACCGGTCAAAGAAATTTCTTCCGATTCATGGCGGTCATCGGCGTGGTGGTTATCGGCGGCTTGATCTACAGCTTTCTCGGTGCGGCCCCGCCCCTGCCCAAAACCGCAAACCACAGCGGGCCACCTGCGCCCGGCGAATGCCTGCGTTGCCATGTGGAGAACATCGACCAGGCCCCCATCATGCCGCATCGCCCGATGGGCACCTGCACCACCTGCCACAAACCCCCGGCCTGAGGGAAACCCCCTTTAGCCCGGTGTTCCGGTCAAATATGAACGAGAGAAGGCTTGCCGAGCGGGTGAACGTTGAAGCCGATGTCGAACAGGGCCTGATGGTCGAGGTGATTGCGGCCGTCAAACAGGCTGGCGGGCTGCTCCATGCTGTCGAAGATCTTTTCGTAGTCGAGATCTAGGAATTGCTTCCATTCGGTGATCAATAGAATCGCGTGCGCTCCGCGCGCGGCTTCGTAGGGGTCGGCGGCGAAACTGAGTTGGCCGCCCAGGCCCTCCAGGCCTTCGAGGTCGCGCCGGGCGCTATCGATGGCGTGCGGGTCGGTGATGGTGAGGTGCGCCTTTTCCGCCAGAAGCCTGCGGCAGATGGGGATGGCGGGCGCGTCGCGGGTGTCGCCCGTATCCGGCTTGAAAGCAAAACCGAACACCGCCACTTTTTTCCCCACCAGAGTTGTGAACTGGGACCTCAGAACGCGGCGGATAAATCGATCCACCTGATAGTCGTTGATAGCGATGACCTGCTCCCAGAAGCGGGCCACCTCATTCAACTGAAAGTGTTCGCAGAGATAAACCAGGTTCAGGATGTCCTTGCGAAAGCACGACCCGCCAAACCCCACGCCGGCATTGAGGAATTTTGGGCCGATGCGTGAGTCCTTCCCCACGGCGCGAGCGACTTCCTGGACATCGGCCTCCGTGGTTTCACACAGGGCGGCAATGCTGTTGATGGAAGAAATGCGCTGGGCCAGAAACGCATTGGCCACCAGCTTGGAAAGCTCGCTGCTCCACAGGTTCGTGGTGATGATCCTTTCCCGCGGCACCCACTTCGAATAAAGACGAATCAGCTCATCGCGCGCGGCCAGGCCCGTGGGCGTGTCCATGGAGCCAATCAGCACTCGGTCCGGGTGTTCCATATCCTGTATGGCCGTGCCTTCGGCCATGAACTCGGGGTTGGAAAGAACCTCGAAGCGGACGGAGTTTCGCCCCGAATGAAGAATGGTGGTCAGCGCCTCGGCAGAGCGCACGGGAAGGGTGCTCTTCTCGACGACGATTTTATCCGTCGTGGAGTTTTCCTTGATCCGGCGAGCGGTTTTTTCAAGGAATTGCAGGTCCGCCGCCTTGCCGGCCCCTTCGCCAAAGGTTTTAGTGGGGGTGTTGACCGCAACGAATATGATATCCGCTTCGGCGATATGCTCATCGACGGCGGTAGAGAAAAACAGGTTTCTTCCACGCACCCGCTCCACCCGTTCCTTGAGGCCAGGCTCGTATATCGGCAGCGAGGACGAGTTCCAGGCGTCGATGCGCGCCTGGTTGACATCCACCACCGTGACCTTGTACTCGGGGCACTGGTTGGCGATAACCGCCATGGTCGGCCCGCCCACGTAACCCGCGCCGATGCAAAGAATCTTACGGTAAAATGTCTCTGCCATCCGTCTACTCAAGCCTCCGGTGAAAAAAAAAGGCCTGACCCTGAACGGGCCAGACCTTTTCCTGGTTTTAAATCCTAATCAGCCCTCTTTATAGAAGAACTGCTTTTTCTTATTGTCGTAGGGCTTCGTTCCCTTCTTGAACTTCAGTTTCCCCTTCTTCACCTCGAAATCCTCAATCACGAGAGGCGTCTTTTCAGCCTGGGAAACTTCCTTGGCCCGATCCTCTTTCTTCTCGAGCTTCTGGTCCTGATTGTCCTCGGTCCAGTATTTATCGGTGGGATGGACCTTCAGCTTGCGTTCTTCGAAGTTGAATTTATATTTGTCATGCACCGATGGCAGGAAGGGTGTGTTGGGGTGCGTGTGACAACGCGTGCAGACATTGGCGTAATCCCAGCGCTGGCCGTATTTCTCGATATCAGCCTTTGTGAAGTCGCCCTTGGTGTTCTTCATGACGACGCGGAACTGAGCGCCACCGGCCACCGAATGGCACATCTCGCAGCCGACCTGCTCCTTGTTCGGCTCATCAGGGTCGATCTTGCTGCTGACGTCCTTGCCCTTTTTATTCTTGCTGCCGGCAGGCTTGAAGCCGCCCGCCTGTTTGTAACCGGTGGTGTGACAGCGCAGGCAAAGCGGATCGGTGGTGTAGTCCTTATCGGGGTCGAGCTTGGCGCGCGTCTTGGCCTCGGCACGTTCGCCCGGCTTGAGCAGTTTGTACGTCCCGCCATGGGGCGAAGCC
>QJZQ01000194.1 GCA_003246675.1 Nitrospirota bacterium | reverse complement strand
CGGTTGATGTGGAGCGTCAGCGTCTCGCCCGGCCAGGGCCGGTATTCGGACCGCCACTGCCCCGGGCTCTGCTCCAGCAGGGGCGGCAGTCCCTCCGCCTCGATATGAAAATGCGTGCTGGCGTCCAGCACCCAGTTTTCCACCCAGTGGCTCTCATCCGAGGCCGTGAGGGCAAGCGTATCGGTTTTTTCCAGCGTCGAGACCCAGTGCACCTCGCGCCGGCTGCCCCCCAGCGAAACCAGGACGCGGCCGTCCTTCAGTTTCACGTGCTCCGAGAGGATCTTCTCGCCGGGAAGGAGCGGCACCTCGAGGTTGATGGTGCCCAAGTCGGGCGCTCCGGGCCGCACGCGGGTTTCAACGACCCAGTCCAACTGGAAGTGAAGAAGGCGCTCCACCACCACGAAGGCGGGCGGCGCTTCGGAACGCAGCTTGGGCTCGGCGTTTGTTTTCTGCACTCGGGACAGCTCGAGGGTATCGTCGAGCAGGCGGTCGCCCTGCGCCCCGGCGAACTCCCAACCCTCGGCGCGGGCCTTTAAACGATGAGGTTTGTGCGGAAAAAACAGGGTGACCCGGTCGTCTGGCGGCAGGCCGCCGGCCAGGGCGAGCTGATGAACCCCCTTTGCTACGCGGACATAAATTTCCTGCCCTCCGGCAAGCCGTAAAAGCTCTCCCGACGGGAGGCCGTCGATCAGCACCTGTTCGGGCAACCACTGCCCGCGCCGCCCGGGCAACGGCAGGGCCACATCCTCCTGGGCATGAACTTTAAGGCGCAGGCTCAACCGGTCGGCCTTCACTTCCACCCAGGCCTGTTCGATATCGATGCAGTCGCTGCCGCAGGGCGGCGGCTTGAGGAGCCTTTCCTTGAGCTGCCCCAAAATCTCCGCCGGCGGAACTTCGGCCCATACGGGCTCTGGAGAAAATCCGGCTCCAAGCAGCAGGGCCAGCCCCGCCAACGCCCCGGCCATGCGAAACCTGGGGAATGTGGGACCCCCGCCCGTGGCTTCACGCGCACCAAACAAGGCAAACGCGAGAAACGCCACCAGGACGATGCGAAGGAAGCTGAGCCCGCGGTTTGCTGCCGGCCCGACGAGGTAAAGCTTCACCCGATCGTCCTTGCCGACGGGACCGCTCCATGAAAATGACACCCGGGTGCCCCGCCAGCCGGGCAAGCCCGGCCCGGTCTGGATGTTGGCGTTGGGATCGTAACTTTTGAAGAGACGGTCATAACCGTACCGCGATTTTTGATCGAGGAAGGAATCGGGTTGCGAGGCGGCCAATTCTTCGCGCATCATCTCCTTATCGGCCGGCAGCCGCTGTTGTTTTTGCCTCCCCGGTTCCGCGGGCAGCGAACTGACGCTCCCGGCCGCCTGGTATTGCGGCGGCTGCCAGCGTGCCGATTTTTCGAGCTGCGGGTAAAGGCCCTGGCGCGCCTGGTCGATCATGAACGGCAGGGCAATGAGCACGAGAACCAGGTAACTGAGGTTGCGGTACCAGGTGACGAACCACTTCAGTTTTCCCGGCGGCAATTTTTCGAGCAGGGCCAGGCTCGCCAGAATGCTGAGCCAGACATACACCGGCGCCCCCGGTTCGTGATAGGTGAGCCCGATCGCGACGAGCGCCAGCACGCCCCAGTGCTTTCCCTGCAAAATGGCTACCGATGCCGCGATGAGAAGCAGAAGGAACAGATCCATCAGCGTCCAGCGGCTGATCCACGTGCTCGCCGCCCGGTCGACGCCCGAAGCGCTCAGAAGCCGGTAGCCCGGCGGCAGGTACAGGGTGGCGCTCAGGGAATCGACATCGTGATTCCAGCCCACGGCGCTGAATTCGCGGGTTCCACTGCCCAGCCGGCTGACGGCGCTGAGGTCGATCTTCCGCTGGCGGATTTCCACCCCCGCCGCATCGCCCTCGCCGGCGAAGGTGATGAGTTGATCCTCCCCGCCGACGCTGGCGCGGCCCAGGTGGAGTTCGGAGGCGGCGTTCAACCGCCATCCCCGGTTCATGGTGCCGCTGATCTGATCCTGGAAAGTGTAGCCCTGGCCATCGAAATCGAGCCAGATGTCTCTTTTCAGATGGAGTGTGTCCGCTGCGGGGTCGTCGGCCCCGCGGCGCTTTTCGGTGAGGACCAGCGCACCACCGACAGGCGCCCTGTAGGCGGGAAGGGTCTGCCAGTTATTCGGAACCCCCGTTTGCTGCGGGTCGATGGGCGTGAGGCCGGAGACCTCGGTCAGCCTGATCGCGGTGTTTGCCTCAAAACTCCACACCTCCTCGCCGGCCCAGGGTTCCCCCGGGTCATCAAATCGCACCTGGGTCACGCGGCCGTGGTAACGGCCGAGCAGGGTGATCTCCCAGTGCCCGGGCTTGACTTGCAGACGCAGGCGGCCATCCGGTTCGAGGCGCGCGGGCAGGGGGCTTTTGAGCCCCATGGGGATCATTCCCTCCAGGAGTGCCCGGCCGAGAAGAACTTCCCGCCCCGGTCCGGACACATCGATCAATATCCGCGTGGTGACCGTGAAGGGAACCTCGTCGCTGAGTTTACGGTAAACCTTGATCGCCAGGCTCTCCGGGACCGACTGCCGGCCGTCGTTCTGAGCTTTCCCCAGGCCGATATTGTCGCCGCTGAACAGCGGGAAAGGCACCGGCTGGCCGGAGATCTTCAGGTTCACCAGGGCGGTGGCGGGCGGCAGCGCAAGCCATTTGGGCAGCTCCCGCCAGGGCACGCGGCCGGAAACCTTGTGGGTTCCGGGACCGAGAAACACGGTGGGGCTCCCCTCGGCGAGGGTGACCGGAGCGGGCTTGCCATTGACCTGCACCGCCTCGGGCCAGTAGCGCGTATCTCCCGGAAGGGGAATGCGGCCTTCGTCGTAAAGGGTCCACTGCACCGAAAACCTGGCCCCGCCCTCTTCGGCCATGAGTTCCAGGGGAGAGGACCAGGCGCAGGCTCGCTGGCCGGGATTGCCGCCGCCGATAAACGGGCAGGCATCGGCCGGCAACCCTTCCAGTACCCATTCCTTCCAGGGCTCAAGCTCCTTGGGAATGTAGACTTTTTTCGCGGCCTGGGCGGGCAAACCCATGCCAAAGGAAATCAGCAGAAAAGCCAGGACCCACCGCCTCACCGAACCCACCATTGAACCTCTCCCTGAATCGTTTGAATAAAGGACAATCACGCCCGAAACGCGGACGGAAATCGATGAATCGCGAACAATAGGTCTTGCCTGAAGTGGCGCTGGCCGAGGGAGGCCGCACGGGCCTTGAAGGAAAAATTCCCTCTGCCTCCTAATTTAACACAAACTTCTTCCGATAGCCGAAGTTTCGTGGGCGTAACCGTGGATGCAAACCGGTGCGGTATCTTTTTTACCCCTTCCGGGCCAATGCGGCCCCTTCCCTCCCTTAAAGGCGGAGCCAGACGCAATGGCTTTTTTCGGTTGCCAGGCTCGCCTCTGGAAGAGTACGATCTGAAACCGGCCGGATGGCTGGCCCAATAATCTCCGCACCCCTTCGACAACCCCGCCCCGGCGGGAGAAATGCCTCATGACCGATACCCACGAAAGCCTCCCGGTAACCCTTCTCGCGGGTTTCCTGGGAGCCGGCAAAACCACCCTGCTCAACCACATTCTCAGCCAGAATCACGGCCGCCGCATCGCCGTCATCGAAAATGAGTTCGGGGAAATATCCGTCGACCATCATTTGGTGGTCGGTGCAGAGGACGACATTTTCGAGATGAACAACGGCTGCGTCTGCTGCTCCATCCGCAGCGACCTGATCGACACCCTGAACCGGTTGATCGAGCGCCACGACCCTTTCGACGCCATCCTCATCGAATGCACGGGGCTTGCGTCGCCCGCGCCCATTGCTCAGGCCTTCCTGGTGGAAGGGGCGGTTTCCACCGCGCTCAAGCTCGACGGGGTCGTAACGCTGGTCGACTGCCTGAACATCGAACGCCAACTCGGCGAAATGGAAGTCGCCTGGGAACAGATTGCCTTCTCGAACGTGATTCTGCTCAACAAGACCGATCTCGCGCCGCCAGGCGAGGTGGAACGCGTGCGCGAGCGCCTGGCCGCCATCAACCCCACCGCCCGTTTTCACACGACGGTGGACGCCGTGGTCGACCTGAAAGAAATCCTTCATATCGGCGGCTTCGACCTCGATGGCGCAGATCCGCTCGGCGAGAACAGGCGCTTTATCCCCCCCTCCGGCGCATCGCACGTAGGTGACAGCGGGGTCTCCTCGGTCGGGGTCACCCTCCAAGGAGATATCGACTGGCACCGCTTCAGCCACTGGCTGCAGATGCTTCTCATCACCGAGGGAATGGACGTTTTCCGCGCCAAGGGCCTTCTCTCCCTGAAGGGCGCGGACGAGCGTTTCATCTTCCAGAGCGTCTACATGATGATCGACGGGCGTCCCGACAAGCCCTGGGGCGAAGAGCCGCGCAGAAACGAGATGGTCTTCATCGGCCGCGACCTGGACCGGGGCCGGCTGGAGGCCGGGGTGCGAGCCTGCCTGCAAGAGCCCTGACCCGTCCGCACTCCCTCCCCCGGCTTCCCGCCTGAGCGCGTTTTATCGTACCGGCCGAAATCCGGCTCCTGACACTTGCCGACACGGGTGTATGAAATCCTGCCCACCTGCCGGGCTACAGAACCCGGCCCGCCTCCGGCACCAAAGGCCTTGTTTTTCCACCGTTTAGCAAGTTTTTCAAGACTACTTTCGACGATGGCAGGCTTATTGCTTCCTTAATAAGCACGCTAGCCCATTGAAATTAAAACGATTATAAACTTTTCACCTAACCGGGACCCCGCTGCCATGAACATCACGCACATCAGGAACCTTGCCCTGGCCTTGACCCTGGCCGTTTTAACGGCGGGGTGCCAGACCCTGCAAACCTCGAATGCCAACCCCGAGGGGGCTCTCTTTTACCAGTATGTGCAAGGCCAAACCGGAGTTTTCTATACGGTGAGCGGCGTTACCTTCTACGAACTGAATGGCGAACGTCCGGGGAAGTTTCATACCGTCGACGGCACCACCTACTACAATTTCGGTCAGGGCAAGTCGGGACATTTTCAGTCTCTCGACGGAACCTCCTTCTACAATTTCGATGAAGGCACCTCGGGAACCTTTTTCACCCATAGCAATGGAACCACCGAGTATGGTTTCGGAGGCCCCGCCATCAAGGCTACCAGCACGGGCACCCGCCCCACCCCCCAGCCCCATGCGGCAGAGGCGAGTGAGCCGTCCGGTGAGGCACAGCTGGGTTTCCCGGGGATGGCCGGGGACGGGGAAGACCCGCCGGAAATTGCCGAATCCACTTTTTACGAGGAGCGTTGACGCCCGCCTCGGGCTCAGCCTTCAGGGCCCCACGCCTCCCCCGCCAGGAAGTTCAATCCGGCTTTGACATCTCCGCAACCAAAGGCATACAATAAGTTGTAGAGCGCTTTGGGCGCCAGGGGAGTCTTAAGCGCCATGATTGGCCCCCTGGATGAAAGGAGGTGATCCCTTGTCTAGTCATAGTATAAAGGGAGCTTCCGGAGTGATGGCGTAATCCATCACCGGGAGTTCCTGAACTCTTTAAGGCCCCGTTCGTTCCTGCGAGCGGGGCCTTTCTTTTTGCCCCGCACAGCCTCACCGCGCGCGAATCATCGGCCCCGCCCGCACCGACTGGCCCGCAAAAACCCATGAAATTTCGCAATATAAGCCGCCCATTAAGCCCAATACTTCTTACCTTCCCATAAAGCGCTGGCGTTCCCATAGCCCAATTGAATCCAATTAATTTTTACACACAACGGTTTTCAATCGCCCACTATTCCATCTTTTTTTCATAACCCTGAATATTTTACATGCAAAGTTAGCGGGAATTAGCTTATAATATTTAAATAAATCAACAAGTTGTCAAAGTTTCTGACACCCGCCCCAAAGCGGAGCCCAGAATACGGCCCTGAATTATCCGACCTGCGAGCGCCTCCTGAAAGCCGCTCAATCCAGGCAGAACCCGGGGCAACTGGCAGCGGAACAGCAAATTAAACCTTGCCCAATTTAATGGTATTTACGAATTCAAAGACCGCTCCAGAGCCTTCTCACGAAGCCCGCCCGGACTGCCCCCGGAAGCTTTCCTGGCGTTCAGTTTTCGTATTCCTGCTTTGGATCGCCGTCCTTTTCGGCGTTGCCACCAGCAACCCGCAGGGCATCACCCTCGGCGTTCCCTATGTTGGGCTGATCCTGATGAGCCTCTGGCTTGAGGAAAAATGGTACGTCCACTTTGCCGTGCTGGCGGGAACCGTGTTCACCCTCATTGCGATGGGCTTCGAGAATAGCGGGCGGGAAATCGCGATTCTTGTTTCTGAGCGATTCATCGACCTGTTCGCCATCTGGATCACCGGCATTCTTTGCTACGTCTACAAGCGCGACGAGGCTATTCTGGAAGAACGCGCCCGCGAACTCGGCGAGTCTCTCAAAAAGCTGGAAGACTACAACCTGCGCCTGCAGGAGGCCAGCAAACACGAAAGCCAGTTCTTGTCCTCCATGAGCCACGAGCTGCGTACGCCTCTCAACGCCATCATGGGGTTCACCGACCTGCTCCAGGGCCAGTTCTTTGGCAAGCTCAACGAAAAGCAATTGGGCTATATTTCGCAGATTGAAAAGAGCGGCCGGCATCTGCTGGACCTCATTAACGACCTGCTCGACATGGCCAAGATCGATGCGGGCGCCACCAGCGTGGAGTGGGAGGAATTCCACCCGCGGGAAATCCTGCTCACGGTGGACCTGATGAGCCCGCAGTTCCGCAAGAAGCAATTGCAGGTCGAGACTTTTCTCGACCCCAGCCTCGCCGTCATGACCGGCGACCGGCGCAAATGCAAGCAGATCATGCTCAACCTTTTGTCCAACGCCTACAAATACACCCCCCGGAACGGCCGCGTCGATATTCGTATCGCTCCGAACAAGGACGGGGTGATAGTTTCCGTCACCGACACGGGCATCGGCATCAGCAAGAAGGAACAGGGACGAATCTTTTCCGAATTCCACCAGACCAACCGGACCCGCGACGAAGGCCTTGGCGGCACCGGCATCGGGCTTGCGCTCACCCGCCGGCTGGTCAAGCTTCATGGCGGTGAAATCGGCGTGCAAAGCGAACTTCACGAAGGCAGCACCTTCTGGTTCACCCTGCCCTTTAAGCGGCTGAACAAGAAAGAGGACGTGAGACCGGAAGACCGGATCAAAGCCGAGGTCACACGCAAAGGCGGCAACCGGATTCTCGTCGCCGAAGACAACAAGGTCAACATGGCGATGATTCTCGACATGCTGAGCGTTTACGACCACAAGGTCTTCGTGGCGCGCAACGGCCAGGAGGCCGTCGAAGCGGCGGTCACTCACGAGCCGGATCTCATCCTGATGGATATCCGGATGCCCAAGGTGGACGGTCTTGAAGCCACCCGGCGGCTCAGGAAAATGGCCAAGTTCTCAAAAACACCCATCATCGCCCTGACCGCGAGCGTGGGGCCGGAGACCCGGGACAAATGCCTGGAAGCGGGCTGCTCCAAACATCTTTCCAAGCCTATCCAGTCCAAAGAGTTATTCGATGCCATCCGGCATTATCTCGGAGAAAGCTATCGCGCGACGAAAAGCGGCCTGAGTCAAAAGGCGGGCATCTGAGGCGCAACCCGCCACGATGCCAACCCGCACGCGTACCCCCCGGCCAGCTGAAGCCGCCGGGGTTCATTCAACTTTTAAACCGGACTATTATGTTCACTCAACAGGAAACAATAGATGCCAAGCCGGCATACGCCGAACAACCGTTGCCGGCCGGAAAGCACTTGATCATGGTCGTGGATGACCTGGAACCCAATCGCATCATCCTGAACGATCAAATTATTTCCCTCGGGCACGTGCCCTGCCAGGCGGTCAACGGGCTCGACGCCCTGGAAAAAATCGGCCAGCGGGCGCCGGACCTCATCCTGATGGATATCGTGATGCCCAAAATGGACGGGTACGAGCTGCTGGAGCATCTCAAGGCCGATCCCAGGTTCAAACACATCCCCGTCATCATGATTTCGGCGCTCGATGAATTGAGCAGCGTGGTCCGCTGCATCAAGCAGGGGGCCATCGATTACATGGTGAAGCCTTTCAACCCCGTCCTCCTGAAGGCGCGAATCAACGCCGCCCTGGCCAGCAAGCGCCTGCACGATGAGCACGAGGCACACCGGAAGCAGATCGAACAATACAACCAGAAGCTGGAGAGCCGCGTTCGCGAACGCACTCGGGAACTTTATGAATCGCGCAAGGAAATCATTTTCCGGCTCGGGCGCGCCGCGGAATACCGGGACAACGAAACCGGGCTGCACGTGTTCCGCATGAGCCACATCTGCGCCCGGCTGGCAAGGGAGATCGGCCTGGACGAGGAAGAGTGTCAGATGATTCTCCTGGCCAGCCCGCTGCACGACATCGGCAAGATCGGCATTCCCGACAGCATCCTTCTCAAGCCGGGCAAGCTCGACAAGGAGGAGTGGGAGATCATGAAGACCCACACCACCATCGGCGCGGAAATCCTGTCGGAAAGCAATTCCGACCTGCTCAAGATGGCGGAACTCATCGCCCTCACCCACCAGGAAAAGTGGGACGGCTCGGGGTACCCCAAAGGCCTGCGCGGCGAGGAAATCCCGCTGGTGGGGCGCATCGTCACCCTGTGCGACGTGTTCGACGCCCTCACCTCCAAGCGCCCCTATAAAAGGAAATGGACCAACGAAGAGGCGAAGAATTATATCGAGCAGGAAGCCGGGACGCATTTTGACCCCAAGCTGACCAAGGTGTTCCTGCGCATCCTTCCCGATATCCTGGAGATCCAGTCGCGCTTTCAGGAAAACGATGGCGAGAGCTATCAGGCCCAATCGGCCAGGATCCTGTCTTGAGGAAACGATAACCCTTCGCGGCGGATGCGCCGCCATACCCGTATGCTCACCCCCCGTTCCAGTTTCCCGGCACCCTCTGAAGACGAATTCCCTTAAGAACCGGGAACCCTGCGTAAACTCCGCGAGGGTTTCCACCTCCTCCAGCCGCCGGAATGCTTCATTGCGACTCAGCGCACGGCCCCCGCGCCCGCGATTCGGGCCGCTTCAGCTTATTGGAAAGTGATCAATGGAAAGTGCGCCCGTTTTCCGCGCTCTGGCGGGTTGGGACGAGGAATCTCCGGATTGTTCGGAGCGGCCCGCGAGCGGTTCACTAACGGCGCCAGGCCTGAAACTCCCTGGGCAGCAGGGAGAGGACTTTCTCGCCGTCCAGGCTGTAAAGATCGTACGTGAGTTCCAGCTGTTCGACGACATCGACAAAGCGAATGAGTCCCCCCGCTTTTTCAGGCAATTGCGCGCCGGGCTTGGGATGCCGGTGCTTCGCGTCATAATACAGCCGGGTGGCGGCTTCCAGCACCGCGGGGTTGGATATGAAGCTGGGGCGGGAGGCAATATGGAATTGAAACGGGTTTTCGAGATGAAGCGGTGAATCGAGCAACAATACCGCGCCCTCACCGTGCCGTTTGAACGTCTTGTATGGGGCGGCCAGCAGGTGACGGTGGCGATTCAAATAACCCGTGTCGGGAATGTAGTAATACTCTTTGCCAGGGGTTCTTTTCCCCTCCTTGCCGGGGCAGATCTGATCGAAATAAAACAGCGCCAGCCAGCTCCAGACGCCTTCGAAGCGTTCCTCCAGAACATTTCCCAGGGGAGCAAGGGCCGGCACGAGATACCGCATGGCCTCCAGGCGGGAGGCGAAGACCTTGTCCTCCACCATCGCCCCTTGCGGGAGACTCGTGGAAAACCTGTCATCGAACAGGATGGCCCTCGGCGGATTCTGGCGCGACCCTTCGGCCAGCGCCCGCAGGTATTCCCTGAAGTGGCCGGTCCCTTCTTCGTTTAATTCTCTTACGGGCTGCTCCAAAGGATGTTCCTCGCACTTGAGCCGCGGATGAATTCTTCCCGGGTCCGCCAGCGGTTGCAAAAGGCCCGGATGACTGCCTCGATCCAGTCTTTCTTCTCTTCCCGGACCAGCGGCCCGCCGCCGGAGGGCGGATGGACCACGCCGGGAAGCTTGAGAACGAACTTGAGCCACTGGCTCGACCAGTCGGTCTCGTCGTGGCGCGGGTCGGTGTTGTCGTCCTCGACGACGATCCGGTTAAGAATTTTCCGCACCACCTCGGGAAACACCAGGGAAATAAACAACGGATCGGCGGAAGAAATCTCGCCGATATGGGGAATCTTTTTATTCAGCACCAGAACGGGGCGGTCGCCGGTCAGGTTCAATTGCCAGACTTCATCGCCGATGTCATAAAACTCCACGGGCAGGAGGTCGACCTGGCCCACGGTTTCTTCGGCGGCGTGCCGGGGAACGATTTTATCGGCGAGCGCCAGCAGTTTTCCGTACTGCCCGGCCACATCCACCACCTTCAGACGAAACATGGGGAGGGCGCCCCGGTCGATGTCGCGCAGCCCACGGTCGGCGGGCAGCACGATGTCGCCGGCCTCGCCGAGGGAAAAGCGCATAAAGGAAAACTGGTGATAAGCCTCGATGAAAACCTTCGCCTCTTTGGGCAGGTTGAGGCCTCTCAGGTTGACCTGGGTATCAAACGTATAAAAACCATCTTCGCCCGGAGCGATCGTTACGGGCACGCGCGAGGCGACGATTTTTTTCCGCTGGGTATAATTGAATCGTCGTATCATGAAACCCTTCACTTCACAGGGTTGATCTTGATTTTCAGATCACGGTTTGGGTCGAAACCGGTCACTTCCAGAGAAAAATTCGAGCGATGGATCTCAACGAACAACCGGTTCAGCTTTTTTGCCACAATGCGCGCCCCGGAGGACTTGATGCGGATGGGCGACTTATTCATGTCAAAATCAAAAATGCTGTACTTGAGGAAAGGGTTGCCCCGCGGCGTTTCATAGGCCGTCGATATCAGGACGCCGCTCGGAAGCTTTTCAATCTCCGGCGGCAAAGTGAGCTTGAACCCGCCCTCGGTGAAATACAGGTGAAAATGCTCGTCCTTGCCCTGGGCGGGGGGCACTTTTTTCGCCTCCCTGGGCGGAGCCAGAAAGGTGTCCTGAAACGGCCTTTTCGCCGGCCCCAGGTGTTGCGGGTCGAAAGATCCCATGGCCAGGGGGTTGTCCGCCTCGTTCTTTGCCGGACGGTAGATGAGTTTGACAATTTCCTTGGGGCTGTTTTTTACGAAGCGAATACAGCCCGGCCCGCGAATGTAACGGCCGCGAAACTTGGGCGAACGCTCCTGCCATTCGGTGTGCGCAGGGTTTTCCGAATCGCCCAGGAAACACGACAGCGCCTTGTCCTTGACCCACACGATCACGCGCAACCCTTTTTGACGCAGCGATTTCACCCCCGCAAGGGTGATGCCCTCGCGCACGAAATGGTCCTCGGCCTTATCCAGGCGGTCGTCCTTTTGCAGGAACAGGTCAAAATACGTCTCCTCCGGAGCCTCGCCTTTTTTCTGCACCACCATGGGAACGCGCAAGGCCAACGGCCGCCCTTCCCCCAACTGGCGGCTAAGGGTTTTGAGGACATGCGGCTTGAGCAGATCCTCCGACCACTTGGGCGACTTGCCCTTCTCGCCCATGGCCAGGTGCACAAGGCCTTCCTCGGGAAAGTCGATGGCCCAGCGCATGAGGCCGAGCAGCCCGCGAAAGTCATCCTCTTCGACCTTTTTCCGGCCATGGTTGATGAGGGGAACCTGCTTGTCGATCCGGGCCTTGTCGATGGTGACGCTGCTTTTCCTGTCCACCACGTCCACCACCAGGTCGCCTGAAAGGATCGGGGCAAAATAATGAATCAGGGTGGAGGATATGATCGAAGCGGCGCCGATGGCGGGGTCGGGAAATGGAACGACCATCGACAGTCCGGATTTGCCGAAGCGCTCCAGCTTCAAGTCCTCGCAAAACCGCACCAGGTGGTCGAAGTTGTCCACGGGGGTGACGAAGTCGTCCTCAAAAATACCGTACCACCCGTAAGGGTAATGCTTGCGGCCGTTGATCAGGTGCGTCTTCAACACCGACTGCCCCATGAGCAGGGACTGGCCGTCGGATGCGCGCACGGTGAGGCCAAAAAAGGTGTTGATTCGGGACACCGCCTGGAAGACGGTTTTCCCCAAGCCCCAGCGGCCGCGTTCTTCCTTGCCTTTTTTGGAGCGGCCGACATTTCGCCAGAAATAAAAGAAATCGTTCTTGCCTTCGCGGATCTTGCCGTCGAGGTCGTTGTCCTGCCACGGGTCGCCTTCCAGCCCACGGGTGCCAAAATCCTCGATCACCAGAAAATTGAGCGGATCGCTGGGCTTCGGCTGATAGGCCAAGCCTGATTTATCGGCGGCCAGATGGGGCATCAGGCTCGACAGATAACTTTCCAACCAGTGGCGGTTGTGGGGAACCGGCTCGGTGATGCGAAACCGGACCCGGACCTTCTGGCCCGGCAGGCCTGCGTCCAGCGAATTCTGGATCGTTTCCCGAACCAGGGCATCGGTCAGGCTATCGAGGTGGTCGGTGGAAAAGAATTCGCTTTCGATGGGGTCCACATTCATTTCACCCTGAGACATTTCGCGGAACTTCCACTGCACCCTCTCGTCGAGCGCGGGCGGCTCAAAGGACGCGTCCAGGGCTTCGGGGTCCACCCATTCCACAGCCGTATCTTCAGGCTCGGGGTGCTCGGGCAACTCTTCCACCAGGGGTTCGGCATCGCCGAGGGAAACCCGTTCGAGCGGGTCGGCCGGGGCGATACCCTCCAGATCCTCCTGGGCGGAAATCACCGTGGGCACCACCTCCGCTTCGAACAATTCCTCTTCCCCGCTGTCTGGTTGGCCGGCAAGCTCCACCGTTTCGACTTCCAGGGTTTCCAGCGGCCCGCTGCTTAAGCCGCCTTGCTTTTCTCTCGCGGCCTCCGCATCCCCTTCATCGACCAGCTCGATCTCCTCCACATGCAGGGCGGATTCGGCGGTCTCCGTTTCGGCCTCGCCGGTGAGTTCAATCTGAATGATTTCCAGATCACCCTCCAATTTGCGGCTGACTTTCGAGGGAACACGCCCCTTGGCAGAATTTTTCTTCCGTTGATTTTTGGTGGCCTTGCCCGCTTTTAAGCCACTCATAAAATACGCAGCGAGCTGGGAATGCCCGTCCAGACGAGTCCAGCGGACACCATCGATGGAAATTTCTTCCGCACCCGTCAGCTCACCCCGCTCGATCATGGGGATGAGGGACCCGGTGGGGAAATTTTCCTGAACAATATTCCCGCGTCTGAGTTTGGTAAATTCCCGGTTAAAACGCATAGCTTTCCATGGATGTGTATCTAGAGATGCGGTTACTATAGCAAATTTTTCACGGCTTGAAAGCCCTGTTTGTAATCCAGATCACAGTCGAATTTCTCCCGCTTCCTTCTTAACTCGGGAAACCCCAATCTAATCAATAATTTTCACAGCGATGTCACCGCAGAGTCACGGAGCCGTAAATATTTCCTTACTATTTACACAGCATGTGGACCAAATGCAACGTGCCCAGGGTCTTCGAAAGTCTCCGCAAACCGGGGCAGGTTTGACGAGAAGGAAGGAGCGGTGAAGGGCTATCATGCCGGGGGCGGTGGTGATGGCCTGCGGGAAAAACGGGTTTATCGTGAACGGGATCGGCAACCCTGCCGGTGAAGGGCTATCATGCCGAGGCGGTGGCGATGGCCTGCGGGAAAAAAGGTTTTATCGTGAACGGGTTCGGCATCC
>QJZQ01000087.1 GCA_003246675.1 Nitrospirota bacterium | reverse complement strand
GCTTTATGATACTTTTCGCCCTTCCCACCCTTGGAATGCGAGGGTAGCTCAGTCGGTAGAGCAGAGGACTGAAAATCCTCGTGTCGGCGGTTCGATTCCGTCCCCTCGCACCTTTTTTTTCGCTTTCCAGATATCAGATATCAACGCTTGCCCAGGCCCCGCAGAAAGGCAATGGCCATGACCGACGACGAAGCCTTCGAGCAGTACGGCGAGGTGCCGCTGTACTTTTCCCACTATTACAATTTTGTATTCATCTACAAAAGCGCGCGGCTTGAAAATGGCGCGCAGATCTACCTGCAGCTAGGCGGCACCATGGAAAAAGTCTCGGCCATGGTGGTGGACGCCGAGGAACCCGTCACCCTGAACGAGAAGGCGGACCGGGACTTCGCCTACATTAAAAGCGCTGAAAACCAGGTGATCTGGAAACACGGTGAGCCGCACCATTAGTGCGCCTGCCCGCCTCCCCTCGCAAGACCACGCATAAAATACCCTCTCCTTCATTCCCGCCTGCCGGCCCGGCCTCTCCGCAAGCCTGCAAATCCGCCGGTTTTTCGGCGGTATCGGATAACGCTCGGCGCAAGTCATTTTTCTGTGATCTAAATCCTCCCATTTCTATGCGTTCTGCCGGAAACTAGGCGTCATGCACGCGGCCCTCTTAAACGGGCCGCAGGGCTTTAATATAGGTTTTGGATGGCATTCAATTCCTGCAACCTGTTTTGGAGGTTCCACCGATGAAACCGCGTTTATTGATACAGGCCCCCCTCCTAGGCGCGATGCTGGCCGCCTTTCTGCTGTTTGCCGCGAGCACCTTTGCGGACGATGGCAACTTTTTCGACAGCCGCGAAAAACTCGTTTCCACCCTTTCCACCGAAGGCAATGAAGACTGGGCTCCGGGGTTCGTGGAAGACCTTTCCGATGATCAGGTGCGCGAACTCAACCAGGCCCTGAACAACGCGGAGAAAAGCGGCCTGTCCCTCAACTTCAATCAGCAGCTCATGCAGCGCATCATCGATGAAGACCTGGACAAGCACGGCATCCGCAAGCTCACCCTCGCGCTTGAGAAGGAGGCGCGGTTCATGGAAAAAAATAACCGCACCGACGGCGATAAATTTTCGACCAAGGCGGTGAGAGAGAGAGATAAGTTCCTGGCACGGATCGACGGCAATTCCCCGCCTTCCCTGGCGGGAAGCGCCCCCGCCGCCACCAGCGGAATCACGGGGGAGGCTCTTGCGGAAAAGCAGGTCAAAGAAGTAAGGCACGAGGCCAGGAAAGCCGCACGCGATGCCGCACGGGAAGCCCGCAAGGCGGCGCGCGAGGCGACACGGGATGCCGTCAAGGAAGCGGCGAAGAGCGCCAAGAAAGGTTGATTAAGGGCCCTGTGCGGGAAGGTGTGTAACGTTTCTGCGGGAGTTGGGGCAGGGTCTGCCCCGGCTTTCTCTATTTATTCTTTTACGGGCCGCGGCCCGGCGGATTTAAAACTTCACTTTAGGAGCGGTCAGGATATGTCGTCGTATCAAGGAAAAGCGTTTCTCGGTCTTTTTGTTTTTTTATTATTCGGCGGTTTTCCCTGGCTGGCCCAGGCGGAAGATAAGCCCTGGCATATCGATGTCAGCGCCGGCTTTGAATACGACGATAACCTGGCCCGCCCGGAAAAAGACATCGTCTCCAACGATTCGGACATCGCCGGGGTTTTCGAGCTGGGCGGCGGCTACCGTTTCCTCGACACGCCGGACTTCAAGATGGAGGCCGAGTACGACTTCTACCAAAGCTTATACGCCGACCGCTCGGAGTTTAATTTCCAGTCGCACACCTTCGGCCTGGATGGCAGCATGGAAAGGGGCAAGACGGATTTCGGGGGCAACGTCTCCTACACCAACAGCAACCTCGACGGGGACGATTTCATGGAGCTGTTCCTGTTCACCCCCCGCATGGGAATCCAGCTGTCGCCCACGCTCTACACCGACGTCAGCTACATGTATCAGGACAAGGACTTCGACAACGAACGGCGGCGCGACGCCCACCAGCATTCCCTCGGCCTCACCCAGTACCTGTTTTTCATGGAAAGCAAAGCGTACGTGAGCGGCAGTTACCGGCTCGCCTCGGAAGACGCCCGCGGGCCGGAGTTCGACTACCTCGCGAACATCCTGAAAGCCGCGCTGAAAATGCCCGGCCCGGTCGAGACGACCTTCAACGCGTCCTACGAGTTCAATTACCGCGATTACGACCACCGGACGCCGAGCATCGGCAAGGAGAGGCTGGACAAGATCAATACGCTGAAAGCCAGTCTCTCGAAGAAACTGATGGAGCCGCTCGACCTGAGTTTCAGCTACAAGTACATCAACAACGATTCGAACCTGCCTTCGGTCGATTACGATGAGAACATCCTCTCCATCGCTCTCGGAGCCCGGTTCTAACGCGCCAGCCAGGGGGCCGGGGCGCTAGAAAATCGACAGGACTTTCAGTTTCGGCAGGGTTTTCGTTTTCGCCAGGGCATCGGCGGAATCGATATCGATGTTGTTGCGGATCAGGGTCAGCTCTTCCAGGCTTTTCAGATGCTCGGACTGCAACAGGGCCTTCAAGCCTTCGGGGCTGATCTGGTTGTTGTAGAGGTCGAGTTTTTTGAGATTGGAAAGATGCGGTGATTGGGCGATGGCCAGTGCACCCTGATCGCCAATCTGGTTGCCGTCGAGGTTCAGCGTCTCCAGGTGGCTGGCATTGGCTGAGTTGACAAGGGCCGCCGTGCCTTCATCTCCCACGCTGTTGCGGGACAGGATCAGTTCCTTAAGGCCGGTGATATGGGGGGATGCCGCGAGGCTTGCGGCCCCCTCCGCGGTGATGCTGTTTTGCCACAGGTTCAGGAGTTCGACGTGCCGGAAGGTCTCGCTCCCGGAGAGGATCTTCACCCCCTCGTCGCCCAGCTTGTTCTTCATCAGCGCGAGAGAGGTCACGTTCTTGAGCTCCGGCGTACCCGCCAGGATGACCATGCCGGGAACGCCGATCTGCGAATTGTTGAGGTTGATGCCGGAGCCGTCCGGGCTCATGCGCTCCTGGATATGTTTCGGGATATCCGCCGGCGGGCCCTTGGGCCGGCCATAGCCATGGTGCCCGCCTTTGTGGCCTCCTCCGTGCCCGCCTTCCTGCCCGCCCCGCATTTCCTTCCCCGCATGCTCGCCGGGTTCACTGGCCGGAAGGGTTTGCGCAAACAGGAGAAACGCCGCCGCGGGGATTAGTGCCTGAATAAATTTCTGCATGTGCTCACCCTCCCGTTCAAGAATTTTTAGCGCAACGGAAACCGATGTAGTCCTGCCGCTGGTCCGGCGCCGCCTTGCCACGCACGGATGACCGCGCAAGATCCATATTGGATGACCAGGAACCGCCGCGAATCACGCGGAGTTTTTCCCCGTACAGGTCGCTGGGGTGCTCATTGCCGGGATAGGGTTTGTACCAATCCGCCGTCCATTCCCAGACATTGCCCGCCATATCCATCACCCCGTAGGGGCTTTTGCCCTCCGGGTAATCGCCCACGGGTGCGGTGTAGCGGTAATTGTCCATCATCCCCCGGTGGTTGGCGCGGGATGCCTCGGGCTCGCTGCCCCAGGGGTAACGCAGGCCGGAGGGGCCTCGCGCTGCCTTTTCCCATTCCGCCTCGGTGGGCAGGCGCTTGCCGACCCAGCGGCAATAGGCACTGGCTTCTTCCCAGCCAATACCCACCACGGGCTGAAGCCGTCCATTAAAGCGCGCGTTGTCGAAATGCTTCGGCGGGCTCACCCTCTCTTTGTCGACAAAAGTCATGTATTCGATGAAGGTGACTTCGTGCTCGTCGATCAAAAACCCCTTGAGATCCACTTCGTGGGCGGGCATTTCATCGAGATACCACTCGCGGGATTCGGAGCCGAATTCCCGGACCACCCACTCGATCTCCTGCAGAGTGGTTCCCATGGTGAACTTCCCCGCGGGCACGGACACCATTTTCTTTTCCAGCAAAACCGCGGGTGCTTCGGCCGCCAGCGGCGACCCCACGGGCACCCCCGCCCCGCAAAAGAGGGCCGTAAGGAAAGCGATACCCGCGGCCCGGTTCAATGACTTCATGCCGCGTCCTCTCTTTCCCGTTTTCATCCGGGAATCATGCCTGTTTTTCTGGCGTATTCAAAAATATCCCCGGCCTGGATGATCTCGATAACCTCGCCGAGGGATTTCAGGGTCCAGATTTTTCCACTGGGCAAATGGGTCAACGTCCCCGCGTCGACATCGATCCGGAGGGCATCCCCGGTTTTAATCTCTTCCGTCAACGGCGCCGGGGTTTCGAAGGGGATGAAAAACCCGCCGTCCACCGAATTGCGGTAAAAAATCCGTGCGTAGGATTCCGCCACCACCGCCTCGATACCGGCGATTTCCAGGCAGGCCGGTGCGTGCTCGCGGGAGGAGCCGCAGCCGAAATTCCTGCCGCCGACGATGATGCGGTATTCCGACTCCGTCTGGCCTTCCTTGACGAAAGGCTGGCCGCCGCCGGGCAGCCCCGCGCCCGCCGCGGGAACGCCGGACAGGGCGTAGCGCCCGTAGTTCTTTCTCTCTTCGGGGTCGCTGAGGCTGTAAACCAGATGCTCCGCCGGGATGATTTGATCGGTGTCGATATCGTTACCGAGAACGTACGCTTTGCCTTCGATGATTTTTTTCATGATTCCTGTCGATGGAATGGACTTCAGTTTAAAAACTCTCTCGGGTCGGTGATGCGCCCGGTCAACGCCGAGGCGGCGGCCGTGTAAGGCGACGCGAGGTAGACCTGCGACTGCTTCGACCCCATGCGGCCCGGGAAATTGCGGTTGGTGGTGGACACCACGACTTCCTTGTCGTTGGTCCGCCCGAAGGTGTCCTTCGGCCCGCCCAGGCAGGCCGCACAGGAGGGTTCGCCCAGGCTGGCGCCGGCCTCCACGAATATTTCCGCCAGGGTCTTGCCGCCGATTTTTTCCTTGTGCAGGTCGGCCTCGACTTCGCGCGTGGCGGGGACAATGAAGGTGTCCACCTTCACCTTGCGGCCCTGCATGATCTCGGCGGCGGCCCTGAAATCGGCCACTTTACCGCCGGTGCAGGAGCCGATGTAGGATCGGTCGATCTTCACGTCGCTGACTTCGCTGACGAGGGCCTTGTTGTCCGGCGAATGCGGCTTGGCAACCACGGGCTGCATTTCGTCGGCGTTGTAGATTTTTTTCAGGAAATAAGCGGCGTCCGCGTCTGAATGGTACACCTTGAATGGCTTGTCGGTTCTCTTCTGGACGTAGTCCTTCGTCACCTGGTCGGCCTCGATGATGGCGCTTTTGCCCCCGGCCTCGATGGCCATGTTGCACAGCGTCATCCGCTCTTCCATGGAAAATTTCATCACCGCGTCGCCCGCCCATTCCATCGCCCGGTAGGTCGCGCCATCGACGCCGATGTCGCCGATGACCTGCAGCAAAATGTCCTTGGCCATGATGTAGGGCGGGAAGGTGCCTTTGAATTCGAAGCGCATGGTTTCGGGCACCTTCACCCACAACTTGCCCGTGCCCAGGATGAACGCGGCGTCGGTGTTGCCGATGCCGGTGGAAAACATGCCGAAGGCGCCGGAGGTGCAGGTGTGCGAATCGGTTCCGAACAGGATCTCCCCCGGCCGGTTGTGGCCTTCCTGGGCAAGGGCGATATGGCAGACGCCCTTGTAATTATCGGTTCCCGCATCGTAGAAATAGGGCAGCTGCTGCTCCGAAACAAAATCCCGCAGAATTTCCAGGTTGCGTTTGGCGTGCGGGTCGGCGGTGAAGACGAAATGATCGGGAATGATGACCACCTTTTCGCGGTCCCAGACTTTGGCGTGCTCACCGAACTGTTTCTTGAAGATCCCGATGGTGCCCGGGCCGCACACGTCGTGGGTCATCAGTACGTCGACATCGACCCAGATATTGTCCCCCGGTTTGACGGTTGCAGCCCCGGCGTGGGCGGCCAGGATTTTTTCAGTGATGGTCATGCCCATAAAACGGTCTCCAAATCTTCACCGGCGGCGAACCGCACGATAAACACAGGTGTTTGGTTGCATTCCCCAACCCCGCCGGCCGAAAACCAGGCCCTTTCAGGGCGCGGCCACAGGGCCTGAGAGAGTTGGCGTGTAATTCGTTAAAATAGCATTATATAGGGCCGATTCACAAAAAAAAATACCGCCCTCGGGCATTTCAAAAAAAATCCCTGCCCCCGCCCGAAGATCGGAGGAATCGCGGCCCAGAGCCCGGCCCGGCGGGCCCCCTTCCCGGACTTGGGGGAAATAAATCAAAGGACTTGCCTGTCCCCCCGTTCGCCGCTATAGTGCTGAGACCCGGTTCGGGCCTTGGGCGCCCGGGGAGGCACCCCCCCAGCGGTTCCGCCCCTTCCTCGCCTGCAAACCTTCGATCAGCCCTGTGGAAAATCCATCGATGCAAGAAATGGACATTTGGGATAAATCCCCCAACATCATCGTCGACCGCCGGCCCCTGTGGGTGGTGATTCTCGACCGCGTCCGCCGGCCGCTGGTGCTCGGGCTGGTGTTCTCCATCTTCTTCATTCTTCTCGGGCAGGAAGGCCCCGCGGATCTCTCGCCGGAAGGCTACAAGGTGCTTTGCGTCTTTTTCCTCTGCGTGAGTTTGTGGACCAGCAACGTCATCCCGCTTTCCATCACCAGCCTGCTGGCCATCGCCGCGATTCCCATGCTGGGCATCATGGACGCCTCGCAGGTGTACTCCTTTTTCGGCAACAAGGCGGTGTTTTTTATCCTCGGCGTGTTCATTCTTTCCGCCTCGATGATCGGCAGCGGCTTGAGCACCCGCCTCTCGATGTGGGTGATGGAACAATGCGGCGGCAGCCCCAGCCGGCTGATCGCCTCGATCTACAGTTTCGCGGCGGTGAGTTCCTGCTTCATGTCGGAGCACGCGGTGGCGGCCATGCTGTTTCCCCTCATCCTGGAAATCGTCGGCTCGCTCGGTCTCTCGAAAAATAAATCCCGCTTCGCCAAGGCCCTGTTCTTTGCGCTGGCCTGGGGCTGCATCATTGGCGGCGCCGCCACCGTTCTCGGCGGCGGGCGCGTTCCCCTTGCCGTTGAAATTCTCGAAAACGCCAGCGACGGGGCAAGCACCATCGGCTTTCTCGAGTACAGCCTGCTGGCTTTTCCCCTGGTGCTCATCTTGTTCGCCAGCGGCTGGGCGGTGCTCCGCATCATGTTCCCGCCCGATCTCGAGGATATCGGCCCCGCTCACGAAATTTTGCATCGCAAACACCAGGCCCTGGGAAAATTGAGCCTGCAGGAAAAAGGCATCGCCGTCGTCATGGGCTTCACCCTGTACCTCTGGTTCATGCACGGCGATTCGCTCGGCATCGCCAATATCGCCATGGTATCCATCGTCCTCCTGTTCATCCTCAACCTGGTCAACTGGAAGATGGTGGAACAGCATATCAACTGGGCCATCATCCTGATGTACGGCGGCGCCATCTGCCTGGGGCAGGTGATGGCCGAGTCGGGCGCCGCGCTGTGGCTGGCGAAGCAGATTTTCGAGGGAACCATCGAAACGGCGGGAGTGTTCCTCTTCACCATCGCGGTATGCTCCTTCCTGCTGACCACGTTCATGAGCAATTCGGCGGTGATCGCGATCCTCCTGCCCCCTGCCATCACCCTGTGCCCGGCGTACGGCATCAGCCCGGCCGTCGCCGCGATGACCGTGGTGCTGCCCAGTAATTTCGCCTTCATTCTGCCCATCGCCACACCGGCATCGGCGCTGGCCTATTCCTCGCGTTATCTCTCGCTGGGCGAAATGATCCGCTCGGGTAGCCTGCTCGCCCTTCTCGGCCTGGCGGGCTACCTGTTTCTGCTGCTGGCCTACTGGCCTCTTTTAGGATTTAAGTGATGCTTCTGACACCGGAGGATAAAACATGAGCCAGGTTCTTGCGATGAACTCCAAACAACTCAAGGAACGCATGGACCGGGGCGACGATATTTTTTTGCTCGACGTGCGTGAAGATTGGGAGCGGTCGCTCGCCAGCATCGAGGGATCGGAACATATTCCGCTGATGGAAGTGGCCGACCGGGTGCAGGAATTCCAGTTCGAGGAGGAGATCGTGGTCTACTGCCACCACGGGGTGCGTTCGCACCACGCGGCGATGATTCTTCTGGAGTCGGGCTTCAAGAAAGTGCACAACCTCACAGGCGGCATCGACGCCTGGTCGCAGATCGTCGACCCGTCGGTGCCCCGCTACCGCTGAGGAGCCCGGAAGCGCCGGTCAGGCGCTCGGCGGGGTTTCCATGAGCGCCTCGCGCATGGCCTGAACCGGAGCCGGCCGCCCGGTCCACAGATCGAACTGCAGCGCCGCCTGGTGGATGAACAGCTCCGCCCCCGCAATGACCTCGCACCCCGCCGCCCGCGCCTCGCGCAGAAGCCGCGTCTCGGGCGGGTTGTAGACCGAATCGAACACCACCATCCCCGGACGCAGGTTGCCCGCGGAGAAGGGCGTTTCGTGGACATCGGGGCTCATGCCCACCGGCGAGCAGTTGATCAGCACGTCCACCGGCCGCGCCCCCGCTTCGCGGCTGTGCACCGCCTGCCCGCCAAGTTCCCGCGCCAGGGCCTGGCCGCGCTCCGGGTTCGAATGGTAGGTGACCGTGACGCGCCCGCCTCGTCCGGCCACGCTGTGGCCGATGGCCTTCGCGGTGCCGCCGGAACCCAGAATCAGCACGTTTTTATCCTTGAGAGACACCCGCTCCTCCAGCGCCTTGAGCGCGCCCGCCCCATCGGTGTTGTAGCCCGCCCAGCCGTCCGCCTCGCGCACCACCGTATTCACCGCGCCGATTTTGCGCGCGGCTTCATCCACCCGGTCGAGGTAGCGCGGAATCTCCTCCTTGAAGGGCATGGTGACGCTGAACCCTGAAATCCAGTCCTTAAAACCCTCGAAGAACCGGCCGGCGTTATCCACCAGGAACGGAACGTAAATGTCGGGCGAACCCGTTTCGGCAAACGCACGGTTGTGCACCCGGTACCCCTTGCTCTTGGCCACGGGATTGCCGATGACCCCGTACACCCTGAACCCGTCTTCCCGGGGCAGGCCGATCCGGTAGACGTCGCGCAGCGTCGAGGCGAGCATTTGCCCGGGAGCGCTCTCCTTGCCGGTCTCCAAAGCGCCGAAGGTCAGGAACCCGCCGTACAACGGCGACAGGATGCGGCTGATCTCGCCCCTCTCGCCCATGCACAGGGCGATTAGCGGACGGCCCTCTTTTTTGGCTCGCCTGAGCAGCGCGAACATTTTCAGGTTGTCGGTGATGTCCTGCGCGTAGGTGACGATCTTCAGGATATCCGCCGGCAACTCACCCATGATTTCATAGAGCGGCGCAAGATCGTCCAGGGTCTTGCTGAAATCGTGGTAGGACAGGATGACGCGGGTATCGCCCTTGTTTTCGAGGATCGGTTGCAGATACTCGCGCGCGGTGGAGGCTTCGATATCGATATAGGGCGCGCCCAGGTCGATGGCCTGGCGGAGCAGGCGGACCCGCTGCTCCTCGGTGCCGCCGAACTGCCCGCCCTCGAGCTTGGTGCGGTGGGTGACGATGGCGGGCCGGGTCGCCGCTTTGAGCAGAGCGGGAAGGTCGGGCCTGTCGATGAGGTCGAGGCGAAGCTCGACCAGGTCGGCCAGCGGATGGGCGCGTGTCAGGTCCTGGAGCGCCCTCTCCATCGAGGGGCCGACTATGGGAACACAAATCATGGAAGTCCTGTTCTTTTATTTTTTAAAATTAGCCCCCGTGGGCGTACCAAGAAACTTCTCCAGGGGGATCGTCTCCTGCTTCAGGAAACCGCGGCCGGGAATCTCCCCGCGGGCGGCAAGCTCCACCACCGCCACCACGCTCGAGGCGGTGGTCCAGGAGATCGCCTTCCACATCTTCCCCGCGATCTCCTTCGGGTAATAACTGCGCACGAACTCGTCGCGCAGCAGGTCGCCGTCCTTCCACCCTTCCACGGAAGCGTGAATGTAGACCACATCGTCGTTGACCGGCGGCTTGGCGTTGACCAGAATTTCGCCCGCCCGCCGGCGGTCGGCGCGCATACGCAGTTCGTCGAAGAAAAAGCGCATCAGGTGGCAATGGCCGGGGTAGCGGACGGTCTTGTAATTGAGCTTTTCCACCTTGCCGTCGAAGGTCTCGCACAGGGTGCCCAGGCCGCCAGAGGTGGAAAACGCCTCGAGCTGCACCCCGTCGATGACGACGGTCTCCACCGATTGCATGGCGGGCACCCGGTCCCGCTTACCGCCGCGGATCACCTCGCAGTCGTTGAGGTATTCGTTGACCACGCCCTCGGCCGACCAGTTGATCGCGTAGCCCAGCAGGCCGCTCGGGTGCTGGGGCAGCGCCCCCACGCGAAGTTCGATGCTGCGGAGCTTGTCGAAACTCCGGGCCAGGTGCGCCCCGGCGATGCTGATGAACCCCGGCGCCAGCCCGCACTGCGGCGCCATGATGCCGCGCGCGTTTTCCGCGAGCTTGCGCACCTCGCGGGTGGTGGGAACGTCTTCGGTGAGATCGAAATAATGGATGCCCGCCTCGCAGGCGGCATGGGCGATGCCCTGGTTCAGGTGAAAGGGAAGGCAGGTGACAACGGCGTCCATACCCTGCATGGCGGCCTTGAGCGCCTGCTTGTCTCCGGTATCGCCGGCGATGACTTCGTATGCGGCTTCCTTGCCGCGGCCAAGGTCCATGCCGCGCACCCGGTAGCCGTTTTCGTGCAGCAGGTCGGCCACCAGGCGCCCCACCTTGCCGAGGCCGATGACCAGAATGGACTCCAGGTGTTTGTCATCCATGGGTGTCCCCTGTTCAGCCTTTTTGCGTGTCGATCTCGCGCAGCATATCGCCCACGGTGTGAATGTCCCGGAGTTCCCGAAACGGAGAAATGACGCCGATGATGGGAATACCCAGGTCGTACGCCTCCCCCCGGGCGTACAGGTAGATGCAGCCCCGCATCCCCTCCTCATTGCGGTATTTTTCCTTGAACAGGGGAAGATCGCCCGAGGCGACGGGAATGGGAAATTCCTCCACCTCGAAGGGAAAGCTCGACAAACCGAACTGATCGGTTCGGGCCAGGTAGCCTCTCAAGTCTTCGGTCTCGGCCAAAGTCAAAAGATTATCCACCCGCTCCTCGATCCAGTTTTTCTGCCGGACCGAGTCTTCGATTTCCTCATATTTTTTGATCATCTGGTAATACGGCAACACCGCTTCTTCCCGCTCGTGGCAGATCCAGTCCACCCGGACGGTCTTTTCTTCGAAGGGCCCCTCGAGCCGGGAGGCGGGGATTACCGAATAGGGTCTGTAGAGTTTCATCGCCTGCTTCTTTCAATGCACGCCCTCTCTCGCCCTTAAGCGAGACGAACGTGCCGCTCTAATAAAATCTCGGCAATATCGCCTTAAGTCAACGAATCCGATGGGCCTATTTTCTCACAAAGAGGGAGGGTTTGTCTGCCCCGGTTTGCGGGGCAAGGAAGGGGGCTCTGCAATACCGCTTTAACAATAATTTTTATAAGCCCGCGAGCATCTCAAAAAGGACTCTATTCAGGTCGCCACGGCTCCCTGCCCATCGCCGCTGCCTTTTGCTTCAGCCGCCTGCCGCAGGCCGAACAGGCGGCGGGCTTCCACGGAAATTTCCACCCGATCCTGCGTAACCTGGGCAAAACGCCCCGCGTTTATCTTGATGCGCCGGGCGAGTTTCTGCTGGCCGAGGTAACGGCCGGAGATTCGGGCGGCCTGATGAACGGTGAATTGCATGGCAAGACCCTAGATGTTTCCCGAGAACCTTCCGCCGCCCGGCCGCGGGCCGGAATACGCTTTCAGCAGGGTCTTCCCCTGCCTGAGCCCGGCGATCGACTGCCCCAGGCGGGCCTTCTTTTCCCGGAGGCTCACGGCGCAGGCGTTTTCCAGTTCCATGATTTTTTCGAGAGCGGCCTGAAGCTCGCCCCGCAGGCCCGTCGCCCTGGTGCTCAGTTCGTCGCGGGCCGGCCCCGGCAAACGGCCCCAGGTTTCGGCCAGGCTTTCGTCGAGCGCACGCGCCCGGGCGATGCCGGTGCGTATGGCTTCCGCTTCGCGTTTAAGACCCGGCTCGTCATCCCTCACCGCGGCCTCAAGCTGCGCTTCCATCCGTACAAGCAGGCGGTCGTAGTTTGCTTTCTGTTCATGCAGGCAAGCCATCGCCTGCGCCACCAGGGTATTATCCTGCATCGGGATCAGCGCTTTTAGAGACAAAGGAAGCGAACCACGGCGCTCGGCCCCGGCTTTGCCGGGTTAACGCACGGGAGCTCGCGGAACATGGGGATATTATAGCGCAAAAATGCGCTCCTGTCCGCGCCAGAGGGGGGGGAGGAGTGGAGGAGAGGGGGTCAGGACTCTTCGCGAATCCTCGGCCAGAGACCCTGCCATTCTTTGTAATAAGGCAGAAGTTCATAGTCCAGAAGGTCGGCAAGCAGCACCCAGTCCTGGTTCTTGTTGGCTTTGAGCATTTCCTCGCTGAGCGCCAGCAGACGGGTTTGCCGGTCCTTGATGCTTTCCCCGTCGAAGGTTTTGTCGCGGCCGTCGCCATACAGGGCCGCCGCCACCATCTCCACGACCTCCGACAACCAGCCGATGCCGTCGATGATGCTCACAAACACCCGGTTCGCTTCCTGCTCGCTGCCCGACCGAAACAGGTCGGCCGCCATGCCGATGGCGGGAACCAGCCGCTCGAGGTAGTCCTCGGCGTTGATGATATTTTTTCTGAGGATGCGGGCAAGCGAGGAAAACTCGACTTCCAGGGACTGAATCGCGGAGACGGGAGTCTCGTAGGTGGCCTCCTGGTCCACCGGCAGGTCCTCCTCGTTGATCCTCACCCGGGCGGCGGACTGGCCTTCGAGCGTATTTTTTTCCAGGATATCCTCAAGCAGGTCCTTGAGCGATTCTCCCTGGAACGTTCGCGTCTCTTCATGACCGTTGACAACGATTTTCATGGCGGCTCCTTCCCCGGCAACGGGGTCAGCTTATTTTTTATCGCGAATCCCCGCTCCGGGCAGTCAACGCTCCCCAGGGCGATGGGAAACACCCATGAAGGATTTATCGGCGAATTGGAGCCAGGATCAACCCCCCGGCGTGGAAAATCTTCACCGGGGCCGGGCCGGGGCAAGCCGGCAAGCATTTGGCGCTTGACCGCCCCGGAATGAAATGCTATTTAATGTTGCTCGCGCAACCTTATTTTTAGACCGTTTGGAGACACATCGATGGAAGTCAAGACGATCAAAATAGAGATCCGAAAACACCATGTGACCCCCGGGATCAATGTGCTGGACCTGGTTGTGGACGCCGATGGAGAGAAAATCGTCAAACAAACCCAGCACAAGGATACCGACCAGTCCTACCAGAAGTTTGTCCGGGAAGCCGTACGCATCGCCAAGGAACTGGCGGAAGCCCGCATCGAGTAAGCCCGCAGCACTGCCGCCGACCCGCCTTTTCCGCCCGGCTGCCGCCGGGCTTGGGCTGCCCGCCACCCGCTGGGCGCTATCCTGATTATCGACAAGTCACAGAACGCAGGGGAACCCCCGTGCGCGCGATGGGGAGAGTTGCGCCTCAGGCCTGGCCGTCGCGCTTGATATTCATCTTTTTCAGCTTTTCGACGAGGGTGGTGCGGTTAAGGCCCAGCAGGCCCGCCGCCTTGTTCTTGACCCAATTGGTTTTCTCCAGGGCTTCGAGGATGAGTTCTTT
>QJZQ01000114.1 GCA_003246675.1 Nitrospirota bacterium | reverse complement strand
GGCCGTATTTCTCCCAGGGCGTAGTTTCCATCAATTCCTCAAACGTTTCCGCATAACCTTCATCCAGCAGATAGCAGGGCTTTTGCCACCCGAGCACGGAATAATTGGGGTTGCCCCAAGGCGTGCAATCGTAATCCCGGTTTCCCTTCAAAAAATCCAGGTAAAACGGTGAGTGGTTGATATCCCAGCGCCCGTTCTTGTTTTTACTGAGCAGTTCGTTGAAGAACTCGAAGGTTCGCTTTCTCCCGAAGAAATGATCCTGATCGGGCGCGTCCGGGTAGCGAAAGGCCGAGGCCAGGGTGACACCATCCACCCCCAGCGGTTTCGTGAAGTCGAGGAATTTCTCTGCCTGCGCTACCGTCGTGTCCTC
Source organism: Nitrospirota bacterium (assembly GCA_003246675.1). Classification (GTDB taxonomy): domain Bacteria; phylum Nitrospinota; class Nitrospinia; order Nitrospinales; family VA-1; genus SZUA-259. The sequence goes on along the minus strand of QJZQ01000114.1, from coordinate 3,330 downwards.
AAAAAACGTGGTGGCGCTGGTCACCCGGTAGCCCAACTTCTTGGCCTTGCGAATGGCCTCCACCGCCACCTTGAACGTTCCTTTATGATCGACGATGCGATCGTGCACTTCTTCCAGGCCATCGAGGTGCACCGATAGGGTGAGCAGGGGCGTCACCGGCAACTTGCCGAGAAAAGAATCGAGCAGCAGCGCGTTGGTGCACAGATAGACGTAACGCCCTTGGGCGATCAGCCCTTCGACGATCTCCTGAATCTGCGGGTGCATGAGCGGCTCGCCGCCGGCGATGGATACCACCGGCGCACCGCATTCCTCCGCCGCCTTCAGGCAATCCTCCGGGCTCATGTTTTGCTTCAAAATTTCGTTGGGTTTCTGAATCTTGCCGCAGCCGATGCATTCGAGGTTGCATCGAAACAACGGCTCCAGCATGAGCACCAGCGGATACCGCTTGCGCCCCTTGAGTTTTTGCTTAAATATGTAAAGGCCGACTTTGATGGCCTGGCCGACTGGAAGCGGCATGGGTCGAATTTCTCCTAAATAGGTCGCGCCTGAAAGCCCGGCGCAATCTTGAATTGCGCTTCTTAATTAAACTGTTAAAATCTTAATTGCCGATAGGCCCCAAGTATATTTTAGATTTCCGAGGATTCCAATCGATAATCGCCCCTGAGGTGGGCGGCAAAATGCAAGAGCCTGTTCCGTCGCCGCGCCACACCGCACCCTTTTCGCACGCGTGGGAACCCATCTAAAAAAACTGACGCTGCTCTTCGTCCTTATTTTGCTAGCCCTGGTCCTGGATGGCACCCTGACCTACGACCTGTTCGACTTCTCCACCCAGCCCTTGGCGAAGGCGCTTGGGCTGCTGTTTTTCGTAGGGATTCTGGCCGCCATCGTCTGGGCCGAGACCACCAAAAAGAACGGAGGAAAAAACAGCTTGAAGTGAACCCTTTTCAACCCATCGGGCTTTCCACTTCCGCCGGAACCTTGATAAGGCTGAGCAACGCATAAAGCTCCACCGGCCCCGCCGTTCGCAACCACACGCGGCCGCCCCCTCCATGGGCCACATCAAGGGCCGAACCTTCCCGGTCTTTCATCTCTTCCAGCACGAAGCGGTATTGGTGACCGGGAGAAATGAATTCCAGCGCGTCTCCCCGCTCCACGCGATTTTTAACCTCGACCTCCATCCATCCGCCGGCCCGCGTGTTTATCACCTGACCGGCGAACACTTGCGGCAATTCCGTCACCTGCGGCGAATCCATACGCTCGGTTTCCTCCCTCTGGTGCGGCCTGAGAAACGCAGAGGTGAAACCACGATTCGCGGTCTTCTCCACCTCGCCCAGTAATTCTGGATTGAATGGGCGGTTGTTCATCAGGTCGTCGATGGCCCGTCGGTAGGCGCGGGTTATGAGGGAAAGATAATAAATCGACTTCGAGCGCCCCTCGATCTTGAAGGACATCACACCCGCCTCCTGCAGCGGCTCGAGGAATTCAATCGCACGCAAATCCTTGGAGTTCATGATATAGGTTCCGTGCTCATCCTCATCGATCGGCATGAGTTCCCCGGGACGTTCCTTTTCTTCAATAAAATATTCACCGCCGCCACAGGAACCTGCGTTTTCTTTTCCTTCATGCACATCGTACTCCCATCGGCAACTATTGGTGCAGGTGCCCTGGTTGGCATCGCGGTGATTGAAATAGTTCGACAGCAGGCAGCGCCCGGAGTAGGCGATGCAGATGGAGCCATGGACAAAGGATTCCAGTTCCATTCCCGGCACCCGGCGGTGGATTTCAGCGATCTCCTCGATGGAAAGCTCACGCGACAAAATCACCCGGCGAACCCCCAGATCATGCCAAAATTTTACCGACGGCCAGTTAATAGTATTGGTCTGCACCGAAAGATGAACCGGAACATCGGGAAAATGTTTCAACACATACTGGATCAGGCCGGGGTCCGACATGATCAACCCATCGGGACGGGCGGCGGCATATTTTTCGAGCGACTTCCGGAACGAATCCACCTTGCGGTTCGGCGGCAGAATGTTGGCGGTGATATAAATTTTTTTTCCCAGGCGATGCACCTCATCGATGGCGTCCAGAAGCGTTTCGTCCTTGAACAGGTTTTCGCGCGCGCGCAGGGAGAATTTTGGAATCCCCGCGTAGACCGCGTCCGCGCCATAGGCGAACGCGTAGCGCATTTTTTCCGGGCTGCCCGCCGGGGCTAAAAGTTCGGGAGTGATGGACATTGTTCTGGTGATCCCGTCGTGGGTAAAGCGGCGAACGGGGTTTTGCGCGAACATGCCCCGACCCGCAGGAAAGGAAAAAAATAACCGCTCACTCTTCCCGTTGAATAAAAAACTCTACAACACCCCTGCCGCCCGCCGCAAGCATTTTAAATCGCCCTAACCCGGAGCCCGACCGTCCCTGGCCACGGCCGCACCGGCAAGGGGCAAGCGGCTAAAACCGGCCAAAAACCGGCACTTATCGCCGACCCTGAAACCAATAAAATCAATAGTTTACATTTTCCTTCCCTTGCCTTATCTTAATTAAAGAGCCTTTTTTTAAGGCGATTCCCACTGTGGGCTTAACACCCGGCCCCCGGGAGGTTCGATTTCGATCAATTAAGGAGGAAAGAACATGCAATGCCCTGCTTGTGATAACCAGCTGAGCCCCATGGAGGCCGGCGGCGTCACCGTCGATATCTGCAAAGGCGGGTGCGGCGGCATCTGGTTCGATAATTATGAGTTCGAAAAATTCGACGAGCCCCACGAAACCGCCGGTGAATCGCTGCTCAATTTCGAAAGAAGGGGTGCGGTGAAAGACGACCAGGCCGGCAAGCACCCTTGCCCGAAATGCGATGGAATCGTGATGCAGCGTCACTTCGTGAGCGTCAAGCACAAGGTTGAAATTGACGAGTGCCCAATGTGCGGCGGCATTTGGCTCGACGCCGGTGAACTGGCCGAAACGCGCACCCTCTACAACACCGAGGAAGAGCGCAAGCAGGCCGCGGCCACCTATTTCAACGATGTGTTTTCGACCGACCTCCTGAACCTGCAAACCGAGAGTCAGGACAAATTGGCGCGGGCGAAAAAATTCGCCAATATGTTTAAGTTCATCACTCCAAGCTATTACATTCCCGGCAAGCAGGACGGCGGTGCTTTCTAACCCCCCCCGGGGGGAATCCCGGTGGGCAGACCTTGATTTCCCGATCATCCTCCAAAAATGGCATCGCCCAAGGGAATCCCTAAGACCCACGATACCGCAAGCAGCCAACTGTCCCGCGCCACCCACCCTAGACGGTGAGCAACCATGACCCTATTTGCCCGAAAAAAATATCCC
>QJZQ01000135.1 GCA_003246675.1 Nitrospirota bacterium | reverse complement strand
ACCCCCGGCGCTTCGCTGTTTGTTTCTCCATCGTGCCGGACGAGAGATATATTCAGCTGCCCGCCCATGGGCATGGCTTGCATTGCGTTGATGCACAGGTTCCACACCAGCTGTTTGATTTGTTCTTCATCGGAATCGATAATGATGTGGTCCTCTGAAGTTTCAAATGTGATTTCTATGGAGGGATGGTATTCCTCACTATTTCTCAGCAGCGTGAGCCGGTCGCGAATGATTTGGGTCAAGTCCACCAGGGCCTTGTTGTTCTTTTTCGGTTGCGAATAATTCAGAAATTCGGTGAGGATGAGGTTCAATCGGTCAGCCTCCTTGAGCACGATTTCCATCAGCTTGCGATATGAATTCGTGAGCACCAGCCCCTTGCTCAGCACCTGGATGGAGCCGCTGAGCGATGCGAGGGGGTTGCGAATTTCATGGGCCAGGCCGGCGCTGAAACGGCCGACGGCGGCCAGTTGCTGGGCCTGGTAATATTTATCCTGAATTTCTTTTACTTCGGTCAGGTCTTCAAACACGCAGATGTACCCTTTGACGGGTAAGCCATGTCCGGAGAAACGGCTGATCTTCATGCGGATGATAATTTGTCTATTATCCCTGCGTTTGCACGTATCCTCGATTTCCATGGGAAGGCGTGCGGATTCGGGATCTTGCAGAAACTTGCGAAAGCTTGGGATCTCCAGGATGGTTCCTGCGCACTGGCCCAAACAGTCTTCTATCTGAAATCCTGTGATGTCCTCCGCCGCCTGATTGAGGGAGGTGATGTTCCCTTCCAGGTCGGTGGTCAGAAGACCATTGCCCATATCCTGCACGACGCTACTGTGAAACGCCTGCAGTTCCCTAAGATCCATGCTGGCCATGGCCAGTTCTTCCCGCATGATGCGCAGGCGGTTGGACAGGATGCTGCTTAAATAGGCTACCGAGTAAAAGGAGGCGATATTCAGAAATATGATGTAGAAAACATAACCGCTCTCGAAAGAAGCACTGCTCTCCTGAAATAGCTGGACCGGGTGGATGACGCTAAAATATTCCAGGTCGATGAGCAGGCCGTAGGTGATGCTGGCTCCCGACGCAACCAGGTAACAGGCCGCCTGAGATAAAACCACGCTGGTTGCGATGATGACGAACAGAAAGAGGAAGGAAAAGGGGCTATGTATTCCCCCGGTGGTGTAGATGATACCGCCAACGATGCCCAGGTCGCCCGCCAGCTGCACCGAGGCGCTGAAGGCCGGCTTCCAGAACTTCAGCAACAGCGCATAGATCCCTGTCAGCAAGTAGGCCGAGCCAATAACGACGCTTAGCGGAACAACATTCGCGGCGATGTCGAAGCGTTGCTGGAAGGGGATGATGAGGGCGATGAATCCCGTAAGGAACACCACCCGCAACACCATGATGGCCTTGACGCGGAGGAATAGTTCCTCTTCCGGGTTATGGAATTTACGCGCCATGTGGGTGGGCCCGAAGTTCCGGGAAGGGCTGTGGAACCCTTCCCGGGAACTGTGGTATTGCTTTTTTAAATCGTGTCGCCCAGCTTGAAGATGGGCAGGTACATCGCCACAACGATGAAACCGACCAGGATGCCCAGGAACACCATCAGCATGGGTTCCAGCAGCGATGTCAGTGCGGCCACGGCGGCATCCACCTCTTCATCGTAGAAGTCGGCGATTTTCATCAGCATGGAATCCAGCGAGCCGGAGTTTTCACCCACGTCGATCATCTGGATCACCATGGGGGGAAAAACCTCCTCGCGCGCCAGAGGTGCGGCGATGCTTTCACCTTCCTTGATGGATTCGATGGTGCGCAAGACCGCGAGTTCTACAATTTTATTTCCAGAGGTCCGCGCGCAGATATCCAGCGCTTCGATGATGGGCACTCCGCTGGCCACCAGGGTACCGAGCGTCCGGGTGAATTTAGCCACGGAGACTTTGCGGATGAGAACTCCCACCACCGGCATCTTGAGAGCCATGCGGTCGATCTCAATTCGGCCCTTTTCGGTGGCGTAGATTTTTTTGACCAGGAAAAACAGCGCCCCGCCGCCGATGAACATATAGTACCACTTGGTGCGGAAGAAATCGCTGACCATAAGAACGACTCTCGTTGGCCCGGGAAGTTCCTGTCCCGCACCCTGGAACATCGTCGCAAACGCCGGAATGACGAACACCATGAGAAAGGCCACCACGCCCACCGCTACGGCGATGATCACGCCAGGATAGACCATGGCTGATTTGACGCGTTTTTTAAGGGCCTCGGCTTTTTCAATGTACTCCGCGAGCCGCTTCAGGATCACATCCAGAATACCGCCCGTTTCACCCGCTTCCACCAGGTTGGTGAATAAATTATCAAATACCTTGGGGTGCTTGCGCATGGAATCGGAGAGATCGCTTCCCGCCTCGATGTTGCTTTTCACCTGCAGGATGATATCGCCAAAGGTCTTGTTATCCGCCTGCTTTCCAAGAATATCCAGACACTGGACCAGAGGCAGACCCGCATCCACCATGGTGGAAAACTGTCGCGTGAATATGACCAGGTCCCGGCCGGTGATCTTCTGTTTCTTGGCGCCGAAGAATTCGCTTTTTGCTTTCTTTTTCCGCAGTGAGGTCGCGCGGATATTCTGCAGCTTGAGTTTTGCGGCGGCGGATTTCTCGTCCTCGGCTTCGACTTCCCCTTGTTTCAACTGGCCTCTGACTCGGGTATTATAAGTATAAATTGGCACAGGTGAGTCCCTTTATAGATTCCCTTGATGTTTCAGTTATTTTTCTGGCCTTTGGATTCCGCCAGTTCCGAACCTATCCGCGTTAACATCTCCGTGGTGATCCGCAGGCGCTGCACGAGGGCCCCAATAATAATTTTTAATTCTTCGGGCAGGGTTTGCAGGAGCTTTTCAAACGAATCCCTGTCAATGAACCCCACCGTCACTTCCCCCACGGCAAGCACGGTCGCGCTTCGAACAGCGCTCGAGATCAGGCCCATTTCGCCGAATACATCGCCCTTTTTAAGAGTTCCCACGATAACCGTCTTGTGGTTCACCTTTTTAGTGATTCGCACCTTGCCGGAAATAACCACATAAGCGTTATTGCTGATCACCCCTTCCGAGATGATCACATCTCCATCCGAATACCGCTGAATGACAGGCGCATTCCCGATCGTCATGATTTTCCAGCCGAGTTGAGGGTTTCCCGGAATATTTTATAGAAAATCTCGTTTTCCCGAATAGACTTTTTCAAAATCTGCGGCAGCTTGTCTAAATCCTTCTCATTGACCACCAGGTTCACGCTATGGCCAAAGGCCTGCATGTTGTTGAGCGTTTTGAATTTCGCGCCCGTCAACACCACGAAGATATTTCTCCGTTGCGACATTTGCATCTCGATAAGCGCTTTATAGACGGGGCTTTTTTCAAAAGGGACGTTGCAATAGTTCTCGTGCAACGCCACCAGGTTGAATTGAGTGAATTTAATTTTGTGCACCGCATGACCGGGAGATTTCGCGGTTTGGACCTTGAAGCCCTCCTCCTGTGCCAGATGAATGTTGAGAGAACCCCAGGTCGGGTGATACTCGGCGAGGGTCTTGGCCCATATCTCCCTGTTTTTATCATCAAGAACCAGGGCCAGCCGGTCCGTTTCATCGTAGATGACAAGGTCTTCATCCTCATCATCCCCCATGCTGTAGTCGGTATCCAGAACCTGGCCTGGCATATCCAGATGGTCGTCCTCATCCTCCCATTCGGCACCAACGGGTTCTTCAGGCTGCGGGTCGACTCGGACCTTGGTTTTGCAGGCAGGGCAAGTCACCATGAAGGCTTTACCCTTCGGCAGTTTTTCATCGGGGATATTGATGGGTCGCTCGCACCCGGCACAAATGATCTGCATTTTTATTCCTCGCAAAACCCTGTTTTTCAGTTGCTCTTCCCAGGCCCGCACTCATCGAAAGATATTCGACCGTTACGATTCTCCGGCCTGGCAAATTCTATTTTCTTAATTCCTCTTCATAGTCCGCATCCATCGAAAGATCATCGATGTCGGTGGTTCTCTCGCCTTTACCCGCTTTGATCGTATCGATGCCTCGGCCGACCACCGCCCTGCGCGATGCATAAGCCAGGGCTGTTTCCTCCGTGATCAACCCCTTCTTGAACAATTTGAGGATGTACTGGTCGAACGTCCACATGCCATAAGCATCGCCTTCGGTGATGATTTCATAGAAGGTCTTGCCTTCCGACTCTCCGTTAATAATGGAGTCTTTCACACGAAAACTCGAAGACATGACTTCGAACAGGGCGATCCGTCCACCGCCTATTTTGGGCACCAGCCGCTGGCTGATAACCCAGCGAAGGCTGTCGGCCAGGCGCACGCGGATATGCCTTTCCTCTTCCTGGGGAAACATACCGAGGATGCGGTTGATCGTCTGCCCCGCGTCGATGGTGTGCAGGGTGCTGAGCACGAGATGGCCGGTTTCAGACGCACTAAGACCCACCTCGATGGTTTCCCGATCCCGCATTTCGCCCACCAGAATCACCTTGGGTGCCTGGCGCAAGGCGGCCCGCAAGCCCGTGGAGAACGTATCATAATCCGCCCCGAGTTCCCGCTGGTTGAAGGTCGCCTTCTTCTGCGGATGCAGGTACTCGACCGGATCCTCAAGGGTGATGATATGGATCGCCTTGTCCTCATTCATTTTATTGAGGATGGTGGCGAGCGTGGTGGTTTTACCGCTTCCGGTCGCCCCCGTGACGAGAACCAGGCCGTTTTTATTATCCGCAATGCGAGAAAACTGCGGCGGAAGATCCATTTCTTCAATCGTCGGAACCCGCGTTTCCAGTTTCCTGAGCACAATACTGTACTGCCCCTGCCGGGAAAAAATACTCACACGAAAACGAACTTTCCCTTCCAGAAAATAGGAGCAGTCGCAGGAACCGTCGCGCACCAGCATTTGCAGAAGCCGGCGGTCGGAGTTGATGATATTCATGGCGAATATCTCCGACTGGAAGGGGGTGATTTTGGAAATAAACGGTTCCATTTTCACCGGCGTCAGCTCACCGGAGCTTTCCACCTGAAACGGTTTTCCGGGTGTGATATTGAGGTCCGAAATATTCGATTGGGACTCCAGCATCGTCGTCAGAATATGATCGATTTCGGCTTTTTTCATAAGGGTCTTTAAATGAATTCCGGGGGTGTTTTTAAGAACTGAATGAAGCGATCCTTCACCAGCGCCTTGTCGTAGGCATCCACCTCGCTGATTTTTCGCGACTGCAAGGCATCCAGGATGGCGTCGTCCAGGGATTGCATACCAAACTTTTTACCCGTCTGAATGGCGGAAGGAATCTGGAAGGTCTTGCCTTCCCGGACCAGGTTGGCCACCGCCGGGGTGCACACCAGGATTTCCAGCACCGCCATGCGTCCCTTTTTATCGATCCGCTTGAACAAATTCTGCGCAACCACGCCCTTGAGGGATTCGGAAAGGGTGGTGCGGATCTGCGCCTGCTGGTGCGAGGGAAACACGTCGATGACTCGGTCGATGGTCTTCGCGGCACTGGAGGTATGCAACGTGCCAAAAACCAGATGGCCCGTGGAAGCGGCTTCGAGGGCCAGCTCGATGGTTTCCAGGTCCCGCATTTCGCCGACGAGGATGATATCGGGGTCCTCGCGCAGGGCCCCGCGCAGGGCCGACTTAAAACCCCGTGTATGGACCCCCACCTCACGGTGGTTGATGACGCAACCCTTGCTGGTGTGAACGAACTCGACCGGGTCCTCAATGGTGATGATATGGCTTCTCTTGTTGCGGTTGACATGGTCGATCATGGCGGCAAGCGTGGTGGACTTGCCGCTTCCCGTGGGTCCCGTCACCAGCACCAAGCCCTTGTGCAACATCGACAATTTGTTGAGGACCGGAGGCAGGCCGAGCTGTTCAACCGTCATGATGTTGCTCGGAATTTCGCGAAATACCGCGCCGATGCCCCATTTCTGCTGAAAATAATTAGCCCGGTAACGCGCCAGGTTGGGAATCTCGTAGGCAAAATCGATATCGCCGGTTTCCTCGAAGACCTTGATCTTGTCCTCGGGGGCAATCTCGTAGAGCATGGCCTTGAGTTCATCATTTCCCAGAATCTTGTATTTGACCCGCTCCATGTCTCCATGGACCCGGAGAATCGGCTGCGAGCCCGCCACCAGATGCAGGTCGGAAGCGCTCTGCTCATTCATCAATTTAAAAAACGCGTCAATCTTAGCCACGGTTCACTCGAGCAATGAAGAATTAATAATAAAATCCCGGACCACTTCGCCCGAAACCTCCGGCAGAACCACCGGCTTGCCATTCAAATACAAGTGCGTGCTGGTTTTGTTGCCGATCGTGATGCGAAACTTCTCCTTGCCGGAAAACGTTTTCTCAAGACCGCCGGAAAGAATGAAATCCTCCTCCCGATAATCGTCCACCGTCAAGTTGAACCAGGCGTTTTCCTTTGCCTGGATTTTCAGGACAAGGGGAGGGGCCGGTTCGGCCGCCGCGGCGGCCGGTTTATTTTCTTCAGTCGCTTTCGCCGATACTGCAACACTTTGAATTATAACCTCCTTTTCGTCTTCCGTCGAAGTTTTTTTACTCTTGGGAAGCTCGGCGGCAAGCTCTTTGGCAGGGGGGACAGCCTCTTTTGGGGGCGCTTTTTCATCCTTCGGAGTACCGAAATTCTCTGAAAAACCCGCTCTTTGCTGTTGATCGCCGGCCGGTTTCGGAGTCGGCTCAGCGGCCGGTTCCGGGGCAATATTTTTTTCATCCTCGGGGCTGTTTTCCTGCGGGGCGGGCTCGGCGGAAACCGGCTTGGGGTTCATCACCACCGGCGTCGGCGTCGAGGTTTTCTGCTGAGTCTGATAGAAAAACATCCCACCGTAGACCAAACCCGCCAGAACCACGACGAAAACAACGAGCCCGATCACTGGCCGCATGGCGGACTTTTTCTTTATTTGACCGGAATACTCGTCTTCCAATAGCTGGCGCCGCTCCCGGCCCACCGAATCATCATAGGCATTGATGACTTCCTCGACGTTCGAGCCAATGGATTTCGCGTACGAACGAATATAACCTTTGACAAAAACCTCCCCCGGGAGGTGGTCGTAAAGATTATTTTCCAGCGCTTCCAGATATTTCAGATGAATCTTCGTCTGGTCCGCGATGTCTTCGAGGGCTACGCCCCGAAGTTCTCTCTCGTGTTTCAGGTAAGAACCAAAGTCTTCGGTTTCGCTCATGATCCTGTTTGCATGACTTTCAAATATTCTCTGGACGATTGCGCCCACTGGCTTTGCGGCGCCAGCCGGAGCACCTCATTAAAATGCTTCTCCGCTTTTTGATTCCAACTTTCCTTCAAATATAAAATCGCGATCTCATAATGGGCCTGGGCTAATTTGGGGTCCAGGTCGATCGCCTTCTCCAGCGAGGCCCTCGCCTCCTGGAAGCGCTCCTGGTCCCGGTAGGCCAAGGCCAGGTTCAGTCGAATGGGCGCGTATTCCTTGATCGCGAGGGCTTTCAACCATTCCCCTTCCGCTTCCGGGTACATGCCCAGGCGGTAATAGCTGATCGCCAGATAGTTATAAACCTGGTGCGGCATGGGCGTTCCCGGCCGGCTCAAAATCTCATTAAAATAATGGGTGGCTTGCTTCCAGTTGCCCCTCCTCATGGCCAGACGGCCGAGTTCCAGCAGGGCGGGCTTGTAATCCTTATCTTTATCCAGGATCGCTTGGTAGGTCTTTTCGCCGTTTTCCACCTCGTCGTTCAACACATAGGCATTGCCCAGGTGCATGCGGTAGTTCAGGTTTTCCGGGTCCAGGCTGACCACCTCGAGGAGGGTCGCGATCATCTCCTCCTTCATATTCAGCTTGCCGAAATTTAAGGCCTCCTGAAATTTCAAACGGGCCGTTTTCTTTGAATCCGCATCGTCGGGCTGAACTTGCGGGCTTGCACAGCCACCCGCCAGGAAGCCCGCCAACATCAGGAAGACGATAAACGTCCGGATATACCCTGGCCTGAGTCTCAGCAAAGTCTATTCCTTATTCATTAAATTTATTATTAAAATCTTATAAAAGTCAGCAAATTATACCAAAAGGATTAAATTTACTCAACCCGTTAAGGGCTCGGATCAGGCCCCTCGGGTGAGGCCTTACTACTTGAAATTTCAATGGGTTGTTAAAGCAGCAGAAATCAGGCTAAGACGTGGGTGCATCGTGGGCCGCTCCCCCGTTAAAGAAGGGGTGAAGGCTCCGGCTTCCGGCCAGCCGCCGGACAGGGGGACCCGCGGCGGAATTCTGGCGGCGCCCGCCAGCAAAAACATTTGCCGCGCGGCCAAGATACAGGTAAATTGACCCCCTGAATCTTTTTAAATCGCCCCGGCCATGACCCAGGAATCCGATATCTCCAGCGACAGCCTTTCTCCCGCCCCGGAAGACCGGTCCCTTTCCAGCGATGAACTGAAAGATATTCTGCAGTCGCATCAGCACTGGCTGACCAGCGCGGGTAAAGAGGGCCACGCCGCCGCCCTGGCCAGAGCCCCGCTGAAAGGCGCGGTGCTGATCGGCGCCAAGCTGGCCCAAGCCGATTTACAGGGCGCCAACCTCTACGGCGCTTACCTGAAAAACGCCGATCTCAACCACGCCAATTTACAGGGCGCCAACCTGCGGGGAGCCAACCTGCGCTGGGCCAACCTGGAAAACGCCAATCTGGAGGGAGCCAACCTGATCCGGGCCGACCTCAAAAGCTGCAACCTGAAAGGGACCAACCTGAAAGGGGCCAACCTGAAAATGGCCGAGGGCGTTACGCGTGAACAAATCGACGAAGCCCGCATCGACGGCGCCACCCGCCTGCCGGAAAATTTACAATAAAAAGGGAAGGGGGCCGGGAGAAATCGCCTGGCTAGGAAAACGCCCCGCGTGCGGATTCGATCATATTCTTTAAATTGGCCGTGGCATCTTCCGCCGCCGTGGCCTCATAGCCGCAATGGGCCGTGCAATCGGCGCACTTGGGGTTGTTGCGGTGGCCGTAGCTATCCCAGTCCGTGGAATTCATGAGTTCCTCAAAGGTTTCCGCGTAACCCTCATCGAGCAGGTAGCAGGGTTTCTGCCAGCCCAGGACGGAATAATTGGGGTTGCCCCAGGGGGTGCAATCGTAATCGCGGTTACCCTTAAGAAAATCCAGGTAAAACGGTGAATGGTTGATATCCCACCGGCCGTTCTTGTTTTTACTCAACAGCTCATTGAAAAACTCGAAGGTCCGCTTTCGCCCAAAAAAATGTTCCTGATCGGGCGCATCGGGGTAGCGGAAGGCCGAGGCCAGGGTGACGCCATCGACACCCAGCGGCTTAGTAAAGTCGAGAAACTTTTCCGCCTGGGCCACCGTGGTGTCTTCGAAGAACGTTGTGGCGCTGGTCACCCGGTATCCCATCTTCTTCGCTTTGCGAATGGCCTCCACCGCCACCTTGAACGTTCCCTTGTGATCAACGATGCGGTCGTGAACCTCCTCCAGACCATCAAGGTGGATCGACAGAGTCAGCATGGGCGTCACCGGCAGTTTGCCAAGGTAGGAATCAAGAAGAAGCGCGTTGGTGCACAGGTAGACATAACGCCCCTGCGCGATCAGGCCTTCGACGATCTCCTGAATCTGCGGATGCATGAGAGGCTCGCCGCCGGCAATGGACACCACCGGAGCGCCACATTCCTCCGCGGCCTTCAGGCAATCCTCCGTGCTCATATTTCTTTTCAGAATTTCGTTGGGCTTCTGAATCTTGCCGCAGCCGATGCACTCGAGGTTACATCGAAACAACGGCTCCAGCATGAGCACCAGCGGGTACCGTTTGCGCCCCTTCAGTTTCTGCTTGAATATGTATAGGCCAACTTTGATGGCCTGGCCGACGGGAAGCGGCATGGGTCAAGTCTCTCCTCAATGATGCGGCCGCGGCTATTAAAGCCCGGCGCGATCTTAATTGCGCTTGTAAATTATGCTGTTAAAATCTAATTGCCGATAGACGCCAAGTATATTTGAGATTCCCGAAGATTCCAATTTATTATCACCTCCAGGGGTGGCCGGCAAAAAGCGGAAGCCCGTTCCTTCACCGTGCCACACCGTACCCCTTTTGGCACGCGTGGGAACCCATCTAAAAAAACTGCCGCTGCTCTTCATCCTCGTCCTGATCACCCTGTTACTGGACGGGACTACGACTTACGACGTGTTCGATTTCTCCACCCGGCCCTTCGCCAAGACCCTGGGTCTGATTTTATTTCTGATTGTTCTGGGCGGCATCGTCTGGGCGGAAACCACCAAAAAGAGCGGAGGGAAAAACAGCCTGAAGTGAATCCCGATCAATCGGCCACCCGGGCCACCGGAACCTTGACGAGGCTGAGCAGGGCGTAAGGCTCCACCGGCCCCGCCGTTCTCACCCACACCCGGCAGCCGCCGCCGTGAGCAACCGTAAGAGCCGTCCCCTCGGAATCTTCCATTTCCTCCAGAGTGAACCGGTATTGGTGGCCAGGGGAGATAAATTCCAGCTCATCGCCCACTTCCACGCGGTTTTTCACCGCCACCTCCATCCAGCCGCCCGCTTTCGTCTCCATCACCTGGCCGGCGAACACCTGCGGCAAGTCCGTCTCCTGCGGCGAATCCATGCGCTCGGTTTGCTCCCTCTGATGCGGCACGAGGAACGCCGAAGTAAAACCGCGGTTGGCGGTTTTCGCGACCTCATCGAGCAGGCCGGGGTTGAAAGGCCGGTTCTCCCGTAAATCGTCGATCGCCCGGCGGTAAGCACGAGTCACCAGAGACAGATAATAGATCGATTTAGAGCGTCCCTCGATCTTGAAGGAAATCACCCCCGCCTCGGCAAGCGGCCGCAAGAATTCAATGGCGCGCAGGTCCTTGGAGTTCATGATATAAGTCCCGTGCTCATCTTCATCAATGGGCATGAATTCGCCGGGGCGCTCCTTCTCCTCGATGAAGAATTCCCCGCCGCCGCAGGAACCCCCGTCCGCATTGCCCTTTCCCTCATGCACATCATATTCCCAACGGCAGCTGTTGGTGCAGGTGCCCTGGTTGGCGTCGCGGTGATTGAAGTAGTTCGACAACAGGCAACGGCCGGAATAGGCAATACAGATCGACCCATGGACAAAAGATTCCAGCTCCATGCCCGGCACCCGGTGGTGGATTTCCGCGATCTCTTCGATGGAAAGCTCGCGCGACAAAATCACCCGGCGAACCCCCAGCTCATACCAGAATTTCACCGACGGCCAATTGATGGTGTTGGTCTGCACCGAAAGATGAACCGGCACGTCGGGAAAATTCTTCAAGACGTACTGAATGAGCCCCGGGTCGGACATGATCAACCCGTCGGGCCGGGCCGCCGCGTATTTCTCCAGCGACCTTTTAAACGAATCCACCTTGCGGTTCGGCGGCAGGATGTTGGCCGTGATGTAGATCTTCTTACCCAGGCGGTGAGTCTCCTCTATGGCGTCGAGCAGCGTCTCATCCTTAAACGGGTTCTCGCGCGCGCGCAGGGAAAATTTCGGAATCCCCGCATAGACCGCATCCGCGCCATAAGCAAACGCGTAGCGCATCTTTTCCGGGCTGCCGGCCGGAGCCAAAAGTTCGGGCATGAAAGACATGGTCGTGGTTTTCAAGGGGTGAATCGAGAAGCGGGTGGCGCAGAACCCAGTTCAGGCACCGGCCCGCGGGAAAGGAACAAATAATAACAACTCGCTCTCCCAGTGGATTAAAAAACTGTACACCACTCCCGGCGCTCGCCGCAAGGTTTTTAAAGCCACCCGCAACAATCGCCCCCTTCCTGAGTCCCGCAGCGCCCGCCCGCGGGGGGTTTCAAAACACCTTAAAAACCGGCGCTTGCGCTTCGCCTTGGAGTCAACAAAATCAATGGTTTACATTTTCCTTCCCTTGCCTTATCTTATTAAAAAGCCCTTTTATAAGGCGATTGCCCCACAGGGGCAGGCCCGGCAAAGCGGGCGTTCGATACCGATCATTTGAAGGAGGATTGACCATGCAATGCCCAGCTTGCGATAACCCGCTGACCCCCATGGAGGCCGGCGGCATCACTGTCGATATCTGCAAAGGCGGCTGCGGCGGCCTGTGGTTCGATAACTACGAGTTCGAAAAATTTGACGAACCTCACGAAACCGCCGGCGAGGCGTTGCTCAATATCCCGAAAGGCGGCGCGGTGAAAAATGACCCCGCCTCCAGGCGCCCCTGCCCGAAATGCGATGGCATCGTGATGCAGCGTCATTTCGTGAGCGTGAAGCGCAAAGTGGAGATCGACGAATGCCCCGGCTGCGGCGGCATCTGGCTGGATGCCGGAGAACTGGGCGATACCCGCTCCCTCTACAATACCGAAGAAGAGCGCAAACAGGCCGCGTCCACCTATTTCAACGAAGTGTTCGCCACCGATCTTCTGAACATGCGGACCGAGAGTCAGGAAAAACTCGCAAGGGCCAAAAAATTCGCCAACATGTTTAAGTTCATCACCCCAAGCCATTACATACCCGGCAAACAGGACGGTGGCGCATTCTAACCACCGCACCCATATACCCCGGAGCCAGGAGAACCCGGAAGCGCGGCCTGCAAAGGCCGCCCGCGCACTCTGACCTGAAAGGTCAAAAACATATTCAGGGTCCGGCACTTGCCAGCGCACCACGTAAGACCGGTATCAACGCATGAGTTTCACAGCCAAACAAAAATACCCCGACGTGACCGTACGGCGGGGCAATATAGACCTCGGCAGAGTCAACCTTAATAAAATCCCCGACCAACTCCAAGACGGCAAGCTGCTGGGCTCCGACCGTATCTCCCTCAACGGCCACACCTGGTTCCGGCTGGACAAATTTCCCGAGCTCTACCAGGTTCCAAGCGCCGAAAAGAACTTCTTCGAAAAAGACATATCCGAGCTCGTCAAAAAAAAATATCCCGATGTCGCGGTGCGCCGGGGCCGGGTCGAACTGGGAACCATCAACCTCAAAAAAGTTCCCGACAAAATTCAGGAAGGTAAATTCAGAAGTTCCGACCGCATCTCGATCAATGGCGAAACCTGGTACCGGCTCGACAAACTTCCCGAGCTCAAGTACTTTTTCCTCAACAAGAGAATCGAGGAAATCCAGCAGCGCCGGGAAAAAATACTCCAGGCGGCAAAAATACTGGTGCCGGCCGCCGTCTCGGTTCTCCTGGCCATCGCGATATACCTGTTGCCTTACCTGACGTTCTACCGCATCATCGTGGCCATCGAAGACCGGGACGACCGCACCTTCTCCAGGCTGATCGACCCGGAAGCCATGAAAAAATCCGACATGGCCTCCCTCGCCGGCCTGAACACGAGTCCCCAAACCATCACCGCCACGGGGCTCCGGTCCCTGATAGAATTAACCAACTGGGCTCATCTTCAGGAGATAGAAAAAAAACAACCCACCCGGGTGAGCGCATTGCCAAGCCCACCGCCACTCAAGAAGGAAGACATTTTTCCCTACGCGAAGTTGCAGTACGTCTCCCCCACCACTTTTTCCGTGACGGTTCTCCCCAAATACCCCAAGCAACCGCCCCTGGAAATGACCCTGACCCGGTCCTTCATCAACTGGAAAATCACCTATATTTCCCTCTTTAAATAATCCGCGGCCTCAACACCCCGGAAACACAGATTTTCCGCGCATAATATTGAGAGCTCCTCGGGCAGGCATCAAACCGGGACAATAAAAAACAAAAAGCCGCTCCAAACCAAAATGGAGCGGCCTTTATTAACTGGCTCCCCATGTTGGAC
>QJZQ01000163.1 GCA_003246675.1 Nitrospirota bacterium | reverse complement strand
GAAAGCCGAGCACCTCATTTTTGCGCGAGGCGGGCTGAATGAAGCGCTCGTCGTCGCGAATGGCGCCGGCCAGCCAGTCCTGGTGCTTGCCCATGCGGAAAAAATAGTTGTGCTCCCGAATTTTCTCGACCTTGCGTCCGCACTCCGGGCAATTGCCGGCGACCAGGTCCTTCTCCGTCCAGAAGCGCTCGTCGGGAGTGCAGTACCAGCCTTCGTAGCTGTCGCGGTAAATCTCGCCTTCGTCGTGCAGCCGGGTCAGAATTTCGCGCACCACCTTCTTGTGCCGCTCGTCGGTAGTGCGGATGAAGTCGCTGTGGGTGATGCCGAGCCGCGTCCAGAGTTCCTTGAAGCGCTGGTGCAGGCGGTCGACGTGCTCCTCGGGGCTGATGCCAAGCTTGGCCGCGGCCTGCTGAACCTTTTGCCCGTGCTCGTCGGTGCCGGTGAGGAAGAAAACCTCAAAGCCCTCAAGGCGCTTGTAACGGGCGATGACGTCGGCGGCGATGGTGGTGTAGGCGTGTCCGATATGCGGGACATCATTGACGTAATAGATCGGGGTGGTGACGTAGAATTTGCTGGAGGTTTTCGGCATCCCTGTTCCGCTGTTTTATTCGTTAATTTTTTCTAGGTTTTTCCTTGTCGGGCCGCTTCTTTTCGGGTTGCGCCTTTTTGGCCGGGAGGTACTCTTTGAGTTCGTCGAGGTCGTAATGCATGATGCTCTCGTCGTTCAGGCGGACGACGATTCTCTGATTGAGGATCTCGAGGTTGATCACTTTGCCCGGGCCGTCCGGGGTGTCGAGGCGCGCGCCCGTTTTCGGCAGGGGCTTGATCAGCTTGCGGTAGTTGTCGTGCTCGTATTGCAGGCAGCACATGAGGCGGCCGCACACACCGGAGATCTTGCTCGGGTTCAGCGCCAGCCCTTGGTCCTTGGCCATGCGGATGGTGACCGGCGAGAAATCCTTGAGGAAAGTGGCGCAACACAGCGATTCGCCGCACACGCCGTAGCCGGCGATGACGCGGGCCTCGTCGCGCACGCCCACCTGCTTCATCTCGATGCGGTGGCGGAGGCTGGCGGCGAGGTCCTTGATGAGCTGGCGGAAATCCACCCGGCCTTCGGCGGTGAAAAAGAAGATGGTCTTGTTCGCTTCGGGCACGTGCACCACCCGGCTCAGGTTCATCGGCAGCTTCAGTTCGTCGATCTTGCTGGAGCAGAGGCTTCGCGCCTCGGTCTCCAGGTTTTTCTTCCGCGCCAGGGCCTGGTGGTCGTTTTCGGTGGCGACGCGCAGCACGCGGCGGAAATTCCGCGCCGCCGCCTGGCGGAAATTGGGGATCTTGTTCGAGGCCACGGTTCCCACGCGCGTTCCCCGGCCCGCTTCGACGACCACGTCCATGCCCACGCGCAGGGACAGGGGGCCGGGGTCGAACAATTCGGAGGTGGTTTCATTCAAAACACGAACGCCGATGAGAAACTTGGGCGGCGGCTTTTTAATTTCCTGCCGGTTGGGCTTTTCCTGGGTGTTCATTGAGGCCTTCCCTGGGTATCCGAGAATTTGATGAGCAGCGTTTCGAGCGCCAGCTGCGCATTGGCGTTGCCCGCAAGCAGGCGCTTGGTCTCGCGCACCGCATCGAACATGTCGAGCAGGGCGGGCAGCGATTTTATCTGCGCCACCGGCCTCATCTGCCGCAGCAGGTCCGGGTTGTGCAGATGCGACGGGCCCCTCACCTTGAGGACCGCAAGGTCCCGCAGCAGGCCGAGGAGTTCGTCGAGCAGCGGCTGCAGGGTGCCGGTTCTCCTCGCCCAGGTCTTCGACCATTTGAACACTGCGTCCATCCGGTCGAACGACACGCCCGCGATGAGATCGAGGAGGTTTTCCCGCTGTTCGCCGGCCTCCACCCGTTCCTCCTGGAGCGCTAGCGCCCGGCTGATGGAGCCCTCGGCCCGCTCCGCCCGCAACTTGAGCACCGCGATGTCTTCGTTATCCTCCAGTTCCTTTTCGAGGACCTTGAGAATGATCTCCGACGAAAGCCTGCCAAAGCGGATGCCCTGGCAGCGCGATACGAGGGTGGGCAGCAATTGAAACGGGTTGACCACGGTCAGAATGAGGATCGTCGCCCGCGGCGGCTCCTCCAGAGTTTTCAGCAGTGTGTTGGAGGCCTGCGCATTCATCCATTCGGCGCCGTCGATAAGGGCCACCTTGGTTCGCCCTTCGTAGGGCATGTAGATCAGTTTTTTTTGCAGTTCGCGGATGCGCTCGATGCGGATCACCGCCTCACGGCTGGTTGGCGTCTTTTTCTCGGGCTCGACGAGAAAAAAGTCGGGATGAATCCGCTGATCGATTTTGCGGCAGGATTCGCAGCCGCCGCACGCGTTCCCCCGGCCCAGGCAGTTGAGCGCCTTGGCAAGCTCGATGGCTGCCAGTTTCTTGCCTACACCCTCGGGGCCGTAAAACAGGTAGGCGTGGGAGACGGTCTTTTTTTCAATGGATTTTTTGAGAATCTCGACGGGCTGATCCTGCCCGAGGACGCGTTCGAACGGCATGATGGATGATTATGTGGACCCATCTCTTCCCCTATCGTAGCGCCGGTGGTTGGCGGAGATGAGACGGCTTAAGATTCGGGTTGATAATAGAGCTTATCGGAACGCCGGGGAGAAGCAAACAGCTAGGTACCCGGTTGCGTGGCGAAAACGGCCCTAGGCTTCTAAAATCATGGCTTTCTTAAGTTATCATAATACATGGGGAGGAACCTTGTAAATGAAAAATCGTGTGGTTCCCGGATTCCCCGGAGCCCGGTTCCGGCGATAGAACTCTTTAATTTTAAAGGAGTTTTCTGGTTTGCATCAAGCTTCCCCAAGGCAATCGGTGCGGCCGGTGCCGAAGTGATTGCATATTCCCCAAGATTTTGGTATTAATCGGTGGCCTGTTTGCTAGAATGTCAGAGTTGAAAGGGGTTGCCTAGGCGCCCGAACGTTAATGCCTTTCCAGGGTGAGTTCCATGGCGGTTGCCGAAAAAGCCAAAAGGTCTCAGAAGAGGAAAAGAAAACCAAAGATACTGGCGGTCATCAACGACGCTTGCACGGGTTGCGGCGGGTCCCCCATCTGCATCACCGAATGCCCGGTGGAAAACTGCATGTACGAGGTGGATAACCCCGACGCGCCATTTTTCAACCGGGTCCATGTGGACCCACTGCTCTGCATCGGTTGCAAGAAATGCACTACCAAGGGACCGATGGACACCTTGCTCGAAGGTTGCCCCTGGGACGCGATCGATATGATTCCGCTCGATCAATATGAGGCTGAATACGGCGAACTGCCGTACTGAAGCCCGGCAATTTTTCGGGCTGCATGTCCAGGGAAGGGATTTCTCCCCGCCCGCCGGGTGGGCTCGGCCGCTTTATGTGGCAGGTCCTTGCTGAAGGAGGGTCCACCCACCCCTATCGCCCCATTAAAAAAATTCCGTTTGCGAATATTTTCAAAACATTTCTTGGACAATACGTTGGACATGTTGTAGGATATAGAACCTTTTTTTGCCCGCAAGCCGATTCACTCCCCAGTCATCAATCGATGAGAAAAAACAGCGGCTTAAGTCAGGGCTTGAGTATCGCGCTACGGCTTGGCGTAGAGATGGCGGTGGCCACGGCCCTGGGAGCGCTCATGGGGTACAGCATCGATTATTTTTTCGGCACCCGGCCCTGGTTTCTCGCGGCGGGGGTTTTTTTCGGCGGG
>QJZQ01000206.1 GCA_003246675.1 Nitrospirota bacterium | reverse complement strand
GGCGAAAATGGTGTCGAGGAAATCCCGACCGCCGGACGGAAATTTGACCCGAAGATCGATGAAGTCTACATGACCATCGAAACCGCCGATGCCGCCCAGGACAACGACATTATTGAAGAACTGGAACCCGGCTACACGTACAAGGGAAAACTCATCAAAGCGGCCAAGGTCAAGGTAGCCAAACTCAAGCAATGAAGTTTGTCCCGCACCAGAAACGCATGGGTCCCCTTCGGCCCTGAAAACCCGAACGACGAAGAAAGTCTACACTCATGAGCCAACGCGATTACTACGATATTCTCGGCGTATCGAGAAACGTATCAGAAACCGAATTGAAGAAAGCCTACCGTCAGCAGGCCCTCAAATACCATCCCGATAAAAATCCCGGCGATGCAGAGGCGGAGGACAAGTTCAAGGAAGCCTCCGAGGCGTACGACGTCCTCAAGGACCCGGAAAAAAGAAATATCTACGATCAGTTCGGGCGTGAGGGGCTCAAAGGCCGCGGTTTCAGCGGACCGAGCGGTTTCGAAGACATCTTCTCTTCGTTCGGCGACATCTTTGGCGATTTTTTTACCGGCGGGCAAAGCCGCCGCAGCACCGGCGCCGACCTGCGGCTCGACCTGTCGATCACGTTCCAGGAGGCGGCGTTCGGAGTCAGCAAGGAAATCGACATCACCAAGCATGCCCCCTGCACCACCTGCAAGGGCTCCGGCTGCAAACCGGGCCATTCGCCCAAGACCTGCTCGACCTGCCGCGGCACCGGCCAGGTGGTACGCAGCCAGGGTTTTTTCAGCGTGAGCTCACCCTGTCCGGACTGCCACGGCCAGGGCCAGACCATCACCAATCCCTGTACAGAATGTCACGGCGAGGGCCGCGTGCTCGAGAAGAAAAAAGTCGCGGTGAACATTCCCGGCGGCGTCGACGACGGCTCGCGTCTCAGGTTGCGCGGCGAGGGGGAGAGCGGCCCCGGCGGCATGCCGCCAGGCGACCTGTTCGTATTCGTGCACGTTGCGGCGCACGAGTTCTTCCACCGCGAAGGCAACGACATTCACTGCCGTCTCACCATCTCGTTTTCGCAGGCCGCCCTCGGCGCGGAGATCGAGGTGCAACTCCTCGACAAGGATCAATCGCGGGTGATTTCGGTCCCGGCCGGAACCCAATCCGGCGACACCTTCCGCATCGCCGGCGCCGGAATCCATAACCTGAGGGGCCACGGGCGCGGCGATCAAATCATCCATTTCACCGTGGAAACACCCAGGAAACTGAACAAACGCCAGAAAGAATTGTTCAAGGAACTCGCCGAAATCGACGGCAAGCACGTGAAAGAACCGCTGAAAGGTTTTTTTCAGAAACTCATGCACTAGCCCACGCCCGGCTTCGCTCCTGCTTCAGCGCAGCAGGCTCCGGCTTCCCGGGGCTCCATCAACAAACGTTGCCCTGAGGCCAAAGCCAGACCCCGTGCTCGCAACCGCGTATCTGTCTCCGCTATTTCTCCGGCCCATCGAAATTCACGCGCCAGATCGGCCTGCGCCAAAGCCCCTGCCCTCCCTCGCATCCGGAATAACCCGAAGATTGGGCACCATGGACCTTATGGGCTCTCATTCGTTGACTTCCGCCTTGCCGGTGGCCTCAGCTTCCTCTTCAACATCAGGATGGGTGAGCACGGAAATCACCGGTGAAGGCCGCGGCGGTACCTGGATAAATGCACTCTGCTCCTCCAGTGGAACGGGAGCGCGCTGGCCCATCCGGTACAAGGCAAAACCGCCGATTCCCGCATAAAATAACGCCTGGCTGTAAAAGAACCCTTCAGGTCCGGCGAATTTCATGATTCCTGCGCCCGTCAGAGGCCCCATAAAAGCGCCAAAGCCATAAACCATGACAATCGCGCTGCTCGCGCCAACCATCTGAGACCGGGTGAGATGATCGTTGGTGTGCGCCAGGATCAGCGGGTACAAAGGCAGCGTGAGCCCCCCCAGGCAAAATGCGGCGGCAAACAGCAGCGGCTTCGCGTAAAAGGAAATCGACACGCAGATAAGCGCGACCGCCGATGCCGACCAGGCCACGGTATGAAGAACCCGCCGGCGGTCGTAACGGTCGGACAACCAGCCAATAGGCCATTGGCAAAGGAAGCCGCCCAGGATGATGGAAGCCATGAACATCGAAATCTCGCTGAGAGAAAAACCCACCTCCTGCGCATACACCGCGCCTAGCCCCCAGAAGGCACCCTGTCCCAACCCCGCGCCCACCGCACCAAATACGCCGAGCGGCGATAGGGCATACAAAGTTTTGAGAGAAACAGAATGGAACGATTCGAATTGAGGTGTTGGCGTCACGGTCACCAGAATGGGAATCAGCGCCAGGGACAACAGCACCGATACCAGGACGAAAAGATGAAATCCCTCGGGGCTGGCAAGGTTGAGGAAAAACTGCCCGATGAAAAAACCGCCGTGCTGAACCGCCATGTAGGTCGATAAAATCCGCCCGCGGATTTCATTGGTGCTGCAGTCGTTCAACCAGCTCTCCGCCACCACGAACAACCCGGCGAATGCGAAACCCGTCACCACCCGGATTCCCCCCCACACCAGCGGCGTTAAAAATACCAAATGGACGAGAACCGCGGCCGAAGCAAGCGAAGTGAACGCCGCGAAGGCACGGATGTGTCCCACCCTGGCCACCAGCTTAGGAGCCAGCCGCGAACCCAGGAAAAAGCCCCCGTAGTAACAGGACATCACCATGCCCGTCTCCACGATCGAGAAACCCTCGATCCTGGCGCGGAGGCCGATCAGCGTTCCCTGCAGGCCGCTGCCCATGGTGATCATGGCGATGCCGGCAAAGAGTGCCCATATCGATAGAATAGTGGGTAGCATGAATTCTGCGAAGGCTTAGGATTCAGCGGCAATAGGCAGGGGGTCCGGCGAGAACCGCCCCAAGACACGGATCTTACTATAAAATGAATGGAAAAACCCGCCGCCAATGCGACTGCAAAAGAAAAAGCCCGGGAAAGGGTCTCCCCTTCCCGGGCTGATTTTCGAAAAGAAGGATTTTACTTTAGAAATTCGCTGTGCGGGAGATCGGTTTCGCCCATGAGAAAAAGATCGATGGAGCGCGCGGCTTCCCGCCCTTCGGCGATGGCCCACACCACCAGGGACTGACCGCGCGTCATGTCTCCGGCGACGAACACTCCCTGGACGCTGGTCATTTTATTCTCGTCGCAGGCGACGTTGCCCCGGCCGTCCAGCTCCACGCCCAATTCCTTCACCATGCCTTCATGGATCGGGGAAACGAAACCCATGGCGAGAAGCACCAGATCGACATCCAGCTCGAAATCCGAGCCCGGCACTTCGATGAGTTCCTGCCGCCCGGTCTTCGGGTCGGGCTCGCCGAACTGCACGTGAACGGCATGCACCTTCTTCACCTTGCCATCCTGACCGCTGAAGTTGCTGGTGGCCACGCAATATTCGGTCACCTTTGTTTGGGCCTCGGCGTGGGAGGACGTCATCCGGAAAACTTTCGGCCACTGCGGCCAGGGGTTCTGCTCGCCACGCTTTGCCGGAGGTTCGGGCAACAACTCGAACTGGTGCACCGCGCGCGCGCCCTGCCGGAGCGACGTGCCCAGGCAATCGCTGCCGGTATCCCCACCGCCAATAATGAGAACGTTCTTATCCTTCGCGGTGATGGCGATACTCTCGGGGATCACATCGCCCTCGTTGCGTTTGTTCTGCTGCGGCAGAAAATCCATGGCGAAGTGAATGCCATCGAGCTCCCGCCCTTCCACCGGCAGATCACGCGGTTTCTGCGCCCCGCCGCACAGCACCACCGCATCAAATTCGTCCCGTAGCTTCTGGATGGGGAAATCCACCCCCACATTCGCCCCGGTTTTGAACACCACGCCCTCTTCGCGCATGAGGTCAACGCGCCGATGGACGACACTCTTCTCCAGCTTGAAATGGGGGATGCCGTACATAAGGAGGCCGCCGATGCGGTCGTCCTTCTCGTAAACGGTCACCGAATGCCCCGCCTGGTTGAGCTGCGCCGCGCAGGCCAGCCCGGCCGGGCCGGAACCCACAACAGCCACCGTCTTGCCTGTGCGCGCCGCGGGCGGCCTGGGCTGAATCCATCCCTCCTTGTAACCGCGCTCGGAAATTTCGCGTTCGATCATGCAGATCGTCACCGGCGGCTCGTTGATGCCGAGCACGCAGGCCCCTTCACACGGCGCCGGGCAAATACGGCCGGTGAATTCGGGGAAATTATTGGTCTTCAGCAGCAGGGCGAGGGCGTCCTCCCAGCGATCGCGATAAACCATGTCGTTCCAGTCGGGAATGAGGTTGCCAAGCGGGCAACCGGTGTGGCTCTGGCAAAACGGAACCCCGCAGTCCATACAACGAGCCCCCTGTTCGCGCAGCTTATCCTCGGGCAACTTGTCATAAACCTCCCGATGATCCTTCAGGCGCTCGTCGACCGGGCGCTCGGGCAGGGTCTGCCTGCCGAATTTCATGAATCCGTCAATCGCGCCCATCAAGCCACCTCCCCGATAGCGGCTTCCTTCAACCGCTTTTTGCGTTCTTCAAGCACCCGACGGTAGTCGCGCGGATACACTTTGACAAACTTCGGCAGCATCTCCTCCCACGCGTCGAGAATCTTCTTCGCCACCGTGCTCTGAGTGTGCAGATGATGCTCCTCGATGAGCACGCGTAGCCGCTCGATGTCTTCCTCTTCCTTCAACGGCTCGAGGTCCACCATGCCCTCATTGCAGTGGATGGGGAATTCCCCGGTCCGGTCGAGTACATAAGCCAGGCCACCGCTCATGCCGGCGGCGAAGTTGCGCCCCGTCTCGCCGAGGACAACCACCGTGCCCCCCGTCATGTATTCGCAGCCATGGTCGCCGACCCCTTCCACCACCGTCTCGGCGCCGCTGTTACGCACGGCGAAGCGCTCGCCGGCGATGCCGCGGAAGAACGCCTTGCCGGAAATAGCCCCGTAAAGCACGGTGTTGCCGACGAGAATATTCTCCTCGGGAACGATGGGGCACTCTCTCGAAGGATGAATGATGATCTTGCCGCCCGAGAGCCCCTTACCGACATAATCGTTGGCATCTCCAGCGAGTGAGAAAGTAACGCCGGGGGCAAGAAATCCACCGAACGTTTGCCCGGCCGACCCCTTGAAATCCACGCAGATCGTGTCCGGCGGCAAGCCCTCCTCCCCGAAGCGGGTGGAGATCTCGTAACTCAGCATCACTCCGCAAGCCCGGTCGGTGTTGACGATGGGATATTTCAGGTGAACCTGATAGCGGCTGTCGAACGCAGGCCGGCTATCCGCGATCAACCGGTGATCGAGGGCTCCGTCGAGGTCGCCCGAAAGGTCCTGCCGGCACACATTGCGAATAGCGACGGTTTCAGGCATGTCGGGCTTATGCAGGATCTTGCCGACATCGAGGCCGCTGGCTTTCCAGTGCTCCGCGGCCTTGGCTCCCTCCAGCCGCTCCACCCGCCCGATCAGGTCTGAAAAGCGCCTGTAACCCAGTTCGGCCATGATTTCACGGACTTCCTCGGCGATAAAAGTGAAGAAGTTAACCACCGCATCGGGCGTACCCTTGAATTTTTTTCTGAGCTCCGGGTCCTGCGTGGCGACCCCCACCGAACAGGTGTTGAGGTGGCATTTTCTCATCATGATGCACCCCATGGTCACCAGAGTGGTGGTGGAAAAACCGAATTCGTCGGCCCCGAGTAACCCGCCGATGACCACGTCGCGTCCGGTCTTGAGCTGCCCATCCACCTGCACGCGGATGCGGCCGCGCAGATCGTTCAGCACCAGGACCTGCTGGGTCTCGGACAATCCAAGCTCCCACGGCAACCCGGCATGTTTGATGGAGGTTTGCGGCGAGGCGCCCGTGCCGCCATCGTGACCGCTGATGAGAACACCTTCGGCGCGCGCCTTGGAGACCCCGGCGGCAATGGTCCCCACCCCCGCCTCGGCCACGAGTTTCACACTCACGTCGGCCTTCGGGTTGGCGTTGTGCAGATCGAAGATCAGTTGCTGCAGGTCCTCGATCGAATAAATGTCGTGATGCGGTGGCGGCGAGATCAGCCCCACGCCGGGTGTGGAGTGGCGAATCCTGGCGATATATTCACTGACCTTGTGCCCCGGCAACTGGCCGCCCTCCCCCGGTTTGGCGCCCTGGGAAATCTTGATTTGCAGCTCATCGGCGTTGGCCAGGTAGAAACTGTTGACCCCGAAGCGGCCCGAAGCCACCTGTTTGATCTTGCTTCGGCGCGAATCGCCATTGGCGTCCGGTGTGTAGCGAACGGGGTCCTCCCCGCCTTCGCCGGTGTTGCTTTTTCCACCAAGGCGGTTCATGGCAATGGCCAGCGTCTCGTGCGCCTCGCGGGAAATGGAGCCAATGGACATGGCGCCGGTGCAAAACCGCTTGGTGATTTCAGACACCGGCTCCACCTCGTCGATGGGAACCGGGTCGCCCTTCTTGAATTGGAAGAGCCCCCGCAACGTGCATTGCCGCGTCGCCTCGGTGTCGGCCATCCGGGAAAACTTCTTGAATATGGAATAATCGCCCGAACGGGTGGCGTGCTGCAACAGGGCGATCGCCTGCGGCGAAAGCATGTGCTTTTCGTGGCCTCTGCGCCAGTAATAGTTGCCGCCCATATCGAGGGCAATGGGGTTTTCCTGACCGCGCCCATACGCCATTTTATGGCGGGCGAGAGCTTCGCGCGCGATGACCTCGAGGCTGGCGCCTTTCACGCGGGACGGCGTGCCGGTAAAATAACGATTGATCACTTCGTCGGCAAGCCCGACGGCCTCGAAGATCTGCGCCCCCCGATAGCTCTGGATGGTGGAAATCCCCATCTTGGCAATGATCTTGAAAAGTCCCTTTCTTGTGGACTTGATAAAGTTCTTTACCGCGTTGCGCTCCTCCATGGAACCGACGAACACATGCTCGCGGGCAATTGCGGCGGCCGTCTCGTAGGCGACGTAGGGGCAAACCGCCCCCGCACCGAAACCAATGAGCAGCGCGAAGTGCATCATCTCACGCGCCTCGCCGGTTTCGACCACGAGGCCCACCTGGGTGCGGGTCAGTTCCCGCAGCAGGTGATGGTGCACCGCACCTGTGGCGAGCAGACTGGGGATCGGCACCAGATCGGCGCTCATGCCCCTGTCCGACAACACCAGGATGGTCGCGCCTTCCGCGATCGACCGCGAGGCCTCCTGACACAATCGGTCGAGGGCCTTCTCCATGCCCCCCTCCCCTTCGGCGGCAGGAAACAAGGTCGAAAGAACCTTGGTTCGGATGCCGGCCAGGTCGAGCCCGCGCACCTTTTCCATTTCCTCCATGCTGAGCATGGGGTGGCGGATCTTGAGCTTGCGGCAATGGTCGGGCGATTCGAGCAGCAGGTTGAGTTCGCGCCCCAGAGTCACCTCCATCGACATGACCAGCTCCTCGCGAATGGAGTCGATGGCCGGGTTGGTCACCTGGGCGAACAGTTGCTTGAAGTAGTTGAACAGGAGCTGCGGCCGGCCGGACAGAACGGCGAGCGGCGTATCGTTACCCATGGAGCCGATGGCCTCCGTGGCCTTATCCACCATTGGCGCCATGACGAGGCGGATGTCCTCCGCGGTGTAACCGAACGCCACCTGGCGCGTCAGCAGATCATCCGCCTCTTTGGGCAATTTGCCTGCGGGGGGAAGATCCTCCATGTTGACCTGATTATCCCGCACCCAGCCGGTGTAGGGATTTTGCGTGGCTATTTTGGCCTTCACCTCCTTGTCGGAGATGATGCGGCCCTCGCCGATATCCACCAGGAACATCTTGCCAGGCTGCAGCCGCCCTTTGTGGATGATATCCTTCTCGGGAATGGGAAGCACCCCCACCTCCGAGGCCATCACCACCAGGTCGTCGCGGGTGACGATGTAACGCGACGGCCTGAGGCCGTTGCGGTCCAGCACCGCGCCGATCATCTTGCCGTCGGTAAAAGCAATGGACGCCGGACCATCCCATGGTTCCATCATCGAAGCGTGATACTCGTAGAAGCCGCGCTTGTCATCATCCATGGTCTCGTGCCCGCTCCAGGGCTCGGGAATCATCATCATCACCGCGTGCGGCAGCGAACGGCCGGTCTGGGTAAGCAGCTCCAGGGCCTGATCGAAATCCGCCGAGTCGCTGCCCCCGGGAGCGATCACCGGAAGGATGCTGTTGATGTCTTCGTAGAGCGGCGATTCGAACAGGCCTTCGCGCGCCCGCATCCAGTTGCGGTTGCCGCGTATCGTATTAATTTCGCCATTATGGGCGATAAAGCGGAACGGCTGGGCGCGCCCCCACGAGGGGAACGTGTTGGTGCTGTAGCGGGAATGGCTGAGCGCCAGCGCCGACTCCATCTCAGGATTCTTCAGGTCGAGGAAATACGTCTCGAGCTGCGGCGCCATGAGCTGGCCCTTATAGATAAATGTCCGGCAGGACAGGCTGCAGATATAGAAATTCTCGTTGGTCTCATTCATTCCGGCCGCACGCACCTTTTTGGCCACCTGCTTGCGGACCCGGAACAACGCCCGTTCCAGTTCATTCGCATTTTTTATGTGCGCACCGGCACCGATGAACACCTGACGCATGATCGGTTCCACCTTGCGGGCAGTGACGCCGATGGTGGAGCTGTCCACCGGCACATCGCGCCAGCCGAGAAAATCCAGACCGATCTCGGGCACCGTCTTTTCGATGATGCGAACGCACTCCTTCGCTTCACGTTTGTCGTTGGGGAGAAACACCAGGCCGGATCCATAGCGACCCTCTTCGGGAAGCTCAATCCCCAGCCGCTGGCATTCGCCCTTAAAAAATTTATGCGGCAGTTGCAGCAGGATACCCGCGCCATCTCCCGTCAAAGGGTCGGAGCCGCAGGCCCCCCGGTGCTCCAGCTTTTTGAGGATTTCCAGCCCCTGAAGAACAATATCGTGGGATTTCTTCCCCTTCATATGGACAACAAAACCGACACCGCAATTTTCCTTTTCAAATTGCGGATCGTACAATCCCTGTTTTTCCGGTTTATGCATGAGATTCTCTTTATCAATAAGGTATCGGAGGGCGAAACAACTTTATCCGCCCTCCTAAGTTATGCTGTTTCAAGGGGTTTGCGTCCTGTGTCCGCAGTGCCCCGGTTGGATTGAGAGTTAAATGCAAATACCATACCCCGCCATAGATGCACCCACCCCCCAAAAACCAAGGGCACCCCAGAAAATATACGTACTTTTTCTACACCAATATGAATATTTATACTACACACATGGAAAATTCACAAACCCGTCACGCCAACCCCGGCGGCCGGACCGGAATCATTCAGGCACCCTCATGGGAGGAGAGGGGGAATTATACAACACCTCCCCCTGAAAAAGGTGGAAAGGTTTGATCCTGCACTCTTTTTTTGCCATGATGGGGGCAATGAATCCGAGCATTCCAGGTACCTGAAATGCAACTTTGTCACACGGAGGTAGAGCATGATCGTCCAAGAGGTAATGAGCCTTAAACCCGTCACCATCCGCGAACGGGATTCGCTGTATCTCGCCCTGGATCTCATGCGCAGGCACAGCATCCGGCACTTGCCGGTGGTGGAGGAGGGCCGCCTTCGGGGCATCATCACCGAAAGCGATATTCGCGGCGCCTTTCTCGGCGATAACGGGAATAAAAGCACCCCGCGCGACCCGGAGGAAATGAGCGTGGGCGACCACATGACACGCGAACCGCTTGCGGTGGCCCCGGAAACCCATATCGAGGATGCCGCCCTCCTTATTTATAAAAACAAGATCGGCGCGCTTCCCGTTGTTCAGAACCAGAGCCTGGTGGGCATCATCTCCATCATGGATATTCTCGGCCTGTTCGTGGACATGATGGGTATTCTCCACTCCAGCTCACGCATCGACGTGGTCATGGGAAAAGACCCCAGGAATTTTGAGAAGGTGTCCAAAATCATCAACGACCAGGGCATCAACATCATCAGCGTGGGCATGGCCCCGTTTAAGGAGGACAAAAAGAAACAGACCTACATCTTCCGTCTCGACCTCTGCGAGACCGGGCCCTTGGTGGAAAAAATCACCACCGCCGGCTTCCAGGTGATTTCGGCGATGGACTGAGCGCCATGGACCCAAACCGCCTCGTCATCTTCGACACAACATTAAGAGACGGCGGCCATTGCCTGGATACTCCACCGCCCACGGCCGACCGGCTCGCCATCGCACGGGAACTCGCCCTTCTGGGGGTGGATGTGATTGAAGCGGGCTACCCCGCCGGCCCCTCGGGAGACCGCGAGGCGGTGGAAGCCATCGCCGCCGGGGTTTCCGGACCCGGCATCGCCGCCCTCGCCGCGGCGCGACCGGCGGAAATAGAAGCGGCGGCACAGGCGCTTGAGAAGGCGAGCCGCCCACGCATCCACATCTACCTCCCCACCGGGGGCGCACGCCGGGAGCAAGGGCAGCAGGAAGCCCGGGCGGCGCTCGTCCGGCAAACACGGGAGGCGGTGGCGCAGGCGGCGCGTTGGGTGGATGAGGTCGAATTTTCCCCGTTCGACGCCACGCGCACCGACGAAGGGCTTCTCGCGGAACTGCTGGCGGCGGCCATCGACGAAGGCGCGAAAACTGTCAACATCTCCGACACCCTCGGCTGCTGCCTGCCCGAAGAGTTCGGCGGCCTGATCGCCCGCCTGCGGGCGGAGGTCGGCAATATCGGCCAGGCCACCTTGAGCGTGCATTGCCATAACGACCTCGGCCTCGCCGTGGCCAACTCCCTCGCTGCCGTAAAGGCAGGAGCCCGGCAGGTGGAATGCACCGTCAACGGCATTGGCGAACGCGCGGGAAATGCCGCCCTGGAAGAAATCGTCATGGCCATTGCCACACGAAACAATTATTATGGTATAGATACCGGCGTCGACATCACCCGCCTGCTCCCCGCGAGCCGCCTGGTGAGCCGCCTCACCGGCACCCGGGTGCAGGAGAACAAGGCCATCGTGGGCGACAACGCCTACCGCCACCGCCTGCAGATCCCGGCAAACCGGTTTCAGAAAAAGGGAAGCCCCATCGAGGGCGTCAAACCCCTTCAGTAATACGCAATACCGCAGGCGGCACCCCGCCCGGAACCCGGCGGGCTGGAACAGTTCCCCCGCCCCAACGGCCCCCTCAGGCCCCAAATAAAAAGGAGAAACGACCGATCATGGAATCAGAAAAGCTCATCATCTTCGACACCACCTTGAGAGACGGGGAGCAATGCCCGGGCGCCAGCTTGAATATCGCTGAAAAGCTGGAGATCGCCCGGCAACTGGCTCTGCTCAAGGTCGACGTGATCGAAGCGGGCTTTCCCGCCGCCTCACCGGGGGATTTCGAATCGGTCAAGCAGATTGCGAATGAAATCCGCGGCGCATCCATCGCCGGGCTCGCGCGCGCCCTCGACAAAGACATCGAAGCCGCCGCACGGGCGCTTGAGAAGGCGGCCAGGCCGCGCATTCACGTGTTCCTCTCCACCTCCAAGATCCACCGCAAGCACATGGTGCATAAGGCCAAAGCGGAGATCATCGACATGGCGGTGAAATCGGTGAGCTTCGCGAGAAAGTTCTGCGACGACGTCGAATTTTCTCCCATGGACGCCTCGCGCACCGAAAAGGAATTTCTCGTGGAAGTGCTCGACGCCGTGATCGACGCGGGAGCGAGCACCCTCAACATTCCCGACACCGTGGGCTACAGCATTCCCGGCGAGTTCGCCCAGCTCATCGCCCACCTCAAGGAGAACGTGACCGGCATCGACCGCGCCATCATCAGCGTGCACTGCCACAACGACCTCGGGCTCGCGGTGGCCAACTCCCTCGCCGCCGTGCAAGCCGGGGCGCGCCAGGTGGAGTGCACCATCAACGGCATCGGCGAGCGCGCCGGCAACGCCGCCATGGAAGAGATCGTCATGGCGCTGCGCACCCGCAGGGACTATTACGGCATCGACACCCGCATCGACACCCGGCACATCCAGCCCTGCAGCAAACTGGTGAGCAGCCTCACCGGGTTTTTCGTGCAGCGCAACAAAGCCATCGTCGGCAAGAACGCCTTCGCGCACGAATCCGGCATTCACCAGCACGGCTTCCTCAAACGCAAGGACACCTTCGAGATCATGGACCCGAAGGACGTCGGCGTCGATGAGTCCGAACTCGTCATGGGCAAGCACAGCGGCCGCAACGCCCTCCTGCACAAAATCAAAGAACTCGGCTTCGACCTCACGCCGAAAGAGCTCGACGTGGTGTTCCACGAATTCAAGGTACTGGCCGACGAAAAGAAGGAAATATTCGACGACGACATCCTCACACTCATCCAGAAGCAGCGCTGGACCGAGGAAAACCAGACCACGTACACCCTGGAGAAGATCGGCGGCCGCTTCGAAACCGGCACCCCGCCCGAAGGCCACGTGGTGCTCAAAAGCCGGGACGGCAAACAGCACGACGCCAGCGCCAGCGGCGACGGCCCCGTAGACTCCATCTACAACGCCATCGACATGATCACCGGGCTGACCTGCCGGCTGATGGACTACCAGGTGATGTCGAAAACCCGCGGCAAGGACGCCCAGGGCGAAGTGACGGTGCGCGTCGCCAGCGACAACCGCGAAGTGATCGGCAAGGGCGCCGGGACCAACACCCTGGAGGCCAGCGCCCACGCCTACATCAACGCCATCAACAAACTGCTGATGAAGACCAAGGCGGGCCCCGTGGCCCCCGGCGAGGTGCCCGGCCCGTGAGGCCCGCCGCCCCGCCCGAAAAACCGGCCGACGACCTGTACCAGACAGGCCAGGGGCCCGGCCGCTTCGAATTCAACGAACCCGTCGCCCGCGTTTTCGACGACATGCTCGAACGAAGCGTCCCCCTGTACCGGGAATGCCTGCACGCCACCGTCGGCTGGGCGGCGCGCCACGCACGGCCCGGCAGCCGCGTCTACGACCTCGGCTGCTCCACCGGCACCCTGCTGGCCGCCCTTGCCCAAAAGCTGCCGGAGGGCGTGCGGCTTGTCGGCGTGGACAACTCCCCCGCCATGCTGAAGAAGGCGCGCGAAAAACTGCAAGACACGCCCGCCGAGCTGATCGAGGCCGATTTAGCCGGGGAATTTCAGCCCAGCGAAGCCTCCGTGGTGGTGCTCAACTACACCCTGCAGTTCCTGCCGCCCAACCGGCGGGGAGCCCTGCTGGAAAAGATTCATCGCGGCCTGGAGCCCGGCGGCCTGCTCCTTCTCATCGAGAAGATCACCGCCCAAAACCCGGAGCACGACGAAACCCTCACCGCCCTGTACCACGACTACAAGCGCGAACGGGGGTATACCGAACTCGAAATCGCCCGCAAGCGCGAGGCCCTGGAAAACGTGCTCATCCCCCTGCCCCCGGAGGAAAACCGGGCCCTCATCGCCGGGGCGGGGTTCCGGGCCGTGGAACTGTTTTTTCGCTGGAACAACTTTGCAGGCTTCGTTGCATTGAAATAAAAACTGTTGTATCATTCTCACTTTGAGGAGCCCAGGGCCATGCCCCAGTACGACCACACCTGCAAGAAGTGCAAGAAAGACTTTGTTGTGGAAATGCGGATTTCAGAAGTCGGCAGCAAGAAGGTGACCTGCCCAAAATGCAAATCCGCAGACGTCGAACGCAACGTCACCAACCAGTCGTTCTTCAGCGAGAGCATCAACCGCTATAAGTGGGATAAATAAAACCGAAGCCGCACGAAAACGCGGGCAAGACAGATCAATAAAAAAGTCGGGATGTAGCGCAGCCTGGTAGCGCACTTCGTTCGGGACGAAGGGGCCGGAGGTTCAAATCCTCTCATCCCGACCAGCTTTTTCAAGGGGTTAGCCAAACTGGCTAACCCCTTTTTTCTTCCAGGCTAGCGAATGGGCTAGCATTTCCAAGGGCAAACTATGCATAAACACACGAATACTGCATTATGGTTTAACTAGGAAGATGTTATTAACTAGAGTCTGACGCCCCCTGGGCCAGTTATAACG
>QJZQ01000203.1 GCA_003246675.1 Nitrospirota bacterium | reverse complement strand
GCCCACCTGCCCCGCTCCCACCACTGTGATCTTTTTTCTGGCTGAGGACATGAGTCGAGTGCAAAAAAAGGGGCCGATAATCAGCCCGAATGAGTATTAGTTGAGAATCCTAATTTACGGTCTTCTTAATAAAACGTCTTGAATTTCAAAGGGTTCTGCCACTGCCCATGATTCTTCGGCTGAGCAAATACCCCCTCCACCGTCACTGAAAGAAAGCGTGATGGCCGGACCCGGCATACAGCGGCCTGTCGATAGAAATGTGAGGGGTAAACTAAAATATTAACCTCTTTTTGTCAAGCAATTTTGAACCCGGACAACCGGTGGCCCGGTGAGCGCAAGCGCCTTTTATTTCTTGACTTCCCGGCCCATCCGCCCCTGGATGCAAGGCTCTCGGCATTTCCATTGCCAGGTTCCCTTGCGGGGTGATATCATTCTCTTCTTAGGGAAACCCTGTGTCTTCCCATTTTTCATCCCATCCCGCTGCCTCCCCCCCTGGCAAGCCCGCCGAAGGGCCGTTGCCGAAAGCGTCTTCACAGAAGGCCGGTCTCCGGGGCAAGCCCCTTCAGCTGCCGCCTGAGGGAGCGATGCGCAGGCACGCGGGAGGGGGCCTCATTGCCCATGAATGAACGGCTTTATAAATTCGCCATCGATTTTAACGTGCTGCCGCCGATTCCCGAGGACCGGCGGGCGCGCCTTCCCTATTTCTCCGCCTTCAAGGGCCTGCTCGCGGGGGAGAGGGACAAAATACGCGCCTGGCACCGGGCCGGGGCGGGTGGTTTTGAAACCGTCCAGGCGCACACCAGCCTCGTTGACAAAGCCATTCGCCACATCATTCAGACACTCAGCGCTATCCCGCCTTATTCCGGTGCACCGGTGCTGGAGGAATTCGCCCTGATCGCCGTTGGCGGCTACGGCCGCGGCGAGCTCAACCCCTGTTCGGACATCGATCTGCTCTTCCTGCGCCCGGCCAAAATCCATAAGGCCACCGACGAATTCATTCAGGACGTCATTTCCATCCTCTGGGGCATCGGCATGGAAATCGGCCACAGTTGCCGGACCCTCAAGGATTGCCTGCGGCTCGCGGAAGAAGACCTGACGGTCAAAACTTCCATGATCGAAACCCGGTTTCTGATCGGCGATCAGGCGAGGTACAAAAAGTTCGCCTCTTCCATCAGCAAGCATATCCTGAGAAAAAATATCCAGAGTTTTTTAAGATCCAAGTTGCAGGAGAAATATTCACGCTACGGGGGAAGCCAGGGTGTGGTGTTCAGCCCCGAGCCCAATATCAAGGAAGGGCCGGGTGGCCTGCGCGACTACCACACCGCGTTGTGGGCCACCGCTGTACGCTTCGGCTGCCAGTCGCTGCGGGAAATTGGCCCCAACGACGCGATTTCTCCGCAGGAGATCGACACCCTTTACGAATCGATCAACTTTTCCCTGCGCGTGCGCAACGAGCTCCATTACCTGTCCAACAAAAAAGGGGACGCGCTGAACCTCGCTCTACAGGCGGAGCTGGCCCGCAACCTCGGTTACCGCGGCGAAAGCGAAACCCAGTGTGTGGAAAAATTCATGCGCGACTATTTTCTGCACGCGACCAATATCTTCAACTTGTCCGAGACCCTCTTTCAGTTGTGCCTGCGCACCCGGCGCTCGATCGGCAAAGTGCTTTCAAGCCTGACCAAGACACCCCTCGGCAACGGTTTTCACGCCGAGGGCGCGACCCTCACTCTGGCGGGCAACGCGCTCAAGGTTTTCGAAAAAAACCCCGCCCGGCTGCTCACCGCGTTCAGCCTGTGCCAGCAATATGGCCTGGAACCTGACATCGAGCTCAAAAGGCCGATCCGCCAGAGCCGGCACCTTTGCCAGGCCGGGGCGATCCCGGGCCCCGTCCTTAAGGAGTTTCTGTTTCATCTGCTGGACCACCCCTGCTCGGGCAAGACCCTCCGCCTCATGCACCGCCTGGGCGTGCTGGGACAAATCCTGCCTGAATTCGGCCAGGCCCATTGCCGGGTCAATTACGATTTTTATCACCGCTTCACCGCCGATGAGCACTCGCTGAGAATGGTCGATTTTCTCGAAGGGTTGAGCGTCTCCGAGAGCGAAACCAGCGCCGGGGAACTCGGCCCGATATTCCAGGAGCTGCCCAAACCCGAAAAGGCCCTGCTGAAACTCGGCGCCCTTTTGCAGTCCATGGGCCGGGAGGCTCCGGGAGAGTGCGACCCGGGTTTGCAGGCCCGCATCGCGGAGCTTTGCAGCCGCCTGAATATGGAGGAAAGGGAAAGAAACGTTCTCGAGTTCCTCATCGCTCAATCGAACGAGATGGTCGAAACCGCGCTGCACAGGGACATTCACCAGCCCGGCGTC
The DNA here is from genome assembly GCA_003246675.1 of Nitrospirota bacterium. Taxonomy (GTDB): domain Bacteria; phylum Nitrospinota; class Nitrospinia; order Nitrospinales; family VA-1; genus SZUA-259. Next base: position 11,722 of record QJZQ01000203.1, on the reverse strand, counting down.
ATCCATGCGTTCGCGGACAAGGTGAGGTCCCGGGAACGGCTGGCGATGCTCTACCTCATCAGCTATTCGGAGCTTCGGTCGGTGGCTCCGGGCACCTGGACCGCCTGGAAGAAGTTTTTGCTTTCCGAGCTGTACCACAGGACGCGGCTTTACCTTGAGCAGCCCGAATCCCTCGACGAAAAACCGCAGGCGACCCGCGAGGAGGTTTACAAGGCCCTGCACTGGGAATGCCCCGCCAACCAGATCGAACACCACCTGAACCTGATGCACGAGGACTATCTGTACTCGGCCCACGCCGAGGAGGTGGCGCTGCACATCCGCCTGATCCGCTCCCTCCAGGACCGGGAGTTCATCCTCCACCACCACCACAACGCGCAGGGGAAATTTCATCACGTGACCCTGTGCGGGCCGGCGAATCGCGACCTGTTTAAAACCCTGATCGGCGTGCTGACGGCGAAAAACGCCAACATCCTCGGCGCTCAGATTTATTTGCGCCGGGACAACATCACCATCCTCACCATGCAGGTGGAAGAAACCGAACGGCTGCCCGGAAACAACCTCGCGCTATGGAAGGAGATCAAGCAGACCCTGACCCAGGTGCTCGAAAAAAAAGTCACGATGACCGGCCTGCTCGCGTCGCGCGCGCGGTTCATGGAGGGGGCGGCGAAGATCGCCCTGGTGCCCAAGATTCAGTTCGACAACGCGGCCACCCCGCTTTTCACGCAAATACGCATCGAGGCGCGGGACCACCAGGGAATGCTTTATAAGATCGCCAAGGTTTTCTCGGATTACAACATCCAGGTGCACCGCGCGAAAATTTCCACCCAGGGAAACCGCGGCATCGATATGTTTCAGGTTTCGCTGCGCAACGAAAAAGTCGTGATACCCAAGCTGATCCAAAGAATCAAGGAGGACATGGTCCGCGTTCTCCTGATAGAAAAACTGGAAGACATTCCCTGAGCCGCGGGCGAATGCCCGGCCAGGGGACCGAAGGCGGCGCGGCCCGCACCACGGATTGAGAAACTGAAAAACACTCTCTGAACCACGGGCGAATGCCCGGCGAGGGGGCCGAAGGCGGCACGGCCCGCACCACGGATTGAGAAACTGGAAAACATTCCCTGAACCGCAACCGGAAAAACCTCATGCCCTATTCGTTGATCGCGGGAATTTCAATGGCCGGCTGGCTCGCCGCCTCATCGCACGCCGGCCCGGCGGCCGACCTTGATCTGGGAAAAAAGATCTTTGAGGATCGGTGCAAGGTGTGCCACGGCGTCCGGGGAGACAGCGACCGGTTCACCGCCAGCGTGCTCAACCCGCCCCCCCGGAACTTCACCACCGAGGCGGCGAGAAAGGAACTCAGCCGCGAGAGGATGATCCGCTCGGTCACCGAAGGGCGGCCGGGAACCGCCATGATGCCTTGGAAAAACATCCTGCAGGAGAAGGAAATCCGCGCGGTGGTGGGCTACATCCGGCGGGAGATCATGCGGCTTGAACACTGACGGCGCGGCGCCTTATTTTTTCACCGTTTTCCCGAGTTTGCTCTCGATGGCGGCCATCTTGGACTCCAGGCCGTTTTCCCGTCCTTTGCGGTAATCCACCTTGATCGAGCAGGTGATGCGGTTGCAGTCGGCACTCATGGTGTCGAAACACCGTTTAACCACCGCCATCACCTCATCCCACTCGCCCTCAAGCACGGTTCCCATCGGGTTCAAACGGTAATTGACGCCGCTCTCATCGATGATCTTGAGGGACCGGCTGACGTATTCGCTGACGCTTTCCCCTTTGTCCAGAGGGGTCATGCTGAATTCCAGGAGCACCATGGTGCGATCTCCATATAAAGAAAAATTAATGCTTGCATTTTAGGGGTGCGTTGTGAAAAAATCAACGATTCCAATCGAAATCCTGTGGCATTTCGAGATCCCAAGAAAAGGCGGTACCATGCGTTGCCCCCGATTGACGAATTACGACAGAAGATAGACAAGATCGACGATCAGCTTCTGAAGCTGATCAACCGCCGTGCCAACCTGGCCATCCAGATCGGCAAGGAAAAATCCAAAAAGAACCAGGCAGCCCATTTCCACGTCCCATCCCGGGAGCGTGATATCATCGGCCGCCTGACCCGTCAGAACAAAGGGCCCTTTCCCGACGACTGCATCGAGTCGGTATTCCGTGAGATATTCTCCGCCACGCTGGCGCTGGAGAAACCCCTGAAAACGGCCTATCTGGGGCCGGAGACCACGTTCAGCCATCAGGCGGCGCTCAAGCAATTCGGCCACGCCACCATCCTTCTGCCCTGCAACAACATCGAGACGATTTTCTCGGAGGTCGAGCGCGGCAACTGCGACTACGGCGTCGTGCCTGTCGAGAACTCCATCGAGGGGGTCATCAACCTGACGCTGGACTGCTTCGTTGACTCGCCGCTGTTTATCGCGGACGAACTCAAGCTGGAAATCTCCCTCTGCCTGCTGGCCCGCACGACCGACCGCAAAAAAATCCGCCGCATCGCCTCGCACCCGCAGCCTTTGGCGCAGTGCCGCGGCTGGCTGAACCGCAACCTGCCCGGCATCGAGCAGGTACCGGCGTCGAGCACCGCCCAGGCCGCTAAAATGGCCAAGCGCGATCCGGGCACCGCGGCGGTGGCCGGCAAACTGGCGGCGGAGGTTTACGGGCTCAAAGTCCTGGAGAAGGAGATTCAGGACCGGGCGGAAAACTACACGCGCTTCCTCGTCATCAGCCGGGACCGTGCCAAAAGGTCGAAGCACAGCAAGACCTCCATCATGTTTTCCATCCGCGATGAGGCGGGGTCGTTGCTCAAGACCCTGCAACTGTTCGCCCGCAATAAAATCAACCTCACCAAAATCCAGTCCCGTCCGCTGAGGGACCGGCCCTGGGAATACCTGTTTTTTGTCGACTTTGAAGGCCACAGCGAGGAAAGCCACATCACCCGCGTGATCGACACCCTGGCCCGGCAATGCCTGTTCGTCAAGGTGCTCGGCTCTTACCCGCAGGAGGGACGACGGGAATGATCCTGTTTGAACGCGTCGCCATTATCGGCGTGGGCCTTCTCGGCGCTTCGCTGGCCCGGGCCCTTAAGGAGCGGGGCCTCGCGGGCTCCATCGCCGGCTACGGCCGCAACCGCGACAACCTGGGAAAAGCCCGGAAGCTCGGCATCATCGACACCGCCGCCTCTGGCCTGGACGAGGCGGTGAAGGACGCCGACCTCGTCGTGCTCTGCTCGCCGGTCGGGGCTCTCGCCTCCCTGACGCTCGAGGCAGCCTCGCAGGCGAAGCCGGGGTGCATTCTGACCGATGTGGGTTCCGTCAAGGCGCCCCTTATCCGGGACATCGAGGCCCGCTTGCCCGAATCGGTTTATTTTGTCGGCGCGCACCCCATCGCCGGCGGAGAGAAATCCGGCCTGGACGCTTCGAACGCCAAACTTTTCGAGGGAGCCAACTGCATCGTGACCCCCTCCGCCACCACCAACGCGCACGCGCTGGATCTTGTTGCGCGGTTATGGCGCGCGGTGGGAATGAACGTGGTGGTCATGGACATGGACGAGCACGACGAAATCTTCGGCGCGGTCAGCCATCTGCCGCACATCATCGCGTTTGCCCTCATGAACACGGTGGGGGAGTTCAGGACTCAGAACCACGACCAGGTCACCTCGTTTTCCGGCGCGGGCCTGCGCGACATCACCCGCATCGCCGCGAGCGACCCGGTGATGTGGAGGGATATTTGCCTGAGCAACAAAAAACCGATCCTGCATCTGATCGACCAGTTCCAGGACGAGCTCGGGAAACTGAGAGCCTGGATCGAGGCCGGCGAAGGCCCACCGCTTGAGGAGGCGATCGCATCATCCAACAAGCACCGCCTGAACCTGGCTTGACCGCCCATGATCATCGCCATTGACGGGCCCGCGGGAAGCGGGAAAAGTTCAGTCGCAAAAATGGTCGCGCGCAGGCTTTGCTTCCAGCACATCGATACCGGCGCGATGTACCGCGCGGTGGCCTGGAAAGGGCAGCGGCTGGGCATCGACCTCGGCGATGCCGACCGGGTAGCGGAACTGGCCGAAAACCTGGCCATCGAACTGATTCCCGGAGCGGAGGGGCAAAAAATCCTCGTCGACGGGCAGGAGGTGACCTCGCAACTGAAAAGCGAGGCGGTCGGCATGGGCGCCGCCCTGGTCGCCTCGCAGAGCCGGGTGCGCGAGATCCTGGTGGCCAAACAGCGGGAGATCGGCAAAAACGGCGGCGTGGTCATGGACGGGCGCGACATCGGCACGGTGGTCTTTCCCGACGCGGACAAAAAGTTTTACCTCGATGCCGACCCCAGGGAAAGGGGACGGCGGCGCTACGAGGAACTCAAATTGAGCCACCCGGAAGTGGACCTCGAATCCATCATCCAGCAGGTTCGCGAACGCGACTTCGAAGACAAGAACCGGGAGGTGTCGCCGCTCAGACAGGCCGCGGACGCCATCCGGGTGGATACCACTCATCTCGGCATCGAGGGCGTGGTCGAAGAAATTATGCGGGAGGTGCAGGCGCAATCGTAAAGGCAGGACGTTAGTGCAAGACCTGGCGCTTGAGTGGGGAAGATGAAAATCATGCGGCGGGTCGCACCGCCTTGAATATTTTATCGAGCAAAATCGAAACATTTTATTAACCGAAAGTGAGAACCCAACCAAAATGAAAAAGCAACTCGCCGAAATGGACATGGACGATTTGGAAGAGCTGGAGGAACTTTCTCCGGAGGATCAGCAGGCACGGGATGAAATGGAGGCTTATTTCAGCCAGAGCCTGGAGCAGTTCAAGGAAGGTCAGATCATCAATGGCAAGGTCATCAAGATCAGCAAGGGCCTTGTCACGGTGGATGTCGGCTTCAAGTCCGAAGGTTTGGTCCACCAATCCGAATTTTCCGAGGGCGGCAAGCACCTGGCCGTCGGCGACGAGGTGGAGGTTTATCTTGAGCGGGTCGAAGACAACGACGGCAACGTCGTCCTGTCCAAGGAAAAAGCGAACAAGATCAAGGTCTGGGACGAACTGGTCAAGACCTACGAAGACGACCAGACCATCGAAGGCGTGGTGGTGGCCAAGGCCAAGGGCGGCCTCACCGTCGACATCGGCCTCAAGGCTTTCCTGCCCGGTTCGCAGATCGACCTCCGGCCGATGCGCAACCTGGAGCGGCTGATCGGCGAACGCTTCAAGATGAAGATCATCAAGATGAACAAGAAGCGCGGCAACATCGTCCTGTCCCGCCGCATCCTGCTCGAGGAGCAGCGCAAGCAGCTGCGCGAGGGCACTCTGGAGCAGATGCAGGAGGGCAACCTCATCGAGGGTATCGTCAAGAACATCACCGAGTACGGCGTGTTCATCGACCTCGGCGGCATCGACGGCCTGCTGCACATCACCGACATGTCCTGGGGCCGCGTCAACCACCCCTCCGAGATGTTTTCCATCGGCGACAAGGTCAAGGTCATGGTCCTCAAGTTCGATAAGGAAAAGGAACGCGTGTCGCTCGGCCTCAAGCAGATCAGCCCGGACCCGTGGGTGGATGTGGAAAGCAAATTCCCCGTCAACTCCCGCATCAAGGGGCGCGTGGTGAGCATCACCGACTACGGTGTATTCATCGAGCTTGAGAAGGGCATCGAGGGCCTGGTCCACATTTCGGAGATGAGCTGGAGCCGGCACGTCAAACATCCCAGCAAGATGGTGTCCATCAACGACGAGGTCGAGGCCGTGGTTCTCACGCTCGACAAGGACCGCAAGCGCATTTCCCTCGGCATGAAGCAGATCGAACCGAACCCGTGGGACAACATCGAGGATAAATACCCCATCGGCTCGGAAGTCGAAGGCACCGTGCGCAACCTCACCGATTTCGGCGCCTTCGTCGAACTGGAGGACGGCGTCGACGGGCTCATCCATGTCTCCGACCTCAGCTGGAAAAAGATCAAGCACACCTCCGAGATCCTGAAAAAGAAGGACCGGGTCAAAGCCGTGGTGCTGACCATCGACAAGGACAACTGCCGCATCTCCCTGGGCGTCAAGCAGCTTCTGGCCGACCCGTGGGAGGATATCGCCGGCAATTACCCCGTGGGCACCGACGTTCAGGGCACCATCATCAAGGTGACCGGCTTTGGCGCCTTCGCCGAATTCGGCGACGGGCTCGAAGGGCTCATCCACGTGTCTCAGCTCTCTTCGAAAAAAGTGTCTCATCCGGACGAGGTGGTGAAGGTCGGAGATTCGATCCAGGCCAAGGTCATCAAGGTGGACACGGAGAACAAGAAGATCGCCCTCAGCATCAAGGCCTTCGACGAGAACCTGGACCTCCAGGCCATCGAGGCGGAGCAGGCGGAGATCGAGAGCTTCAAGGAGGAGAAAGAAGACTGACCTTCATTCACCCTTCAACCACGCGGTAAAATCTCATGGAGACGGAAAACACCCCGAGGAAAAAGAAACGATCCTTCGGACGCATGCTCTGGCGTGTGTTCTTATGGGGTTCCGTTGCCCTCGCGCTTTCCCTGGTGGTGGCGAAGCTTCTGCCCGCCCCGCTGGGCGCGGAGGACCAGATCGCCATCGTCGAGATCAGCGGCATGATCACGAGCTCGGAGGACACCGTCCGCCAGCTGATGGAGTATATGGAGGACGACCAGATCAAGGGCATCGTCCTGCGTATCGATTCGCCGGGCGGCTCGGTCGCCCCGTCCCAGGAGATTTACCGCGCGGTGAAAAAGGTGAAGGAGAACCACAAGAAAGTTTACGCCTCCCTCGGAAGCCTCGCGGCTTCCGGGGGTTATTACGTGGCCTCCACCGCCGACACCATCATCGCCAACCCCGGCACCCTCACCGGAAGCATCGGCGCGATCATGGCGTTTTCCAACATGGAGGATTTGATGAACAAGGTGGGGCTGCATCCGGAGGTGGTCAAAAGCGGCCCCTTCAAGGACACCGGCTCCTTTTCCCGGTCCATGAGCAAAGAAGAGCGCGCCCTCCTGCAAAATGTGGTGGACGATGTGCACCAGCAGTTCGTGGGCGCGGTGGCCGAGGGGAGAAACCTGCCCTTCAAGGAAGTCGCCAAGCTGGCCGATGGCCGCATCTATACCGGCCGCCAGGCGCTTAAAATAAAACTGGTGGATCAGTTGGGAAGCCTCGAGGACACCATCGAACTATTGGCCGGGGATCTTGGCATTGTCGGCAAACCCGCTATCGTCCGGGAAAAAGAACCCGCCACCCTCCTGGACTGGCTCCTGACTTCCAAAGTATCGAGAAGCCTGAAAACGGCGGTTCTCCCGCCCACCGCCCCCGGCCTGCAATACCTCTGGCAGGTCAGATAACCGCAACAAATTCAACGGATTAGTCTCGCAACCGGCCTCCCCGAGGCCCCTCCCGCGCGCTATTTTATCCCTCGGAACGGGGCAACTCTAATAAACAAAAGGGCTTCACCTCATTGCCCAAAGCGGGAAGCCGGGACAAAAAATTAACCCCCCAGAGCCTTAAAAGAAAAAGCCAAAGACCTCAAAGAGCTTGACTCCATTGAAGTTAATGCTATACTTCCTCTAAAAATTACCACAATCTTACTGCTTTGACTGAGTCCAACTGAGTAACGTTACCGGGTGAGTGGGGAGCTGACTTATGACAAAGGCGGAACTGGTTGAAAAAGTTGCCAACCAAATCAACCTGACCAAGAAACAGACGGAAGTGGTTGTGAACACGGTTTTCCAAAGCATCACCGAGTCTTTGAGCGAAGGCAAGAAGGTCGAGCTGCGTGGCTTCGGCAGCTTTCGCATCAGGGAACGCAACGCCCGCGTCGGCCGCAATCCCAAATCGGGAGACAAGGTCGAGGTGCCCGCAAAGCGCGTCCCCTTCTTCAAAGCCGGTAAAGAATTGAGAGACCTCGTCGACAACCAGTGAGGGGCGGCTGTCTTTATCCTCTCTCCTTCCCCGCCGCGCACCCAGGAAGTAGGTGGTTCGCGGTTCCACGGGTTCGGCGAATTCAACCGCCGGAAAGAAAGAACGTGCCGTCCCCCTCAGGCATTCGCTCTTTAAGGAACGACCACCCCCTTGTCTATTAATCGCAAATACATACCGGCCGGAATCCGCCGTTTTTTAGCGCCGTCTTCGAGCCAAAGCCTTTCGCTTGCAAAGGGCCCCCGTTTCTAAATGTCTGGAAATTCTTTCGGGAAAATATTCAAGATCTCCACCTGGGGCGAATCCCATGGCCGCGGCCTCGGTGTCGTGGTGGAGGGCTGCCCCGCCGGCCTCCCCATTGAGGAAGCGGAGATACAAATAGAGCTCGACCGCCGGCGCACCGGCCAGAGCAAGGTGACCACCACCCGCAAGGAAGGCGATCGCGTCAAAATCCTCTCGGGCGTCTTTGAGGGAAAAACCCTCGGCACCCCCATCGCCCTGGCGGTGGAAAACGAGGATGCGGATTCCTCCAAGTACGAGCTCATCAAGGACCTTTACCGCCCCGGCCACGCCGACTACACCTACGACATGAAATACGGTTTCCGCGACCACCGCGGGGGCGGCCGGTCGAGCGCCCGGGAAACCGTCGGCCGCGTTGCCGCGGGCGCCATCGCCAAGAAACTGCTGGCCCGGCAAAAGGTGCGGATAACAGCCTACACACGGCAGATCGGCCCTCTCGTGGCGGAGAGCTTCGATTTCAGCGAGATCGAAAAAAATATCATCCGCTGCCCGGACAAAAACATGGCCGAGCGAATGATCGACCACATCATGGACGCCCGCAAAAAGGGCGACTCCGTCGGCGGCATCGTCGAACTCGTCGTCGAAGGCGTGCCGCCGGGATGGGGAGAACCCGTGTTCGACCGGCTCGATGCCGACCTCGCCAAGGCCATGATGAGCCTGCCCGCCGTCAAGGGAGTGGAGTTCGGCGCGGGCTTCGGCGCCGCCTTGATGTTGGGCTCCGAATGCAACGACGTGTTCATCAAGAAGGGCAAAAAAATCACCACGCGCACCAACAACGCCGGCGGCATCCTCGGTGGAATTTCAAACGGCGCCAACATCGTTCTGCGGATGGTGGTCAAGCCCACGTCCTCGATCAACCGGGAACAGGACACGGTGACCCGGCAAGGCAAGGCGGCTAAAATCCGCGTGGAAGGCCGCCACGACCCGTGCATCTGCCCGCGCGCGGTACCCATCGCCGAGGCCATGGCCGCGCTCACCCTCGCCGACCATTATCTGCGGCAGCAGGTGTCGCGGCTGGACCCCTGAACCCGCCCTCTCCGGGCTCGCCCCGGCTTTTTTTGCGAGGCGTATTGCCATGAAAATCGGCTTCGTTCAAAACGAACCCAGGTTTGGCGAGGTCGAACACAACCTCGACCGCCTGAGCACCCTGCTCGCAAACCATAGCGCCGACCTCATCGTTCTGCCCGAACTTTTCAACACCGGTTACCAGTTCACCACTCGCGAGGAAGCCCTCAAGCTGGCGGAGCCGCTCAGCGGTGGCCGCACCGTCGAATGGCTGATGGAAGCCTCGCGCCGGACCCAGGCCGCGCTGGTGGCCGGCCTGGCCGAAAGCTCCGGCGGCCGGGTCTATAATTCCGCCGTGCTCGTGCGGCCCGAGGGGGTCATCGGCCATTACCGCAAGGCCCACCTGTTCGACACGGAAAAACGGGTGTTCGACCCCGGCGATCTGCCGCTCGGGGTTTTCGACATTGGCCCCGCGCGGGTGGGAATCATGATCTGCTTCGACTGGCGGTTTCCCGAAACCGCGCGCACCCTCGCCCTGAAAGGGGCGGACATCATCGCGCACCCGTCCAACCTCGTACTCAAACACTGCCCCGACGCGATGATCACCCGGTGCCTGGAAAACCGGGTGTTCGCCATCACGGCAGACCGCGTCGGAACCGAGGAACGCGTGGCGGGCCAGCCGCTCCGGTTCATCGGCCAGAGCCAGGTCGTCGACCCGGACGGCAACGTGCTCCACCGGGCCTCGGCCGACCAAGAGGAGGTAAAAATCCTCTCCGTGGATATCCGCCAAGCGCGCGAAAAACGCATCAACCCCAACAACGACCTGTTCGATGATCGCAGGGAAGATCTTTACATCGCCCGATAATCTCTGCTAACCTTTTAATTACGGGTTCACCCGGGGCCTGAGGCCCGGCCCGAGGGGCCACCGTCCGGAAGGCGGGATTTTCAAGCCAAGAAAGGATTGGAATGGAAAAGGAAAAATCGCGATTTCTGAAAAAAGACAACGGGACGGTGTACGACTCCCTCACCAGCCTGACCTGGATGGCCAACGATTCCCGGCTGGACCTCGACCGTGAAGTCACCTGGGACGAGGCGGAACAATACGCCAAGGATATGAATAAGAAAAAATTCGCCGGCCATGCCGACTGGAGAATGTGCACGATTCCCGAGGCTCAATCCCTGTACGACCAGGACAAGCTGAACAAGGATCACAAGGGCGGAGATATTCACCTCGATTCCATCTTCCCGCCCGGCGGTGGAAACTGCACCTGGACTCAGAGCACCCGGGGCAATGAAGCGCAGATTCTTTTTTTCGTGAACGGCTGCCCTTACTGGTACGCAAAAAACGACAAAACCATTTCACATGCCGCACGCCTGGTTCGCCGCGACTAAAAAAAACGGCCTTTCCCCGGCGAAGATCAAAGGTGCAGCCACATTTTTTTCACACGCCGCACGCCCGGCTCTCTGGTCTTAAAGCCTGGAAGAACCGTTGCGGCCCGGTTTTATTCCCTCATGCGCTTGGGGTTGTCGAGCGTCAGCCCGAACGCCTGCACCTTTTCATCCTGCCGGGACAGTTCCCGGTACAGGGCCTGAAATTCCAGCGTGTCGAGATTTTCGTCCAGCAGGCGCTTGAGATCCTCTGCGGAGATTTTCTGCTGCGAGTCCTCGGCGAACACCGAGGTACCGAGGCCGACCCAGTAATCCGAAATGAATCCCTGATGCACCAGGCTCGCCGCGCCCACACCGTACTCCAGCGAGCTTCGTAACACATGCCGGGCGATGTAGGCGGGAACGCAGCGGCCAATGGCCACCACACGCGAGGGGTTCTCGGCCGGGTACACCCACAGGGCCACGCGCGTGTTCCCCATGGCGCCCAGCGCCTTGCGAACCGCCGGCAGGTTGCCCTCATACCGTTTGGACACCCAGGCTTCGACCTTCACCGGATGCCTGAGCACGGGCTCGCAGCCCTCCTGGGCAAAGGCGGGTGTGGCGATAAAAGCGCTCACCGCCAGGCACACCGCAAGCCCCGCGCCCGAAGCCACCGAAGACCCCGTCATTGCACCTGTTTGGCGTTGGGCCGATCCAGCCCGAAGAAGGGAACCGTCTCATCCTGAATCGAAAACTTTTGATAGAGGGCGTGAAATTCCTCGGTGCTCAGGTCGGGGTTCAGCAATGCCTTGACCTGTGCTTCATCGACCTTCTGCTGCGACGGCTCGTCGAACATGGTGGTGCCGATGCCCGTCCAATGCCCGGAGACGAACGTCTGGTTGACCAGGCTTTCGACCCCGGCGGTGTAGTCGAGCGCCAGCTTGAGAATGTGCCTCGCAATATAGGCCGGAACGCAGCGGCCGATGGCCACCACCTTGGCGGTATCCCCCATGGGGAAAACCCTGAGGCGGACCTTCGTGTTGCCCAGCGCACCGAATTCCTTGAAAATCTGCTTTCGCTCCTTCTTGAATTTTTTCGAAATCCACCCCTCCACCTTCACCGGTTTCTTATCCACCGGCACGCAG
>QJZQ01000095.1 GCA_003246675.1 Nitrospirota bacterium | reverse complement strand
TGAGCGGCGCGGGCCGGGAAAAGGCTTTCGGTCAGAAGAGGGGCAGGATAAAGTGGTAGAAGATACCCACCGCGACGGTGAGGTAAAACAGGATTCCGAACAGATTCCAGAGCCTCTCCTTGAGCGGCGGCTTGGGCGGTGAAACAGCGGAATGAGGATCGACGGCGGACATACAGGTTCTCCTTGCGCGGGCGGGTGAAAAGCGCCGCCCGCAGGTGTTCAGGGAAGGCATTATTTTAATCGCTCCCCGGAAATCCGCAAGAGTTAATTCCATCGGTCCACCGCCGCAATTTGTGGGAAAATGGTCCGGGAAGTTCCCCGCCCGTAACAGGAAACATAAGGAGAATACCGTGAAAGTTAAATTGCTCGAATTGATTGGCAGCCAGTGCCTTTCCCTCGACGAAGGCGAGCGGTTGTATCAATGCCTGTACCCCGCCTTAAAAAATGGCGAGACCACCGAAGTGGATTTTGCCGGAGTGGAAACCATGCTGACGCCTTTCCTCCATATGGGCATCGGCAAACTGCTCGATCTGCTGGGAACCGAGGCGGTGCTCGGGCGGGTGTCTCCCGTCAACATCGCGCCGGAACTTCTCAAGCGCTTCAATCAATACATCGACCGGCGCGGCCGGGAAATAGATCAATCCGACGCGCACGGATTTTTGGAAGAAGTTTTCGGAGAGGACGAACTCACCGACTCGGGCTTATAAAAAAAGAGTGATGGGGGGCAGAAGCGAAGCATGAGTTTATGGAACATGTTCGGCAAGGACCAATTGCAAAAATACCTCCTGGAGGTAAAAGAGAGTCCGGACGATCCGGAAGCGCACTTCCGCCTGGGCGCGGTGTACGAGCAAAAGGGAAAAGTTCCCGAGGCCATCGAGCAGTTCCAGGAAACGCTGCGGCTTGCCCCGCGTTCGGCGGAGGCTCACTTCAACCTGGGGATTCTTTATGAGAAGGCGGGCGAGGGGGATAGCGCCATCGTTCACATGAACAAAGCCGGGACCCTGTTCTCCGAGAGAGGAGACGCAGAGAACAAGGAGCGGGCGCGCAAAAGGCTGAGAGTGTATTACGAAAAATACGGCTTCAAGCCCACCGAAGGCAGCGAGCCGACCTGAGGCTCAAGGCCCGAGCTGCCGGATGGCCTCGTACACCACGACGCTCACCGCGCAGGCCAGGTTGATGGAACGCACCCGTTCGTCGTACTGGGGAATGCGGTAAAACTCCGCAGCGCGGGAGGTGCGGAGGTCTTCATCCAGCCCCTCGGTTTCGCTGCCGAAAATGAGATAGTCGCCCTTTTCGAATCGGTGCTCGAAAAAGACCTGCTCCGCCTTGGTGGAGAAAAACACCGCGCGTGCGCCCGGTGGCAGACTTTCGAAAAACCGGTCCCGGTTTTCGTGCCGCACCACGCTGACGAACTGCCAGTAGTCCAGCCCCGCCCGCTTGAGCTGGCGGTCGCTGATTTCAAAACCCAGAGGTTCAACCAGATGAAGGGTGCAGCCGGTGGCCAGGCACAGCCGGCCGATGGAACCCGTGTTCATCGGAATCTTGGGTTCGATCAAAACAACATTTAACCCGTAGGGCATGGTCAACGGCTCCCCCTTTCCCGAAGAAAACGCCAGAAAACAAAACCCACGCTGGCAAGCATCCCCAGCCAGCCGAGGGCCGTTACCGTTCCGGCGATGGCGGTGTCCGCCCGCAGCAGCCCCCATCCCATGAGGAGGTTGTGCCAGTCGTGCGATTCGGGGCCTCCGTTGTGGAGAAGCGGCAGAACCAGCGCCCGGGCATCGGCGATATAGACGCCGACGTCGACGAAATTTTCGAAGAACCAGAACCCGCCCACCGCGAAGCCCGCCGTATCCCGCCGTTTCCAAAAGCTGAAGGCCACCACCGCGGGGATGATGAGTTGCATGAGACTGCCCCCCAGGATGGTCAGCGTGCGCCCGAAAGGGCTGAAGAGAATGTGGCCCGCTTCATGGAACACCAGGTTGATGCCGTGAAGGAAAGACAGAATGCGTGAATGGCCCGAGCTCGCAACGGCGTCGTCCGTGGCGAGCAGCCAGAGAATAACAGCGAACCCCGCAAGCAGGGCCATCGCCGGGAGGAGGGGCAGGGGGGACCAGGGGCGGCCGCTGGCAGAAGGGCCGTCAGCGTTTTGCTCGTCCTGGGCGGAGGCACGCCGGCGTCTTCGGGCGGCCGCGCTCACTCGCGGTTCCTCCGGATCAGCCCCGGCCGATGGAGCCGGAGATCGAACAGGGCGGGGAGCATGAATATCGCGCAGGCGGTGCAGGTGATGATGCCGAGTTCCATCAGCGAAGCGATGGAGCGGATGCCCTCGTGCGAGGCGATGTTCAGGCTTGCATAACCGCCAAGCGTGGTGAGCGCCGAGAGAAGGATGGCGCTGCCGGTCTCCTGCACCGATTGGATGGTTTTTCCCTCCGGGTAATCCAGGATGTGGTGGGCGAGATAAATGCAATGATCGATCATGATGCCCACGATGGAGGGAAGCATGACAAAGTTGATGAAATTGAGCTTCACCTGAAACACCGTCATCGCCGCACCGGTCATGGCGAGGCCGGTGAAGAGGGGAAGAAATGTTTTGATCGCCAGGCGGATGCTCCAGAGGTCCACCACCAGGATAAGAAATACCATGGCCATGGCGAGGCCCAGGGTGACGGGGCCTCGGGTTTTGACCCAGTCGAGGATTTCCGCGGCGAGAAGATTCTCGTTTAGAAATGAGGCGTTGATATTTTTAGCGGCGAGGATCTTTTTGGTCGCGCTGATTTCCTCTTCCAGCCGGTAAATATTGCGCACGTCAAAAAAATTCTTGTCGGCGGGAGAATAGACCAGAAGCAGATACTCCCCGCCCGCGGTGAACCGCTTCACCAGGCTTTCGGGAATGGCGGTCTCGTCGAACGGCTCCCTTTCGATCAATTGCCGGAGTCTTTGAAAACGCGGCAGGCCGAGGGAAAGCTGGATGATGTCGCCTTCTTCCTCGATGGTATTTTTCAAGCGGTCGAGGACGTCCTTCTTGGACAGATACTCCTTTTGCCCGAACAGTCCCAGCGAATGGTGCATGCCCAGGGTCGAATCCTTTCCGAAGCGGCGCTTGACCCGTTCCAGGGCCTGATGGATGTGAAAGAGGTTTTCCCTGTCGGGGGTGAGGATGACCGTGGGGGAAAAGGCGAACCCGAAATCCTCGGTGGTCTGCGTCTCGTAGTCGGCGGCGGGGGAATGGCCGCGCAGCTTCTGAAAGTCGTACTCGAATTCCATTCTCGGCAAAAGCAGGACGCACCCGGCCATGGCGAGAAGGAACAGCGCCGAGAGAAAATAAGGCGTGTTGCTGTAGAGGTTTGAAATCCGCAGATGGAAGATGCGCGGCTGGGGTTTGCGCAGCCAATGGATCCTGTCGTAAAAAAGCACCTGGGCGGGGAATATGAAAAAGTAAGTCAGGAAGGCGCAGACGATGCCGATCATCGCGATCAACCCGAACTCGGAGAACCCCCGGAACTCTGAAAACGCGAGAATGGAAAACACGCTGATGGTGGTGAACATGGCGATGATGCTGGAGCGCCCCACCTGCGTCATCACGATTTCCACCGCATCGGGATGTGCCTTCCCCTTCAGCAGTTCCTGTTTAAAGCGGATGTAAAGGTGGATGCCGTAATCGATGCCGAGCCCCATGAGAATCGCCACCAGGAAGCCGGAGATAATATTCACGTGGCCGATCAAAAGCTTCGTCAGCGCGAAAGTGTAAGTGAGCGACAACAGCAATGGAAAGATGATGAGAGGGATGGAAAAGCGCGACCGCGTGTAGACGATGATGATGAACGACGCGAGGAACGCCGCCAGCGCCGCCGAGCGCTTGAGGTCTCTCATGATCGTCGCGTTTTCCTCCAGGCGGACGATGAGGGAGCCGGTCAGGTGGACCTTGAGGCCGGGAATCCGCTGAAGAAGCCCCGAGACGGCGATTTCATTCTCCACCGCCTCGACCAGCCGGGTGGTGAGGTCGGTATCGGTGACGGTGCTTTTCGGTTGCAGGAAAATATAATAGTTGCGCTCCTTTTTGCCTTTGTAATAAGGGCTGACATCTTCGAAAACGTCGTATTTTTCCGCCAGGTCGCGCAGTTTTTTCGGGTCGAACAGCTCATCTTCATCCAGCGAAAAACCGCCGAGCTGGCTGCGAACATAATCGATGGATTCGTTCACCAGGGTTTCCAGTTCGAGCAGGTCCTGCCTTGTCGCCAGGAAAAGCTGGCGATTGTTGAGGAAAGCCTTGGGAAGCCTGAAGTCGACGAAATGGACCCCGGGCAGGCCGCTAAGCCGTTCGCCGAGTTCAGTGATCACCTCTTCCGCCCGGCTCGGCTCGAGGTTTTCCAGGACGATCACCAGCGGCCCCGAGCCCCCGGTTTTATCCACCACTTCGTTGAACTCCCGCACCAGTTCGAGGTTTTCCGGCAGCAGGTTGTCCATGCGCGGATTATAGGAGAGCTGCGACAACACCCCGATGGACACCCCGGCGAGCGCCAGGGCGAGGAGGATCAGCGTGCCGGGAAATTTTTGCGTGATGTTTTTAAAACACCAGCTAAGCAGCGGTTTCATGGCGGATCAGAAAGTGATGAATCATCAGGGTCAATGCGAACTGAACCCCCAGGAGCCAGGCCATCGGCTCGAGAAAGGCCCTTAAGGTTCCGGTGACGGCGAACAGGACGAATAGAAAAAGCACGAGGTCGGCCCCGTGCCATTTCCAGAAAATGGCGAGCGTGCTGAACTTTTTCCGCCAGGCTTCGCGGGCCTGAGTCGGCAACGGTGCCGGAGCCGCCTCGCCGCGCGGTTGTTGCGCGTATTCTGCAAGCGAAGAAAATTGCCCGCGGAACATCAGCCGCTGCACTTGCAGATAGTAGAAATAGACCACCGCGAGCGTGGAGGTTTTCTGCCGGGTTTTCAGAAAGGTGCCTTCAATATCTTCCCGGCTCCAGTCCACGCCGCGTTCGACAAGCGAGGTCATGAATTGTTTGCAGTAATCGTAGGAGATGGCTCTTAGAATCGTGAACAGGCTGATGACCGCGAGGCTGCCGTAATGGCTCTGCAGCCCGAGCAGGAGCCCCGCCACCACCGCCAGGTAGGCGATGTATCCGGCGATGCCGTCGAGCAGGCGGCCCCATTCGGTGGAGCAGTTTTTGGCGCGGGCCAGTTGGCCGTCGGCGCAGTCGAGAATCAGGGTGACCTCAAGCAGCAGGCCGCCGGCGATCATGGCCCCGGCACTGCCCCGGCTGAATGCCCCGGCCGCGGCCAGCCCGAAAAGAATCGAGACGTAAGTCACCTGGTTGGGGGTCACCGGCGTTTTTTTGAGCCCCGCCACCAGGAAGGCGGCCAGGGGCACGTGCAGGTACCGGTTGATGGGTTCCACCAGGTCCGGCAGGATATGCTTGGGTTTTGTCTGATCGGTCACGGTTTATAGCCAGCGGTTTTCCCGGTACCAGCCCAGGGTATCCGCGAGGCCTGTGCGCATGTCGAACTTCGGTTCGAACCGGTAGTGAGTAAAAAATTTATCCGGCGAGGCCGTCCAGGAACTCTGGCGGATATCCTTGACGCGCTGGCGGTCGAAAAGCGGCGCTTCTTTCCGCAGGCGGCCCAGGGTTTCCATGACCAGCGCGGCCAGCGCCAGCCCGCCCTCGGGCAGGGTGATCGAACGGCAGCGGACACGCAGGTGGTGCATCGCCGCATCGGAAACCTCGTCCCAGGAGTAGACCTGGCCATCGGTGACGAAAAAAACAGCGCCCGCCTCGGGGGGCCTTTCCGCTGCCGCCAGCATCGCGCTCACCATGTCCGCGACGTGAATGAGGGAGAGTGTCCTGGGCGCCGTGCCGATGCGCAGGCGGATGCCGTTTTTAATGGCCTTGAGGAAGGTGAAGAAATTTTTTTCCCTCGGGCCGTAAACCACCGGTGGCCGCAGGATGCAGATGGGAAGCGACGAAGAGAAAGCGCGGGCGATGTCCTCGCCTTCCAGCTTGGACCGGCCGTAATAAGTGATCGGCCGGCAAAGAGAAGCCTCGGTGAGCGGCGCGCCATTGGGCGTTGGCCCGGCGGAGGCGAGGCTGCTCAAATGGATGACGCTCCTTATATTCGGGGCGTGGGTCTCGCAGGCCTGGTAGAGGTGGCGGCAGGCCAGAGCGTTGGCGAGGAAATATTCTCTGCGGGTTTTCGCCTTGGTCAGCCCGGCGCAGTGGAAAAGGTAGTCGGCCCCTTCAAGAGCTTCCCTGGGCGGAGCGCTTTTGGCGAGGTCGCCGAAATGCAGACGGACGCCCGCCTTTTCGAGGCCGCTCACATCGCTCGACTCCCTCACCAGGCAGTGCACAAGGGCGCCCCGGCCGACCAGATCCTCTACGAGGTGATGGCCGATGAAGCCGGTGGCTCCCGTCACCAGGACGGTGGCCCCGTCAATCGTTGAGATTTCGTTCATATATTCTATGGCGCTTGTACACCGTGCCGCCGATGCGGCGGATCGGCTCCAGCATGGGGATATTGTCTTCCAGAATCCAGGACATTTCAACCAGGGAAGCCGTGATTTCCACCAGCCTTTTGTAAGTTGCGTGATAAAACGCCACGTCGATGCCCATGCGGCGGAAGGGCTTCTTGATGCCCAGGGTGATCACGCGAAAACTGTCGATGTTTTTTTTTCCGCGCAGGAAGTGCAGCCAGCCGAGTGGAAACAGGCGGCCGTTCATTTTCTTGAGCAGCGGGTTGATGTTGGGCAGAGTGAGCGAAAAACCCACCGGTTGTCCCTCCACCTCGGCGATGAAACAAAACTCGGGCTGCACGATGGCCTTCATCTCCTCTGCCGCGAAGAGAAACTCCTTTCGCGTCATGGGGACGAAGCCCCAGTTACGCTCCCAGGCGGAATTGTAGATGTCCCAGAGAATGTCCAGCTCGTCCGTGAAGCGATCCATTCGAAATGAGCGCAAGGTGAAACGCTTTCTTTTGTCAATGCGGACCATGGCCCGGGTGAGGTATTCGGGAACGACTTTCGGATCAAGGAACAGGGACAGCAGATCCTTGCTTTTCGCAAGGCCCCAGCCTTCGAGAATTTCCTGGTAACGCGGCGGGTTGTAGGGAATGCCCAGCATCGATAAGCTTTCGAACCCCTCGACAAGCAGGCCGCACTCGTGGTTGGTGGAAAGGTTCATCGGCCCGGCCATTTTTGCGAGGCCCTTGCCTTTGAACCATTGCCGTGCGTGGTCCAGCAGGCAGTGGCCCGCCCGCGGGTCGTCGATGGACTCAAAGAAACCGAAAAAGCCCGTCCGCTCCGAGTGGAACTCGTTATGCGCGCGGTCCACGGTGAGGGCGATGCGGCCGGCTGGCTGGCCGGAGGAATCGAAGGCGAGGTAGAGCGCAACCTCGGCGTGGTCGAAGAAAGGATTTCTCGCGGGGTCGAAAAACTTGCGCTGATCCGCCAGAAGCGGCGGCGTCCAGCGGGGGTCGTCCTCGTAAATCCGCCAGGGCAAGCGAAGGAACGCCTCCCGGTCTCGTCCGGTGATAACCGGCCTGACCGTAAACGGCATTACTGCGGGATGATTCCCAGCTCCGTTCCGAATTTCTGGAAGGAGGCGAGAATACGATCGAGGTCCTCCCGGGTATGGCTGGCAGTGTAGCTGGTGCGGATCATGGCGTTGAGCGGCGGAACCACGGGCGAAACCGCGACGCTGGCGAAAATTCCGTCGTTGAAGAGCAGTTGATTGAGAAACAGGGTCAGCGCTTCATCGCCGATCTTGATGGGGACGATGGGCACCTGGTTGTTGTTCACCTGGTAGCCGATGTCGAAAAAACCCTTCTTTATATAGGCGGTGTTATCGCGCAGGCGGTCGAGCCGCTCCGTCTCACGGTTCATGATGTCGAGAGCCGCCGTTACGCCCGCCACCGAAGCCGGCGGCAGGGCCGCGGTGAAGATGAAGGCAGAGGCCTTATGGCGAATGTATTCCATGACCCGGGCATCTCCCGACACGAAACCGCCGATGGAGCCCAGGCTCTTGGAGAACGTGCCGACATAGATGTCGATTTCTTTTTCCAGGTCGTAGTACGTGGTCAGCCCTTTGCCACGGTCCCCCAGCACGCCCAGGCCGTGGGCTTCGTCCACCAGCACCGTTGCGCGGTAATCCTTGGCCAGTTTGACGATGCCGGGCAAATTCGCGATATCCCCGCTCATGCTGAAAACGGTGTCGGTGATGATGATCTTTCCGTCCACACCGGAATGCTTCTTCAGGCAGTATTCCAGGTGGTCCATGTCGTTGTGGCGGTAGCGGACCGTCTTCCCCGGGGCGATGGCGCAGCCCTCGTAGATGCTGGCGTGGTTTTCGCGGTCGGAAAACGCGACATCCTTGCGCCCCAGGAGACAGGAGATGGTTCCCTGGTTGGCCTGAAACCCGGTGGACATGACGATGGTGTCCTCCCGGTTGAGAAAGGCCGACAGGTCCCGCTCCAGAGTTTTATGCAGGCTCAGCGTTCCGTTCAGGAACCGGCTGCCGGTGCACCCCGCGCCGAATTTTTCCAGTGCCGCCCGGGCGGCCGCGATGACGCGCGAGTCCTTCGTCAGCCCCAGGTAATTGTTCGTCGAAACCGAGATGACGTCTTTATCGTCGATGCGGACCTTCGACCCTTCGGTCCCCTGAATTTCGCGGAAGAAGGGATAGATCCCGAGATCCTTGGCCTGGTTGGGGGCGTCGTAGCTCTGGCATTTGGAAAGAATACCGTTGCCTTTTTTCCCGGGCACGCGCAGATGCGCATTCTCAAAATCGAATTTCTTTTTGAGCAGGGAAATAATTTTTTCGCGTTTTATATGAGGAGCGACCTCGGTGGGGCTCGAGGCGTTAGCCGGCAAGGGTTTGGGTTTCACGACTTTTTAGAGTTTCTTAAGAGTTCAGTAATGGGATGCGACCGAAACGGGGTTACCGCTATGACGAATGTGGGGAGAACAGAAGAAGACCCCTTATTGATAGGCCCCTTCAGATTAGCATTAAACGAGAAGCGTTACAAGGCGATCAAAGCAGGGTTTGGGGAATAAATGGGCCGGATTCCCGAAACTGCGCAAAAACCCTGAGTTATCAATCGGGTTCACCGTGGCGCCGGTTCCCCGGCGGGAGACCCCGCAAAAAAAAACCTCCGAGCTGAGGCTGGTAACCCTTTTAAATTGCAGGGATTGCGGATTTTTGACGCGGGGTTCCTGCCCCGGCCTCCCGGGCGGGGCCGGTCCAACACGTGACCAACCTGTGACAATCGCTTGCCAATAACGTGACAAGGTTCGCCTAACCTATATTTGTTGGGAGGCATCCTTGGCGACGCTCCCAGCCCTAATCGCAAAACGGGAGGAGGATGCATGACATTTCCCCTGACAGGTCAAATCATCGGCACGGCGCTTTTCCTTCTTGGAATATGGATTCTGAGTTATTGCAGCAAGGTGGAAAAGCAGGACCGGGATAATGTGAGGAAACTAAAATACCGCCAGTCCCGTTATCAGGACCGCCGGGTCAAGATCGCCAATGCGCGCACCCGGGAAACGCGGGGCACGGTGCTGTCCCTCGGGGGGTACAGCGTGGCCATGGCGGGGATAATCACCTTTATCATGACGACGCAGTGGGTGGGCTCCTGAAACGCCGGACCCGCGGGCGGAAATAATCCCGGCCCGCGCAAAGCATGGCACCGAGCACACAACCGAGGCCCCTATGGATATGACATGGTTAACGAATTCTCCCACAATGATGTTCGCCGGCGCGCTCGCGGCTCTGGCGATCCTTCTGCTGCTGGCCATCGTCATCAACCTGGTGCGTTGCAGGACGGCCGTCCTGCGCTGCCATCAGGAACTCGACCAGCAAACAGGCCTTCTTAAAAGCCAGGACGAATACCTCGAAGGGTTGGATTTCTGGATGCAGCACTTCAGCGATCACCTGATCAAACGCATGAAGATCCCGCCTGCCGGAGCCAAAAGCATCCGGGTCGAAGAAATCGAGGAAGAGGAAGAAAAAGCCCCCGTCAACGAATAACCTTCTCCACAAAAACCGATTAACTCGCAGATCCCGCACGGGCTTGAATTTAGATGGCCCTGGCTGCCGATCATCCCCGCAACCAATTCCTTTGCACAATTCTGTTTTTTCTTTTCCGCCTGAACCTGCCGCGTTTCCTTGAAATTCCGGCCTTTTGAGGTAAAAGGAGCAAGGAGTTAGTCCACAGGAGGCGATTCGGCTAAACAGGCTTATATTATTCCTGGTTTCAGGTTATTCTGTTTGCAGGCGGCGCGGGAGATGCCCCGCCAACCTTTAACCGGGAGGCAAAATGGGCTTCTTTGGAAAGTTGTTCGGAGGCGATTCAAATGGCAAGGCGCCGCGACAGGATGAAGGCATAGAGGTCAAGGGGCTGCCCTACTCGTTAGTGGCGGTGCCTGGGGAAGGCGCCCTTCGGCGATGGAAGGAGCTTCAGGCGGCAGGGCAGAGCGAGGGGTTCACGCCGGTTATCCTGGGCGATATGGAAGACATGCGCCAGCTCTGGGACGTTGGCGATACCATCACGGAAACCCCTGAGGCATTGGCCGAAAGGGCGGTCGCCCTCGATGTCCGGCAATGGCTGGCGGAGCGGCCGGATTCCGAGCCCGCGGAATTCGAGGTCGAGGAGGGAGAATGGCCGGATGAGGAAATGGAGGACTGCGGGTTCAAGGTGATCGCCGACGACGACGGTGAGAAATTCAAGGAAACGGTTTACATCGCAAAAATTCCCACTCGCGAAGCCTGGCAGGTTCCCCTGTATCTGCGCATTGGCGATTGGAACGAGTGCCCGCCCCCAGAGGTCCACGCCGCAATCGCCCGGTACTGGCAGGAAAAGTATGGCGCGGTGCTGGTTTGCGCCAGGTATGACACCCTAGAATACCACGTTGCCCGGCCGCCGGTGGACCGGCAAGCCGCCCAGGCGCTGGCGCGTGAGCAGTTCATCTACTGCACCGACATCGTCCACCAGGGGACGGAAACCCTCAATGGCCTGGCCGCCACCCTGCTGCAGGGCGAAAAATGGTATTTTTGGTGGGATTGATGGCCCGCAACCCGGCTAGCCAAAAGAAATCATCGCGAATGCAGGCGGTCCCGGCGAATTGCAGGGGTTTCCGAGAAACCGATTTGCCGGGTTTATTGCCCTGTCATCGATGTGTATGAATGTTACCCACACGCCTCCCGGCGCTGAAGCATGAACTCCCTCACCCCGATGCGGATAATTTGCCACCTTTCAGCCCTGGCGCTTTTATGTACGGTTTTCCCAAAAGCCGGCTGGGCGGGGCAGGGCAGCCATCCTCCTGCCCCGTTGGAGAGAGCCTATGTCGGGCTGGCGCTGGATACCGAGCGCCACGATATTTGCGCTAAAATTTCGCCGCGTTCACGGGAAAGCTATCTGCTAAACAGCTCCGGCACACGGGTGTATTACACGCGCTCCGCGTGTTACCAGTATCTGGCGCAAAGGACGCTGAATCCTTTTTTCTGCCGGCAGGTCAAGGAAGCAAAATCCGGATGGTTTTTAAGCGGGCATCACTTCTCGCCGGAAAGCTGCAAAACTCTCGTGAGCTCGGGCAAGCCCTTCAGGGCGCACATCGGGTTCGATCACGAAAAGGTTCTGCGAGCGGCAGGCTATACCGATGCCGATGTCAAAGCCATCATCGCCGACCACCCCCGGCCGGGGTCCTGGTCGGAATTTTATCATGGCTTTCAAAAGCGTAACGATGGCAGCCTGCTGCGAAAACTCGACAACCTGCCGGACTTCAGCGACTGAAACCGCTTAACCCGCTGCATCTGATTTTGAAGAGAGCGCCGCGTGGCGGCAGGCAGGGAAGAGGAGGCCTCCCCCTCGGGATGATTTTTTCCGGATCCGATTTATTTTAGCTGCAAGGGGAGAGTCAGAGAGGGTGCTTTCATCGGCGCATCCTTTTAAGGCGAGGCGCTGAAAACCATTTGCCCGGCAGCCCCAACTACTGGCTGACTTGCTCTTTCTGCCGCTCCAGAGCACGCAACCGCCGGGCTTCCTTCTTGTTCATTTTGGTTTTTACCTTTTTTTCGGGAGCCGCTTCCCCCTCCCAGCCGACTTTTTCCAAAAAGTCATCGTACCCTCCCCGGAAAAATTGCGCCCGCCCCTGATGGAAAATAATCAGGTTTTGCGCCAGCGTTCTGAGCAGGAGTTCGGAATGGGTCACGATCACCACCGCACCGGCATAGTCGTTCAACTCCTCGATCATGGCTTCGATCGATTCCACGTCCAGATGATGCGAAGGCTCATCCAAAAGCAGGAGGTTGGTGGGGTGAGATATGATTTTCCCCAGCAGCAGGCGGCTCCTTTCACCTCCCGACAGCACACTCACCTTTTTTTTGGCCAGGTCGCCGCTAAACATCATCGCGCCGCAGATGGTGTGGGCGGCTTGCAGGGAAAGGCTGGGGTTGGAGTTGAGTATTTCCCCGAGCACCTGGTTCCCCGGTTCAAGGCGGTCGATGTTGGTCTGGCCAAAATGCCCAACGCAAAGGGCAGGGTGCGTGGTGATGGAGCCGGAGTTCGGCGACAGGTCCCCCGCCAGGCAATTGAGCAATGTCGACTTGCCCTTTCCGTTGGCGCCGATAATTCCTATGCGGTCATGCCTGCCAATGGAAAATGAAACCTCCGAGAAAATATTATTCTCCGGCTTATTGTCGTAGGAAAAGGCAAGATTCTTTACCTCCATGATGATCTTTCCCGGGCAGGGCCGATGGTTAAACTTGAACCCCAGGTTCTTCTCCGTGCTCAACTTCTCCATGGTGCCCATTTTTTCCATCATTTTAACGCGGGACTGAGCCATGGTGGCCTTGGACGCCTTGGCCTTGAACCGGTCAATCAGCGCCTGCATTTCCTTTCGCTTGCTTTCGAGGTTCTTCCGCGTCAACTCGTAAGCTTCTTCCTCCTGGACAATCTGCTCGTAATATTTAATGGTGCCGCCCGCAACCTTTTTGGCTTGTTTCCGGTGCAGGCCCAGCGTGTGCGTGGTGACCCGATCCATGAAATCGCGATCATGAGTGATGAGCACCATTTCCCCAGGCCATTTATTGAGATATTCCCTGAGCCAGCGCAGCGAAAGAATGTCCAGGTAGTTGGTGGGCTCATCCAGCAGCAGCATATTCGGGTTGGCCAGCAACGCCTTGCACAGATTGATCCGCACCTGGTAGCCGCCGCTGAAGGTGCCTGGATCCTTCTGAAAATCCTGATCCGTAAAACCCAGGCCAGAAAGGATGATTTCGGCCTTGTATTGATCCCACTGCTTATCCGGGCTCAGGGCCTGAACGCATTCCTTCAGCACGGTGGGTTGAGTGAAACGGATGATTTGCTCCAGGGCGCCGATACGGTAGCCCTTGGGGGCGGAGAGAGTTCCCGAGTCCGGTTCTTCCTTTCCCAGGATCATCTTGAACAGAGTGGATTTCCCGGCGCCGTTTTTACCGACCAGCCCAACGCGTTCACCCTTGTTGATAAGAAAGGACACCCCCTCAAACAGACTCTGGGCACCAAAGGACTTTTCAAGATTGCTGGCGATGATCATGGTGGATTAGAAGGATAGGGAAAAGACGTATAGTCGAAGCTATAACTAATTAAAATTATGGATGTTAGAGCGAGGTGTCAATGGGGAGGGAACCCGCACAACTTTCGATCCGTTTCCATTAAGTATAGCAGAATAATCCCGGAGGCATAACCGAAACCCTGCTCGCCCCCCGCAAAAATGTCCATGGAGGGGGCTGGCGAGGTTTTAATGAGGGGGGGGGCTGTCGACCGCAGAGCCGGAAGGCACCGGAAGCCCAATCCGCAGGCACCGCCCCCCGTGACCCAAATCGACCGCCTCGGAACGGCGGTACACCTGGCAGGAACCGAAATTGTGGCCAACAGATAGGAATGAGTTTTAATCCGTCAGCCCATCTTAATTCGCAGGAAATCCCCATTGAGGCCAAGGTAAACCGAATCAGTCGATGGCTCTTATATAGAGATAGGGCACTGAAACCAGCAATAAAAGCCCATCAAAACCAAAGACCACAAGGTCACCAATATTTAGGGATATAGGTGAACAGTAAGATCCGA
>QJZQ01000003.1 GCA_003246675.1 Nitrospirota bacterium | reverse complement strand
CGAATGGTTTCATCATCCGCGTTCGCAGCCACCCCAAGCACCGTGTACGGCGTCTTCAGGGGAGCCAACCCGTATTTTTCCCGCAGGCGATCATGCGCCTCATAAGAAACCCCAAGCGCACGCGCCAGGCCCCGAATCGACTCCAGCGCAGAGCTTCCGCCCGCCCTTTCCTGCAGGGCCATCTGGTAGGCCAGCGCAAGGAGCAGGAGGGAATATTTCCCATCGCAGGATTTTTTGTACTCCGCCACCAGGGGTGCCAGATCGGGCCTCACCTGCTCCGTCCGGGCGATCACCTGAGCGGCGAACTCCAGTTCCTCGATGCCAAAATTAAAATTTCGCCGCAGGAATCTGCGGATGACCTCCCCCTGAGCCGGAGAAAGCCGCCCCCCTGCCGCAACCGTTTGAGTGAGCGCAGCCACAAGGCAGGTCACAAACCGGCCGGTATCCCTGACCCCGGGCAAACCCGGCGGAGCATCTTTGAGAAACTTGCGAGTGAACCAGTGCTGGACCGCACCGCCGATCAGGGCCCCCACCGGCCCGCCGCGCAAAAACCCCATACCCGCACCCAACCACCAGGACATAATTCAGACTCCGCAGGAGACCCCTGCCGCAAATGAAAACATTATTTTACTGACCTCATCCAGCAAAAATCAACCGCCAGGCCCCCCGGCTATGAGATGGAAAACATCGCGAGGACATGCTATCCTCGCCAGTCAAATTCAGCAACCCCGCACTTCCGGCAAACGACAGGAGAAAACGATGGTCAAGCATATCGTCATGTTCAAACTGGCTGAGAACACCCCCCTCCACCGGGAAAAAGCCATTACGGCCCTTCGCGGGCTTGCAGGAAAAATCGAAACTCTACGCCACCTGGAAGTCGGGGAAGATTTTCTCGGGTCCGAGCGCAGCTTCGATATCGTCCTCACCACACATTTTGACGACCGGGATGGCCTCAAGGCCTACGCCGCCCACGAGCACCACCTTCCCGTAGTAGCCCTTATGCGGGAACTGTGCGCCAAGTCCGTGGTGGTGGATTATGAGGTATAATCTGCCCCATCGGCCGGCTCCGCATTCCAATATCGGATTATCGAACCCGGGCAAATAATTTCTTGTGCTTTCCTGCATCGGGTGTTAGAATTCACCGTTTTTTTGATTTTTTTTTGAAAGATGGTTTTTTACGGAATAAATTCATACGGGTTTGCCGTATGGGTTTTATATTGTCTTTTTCTCTGAACGAATTCCCCGGGAACGGTACGGAGGGATATCCGCAAATTCTGGTTTGATGATTGTTTGGTGCTTTTCTTCGAACAGTCGTTGTTTCACCCGAGTCCTTAAAATCTTAAACAGGAGATCTTGGGGTGGCCACAAAGAAATCAACCACGAAGAAGAAAACCGCGGCCCAAAAGACCGCGAACAAAAAGACGACGGCCAAGGCAGCCCGGCCTGCGGTGAAGAAGAAAACCACCGCAGAAAAGGCGACCCCCAAGAAGAAAACCGCTCACCCCAAAGAAAATTCTAAAAAACCAGTGAAAAAAACGGCCACAAAAGCGGTGAAGACGGTTGCCAAGGACCTCAAAAAAGCCGCACCCGCGCAGAAGAAGAGCACGCCGGCGAAAACAAAAGCGGCCGCTGCGAAGAAAAAAGCCGTAACCCCAAAAACACCGGTCAAGACAGCCGCATCGCCGGTGAAGAAAAAATCGGCCGCAAAAAAGGCGACCCCAAAGGCCGCCAAACCCAGCCGGGCAGCGGCCAAAAAGAATATCGCCGTGGAAACCCCACCCGAGCCCAGCGCCCCCGAAGCAAAAGCTGTGAAAACGCCCGTAGCCCCGGACCCGGCATTGCTGAAGATTCGCGACCGCCTGCTCCAGAACCGGGACGAGCTCATGTCGATGATAGAATCGTTTCGGGCGCAGGAAAGATCGATCGGCGAACTCAACTTTTCCAACGAGATCGACCTCGCATCGAGCCTGGAAGGCCGGGAAATGATTTTCCAGCTATCCAGCCGCGACAGAAACGAGCTCAAACTCATCGAAGAAGCGTTGTATAAAATAAAGGAAGGCAGCTACGGGGTGTGCGACTCGTGCGCCAAGCGCATCAGCATGAAGCGGCTACAGATTTTACCGCTCACCAGCCTGTGTATCGAATGCCAGGAGAATCTGGAACACTCCTGACCTTCACGGCCCGGCTCAGGAGCCGTGGCATTTCTTGTACTTCTTGCCGCTCCCGCAGGGGCAGGGATCGTTTCTCCCGACCTTATCGTCCTGCCGCTTCACCGTACTGTCGGGGGCTTCATCGCCCTCGCCGCGATGCTCCACCACCTTCTGCGGCCGGCTGACGGGTTTCTCTTCCACGGGTTCCTGAGGGGTTTTCTCTATTCTCACCTTGAACAGGAACTGGGTGACCTCCTGCTTGATGCGATCCATCATGGCCTGAAACATATCGAACCCCTCTTTTTTATACTCGGTGAGAGGGTTCTTTTGGGCGTAGCCCCTGAGGCCGATGCCTTCCTTCATGTGATCCATGCCAAGCAAATGGTCCTTCCACAGCGCATCGACGACCTGAAGCATGACACCCCGTTCCTGATAACGCATCCAGTTCGGGTCGACCCCTTCGATCTTCTCCTCGTATTCGGCGACGGCCACATCCAGAATCGCCTCGTGCAGTTTGTCGGCGTTGCAGTCCGTCAGCGGGAGTTTTTTGCGTCCATGGATATCGAGTTCTCCATCATCTACCTTGCGGATATTGATTGAAAGCTGGTCCGACAAAATGATATCGAGATTCTCGATGTCCCACTCTTCGGGATACAGTTTTTCCGGCGCAATCTGATCCACGATCCCGCCGATCACCTCGTCGGCCATGTCCATCAGGATATCCTTCTGGTTGTCTCCGGTGATGATATCCCGCCTGAGAGCATAAAACACCTCTCTCTGCTTATTCATCACATCATCGTATTCCAGCAGGTGCTTGCGGATATCGAAGTTATGCGCTTCCACCTTCCGCTGCGCGTTAGCCACCGCCTTGCTGACCATGGAGTGCTCGATGGGCTGGCCGTTTTCCATTCCCAGGCGGGCCATCAGGCCGGAGATTTTGTCGGACCCGAAAATTCTGAGCAGGTCGTCCTCCAGAGACAGGTAGAAACGCGACGATCCCTTGTCTCCCTGGCGGCCGGAACGGCCTCGCAGCTGGTTGTCGATGCGCCGGCTCTCGTGCCGCTCCGTACCCAGAATGTGCAGCCCGCCGAGTTCGGCAACGTTTTCGCCCAGAACGATGTCGGTTCCCCTTCCGGCCATATTTGTGGCGATGGTCACCGCCCTCTCCTGCCCGGCATTGGCGATGATCTCCGCCTCCCTGGCGTGGTGCTTGGCATTCAGGACATTGTGCGCGATACCGCATTTTTTCAGATGACGGCTGAGCTTTTCAGACTTATCGATGGAGATGGTCCCCACAAGCACCGGCCGTCCCAGCGTATTGAGTTCACGGATTTCCTCGACCACGGCGTCGAACTTCTCCGCCTCGGTCCGATATATCACATCGGGATGATCTTCGCGCACCATGGGCCGGTTGGTCGGAATCACAACGACACTCAATTTATAAATCGACTGGAATTCCTCCGCCTCGGTATCGGCCGTACCGGTCATGCCTCCCAGTTTGTCGTACATGCGGAAATAATTCTGGAAGGTGATGCTCGCAAGGGTCTGGTTTTCGTTTTCGATGGTGACCCCTTCCTTGGCCTCAAGCGCCTGGTGCAAACCGTCGCTGTACCTGCGGCCGGTCATCATCCGCCCCGTGAATTCATCGATGATGACGACCTTGCCCTCGTTCACCACATAATCGATTTCGTTCTTGAACACGGCATGCGCCTTCAGGCCCTGGTGGGCGCAGTGAAGAATTTCGATATTCTGCGGATCGTAAAGATTGGCCACGCCTAAAAGACGCTCAAGCTCCATCACGCCCTCTTCGGTCAGGGCGGCGGTTTTGCTTTTTTCCTCGACCTGGTAGTGCGCGTCCTTTTTCAGTTGCTGGACGACCTTGTTAACCTCGTAGTATTTGGTGGTGGACTCCTCAGCCGGGCCTGAAATGATGAGCGGGGTGCGCGATTCGTCGATCAGGATGCTGTCCACCTCGTCAACGATGGCGTAATTGAGCGGACGCTGGACAAACTGCTCCTCCGAAAACTTCATGTTATCGCGCAGATAATCGAAACCGAATTCGTTGTTGGTGCCATAGGTGACATCGGCCTGGTAGGCAACCTTACGCTCACCCTCGGGCATGTCGTGGTAGATCATTCCCACACTCAGCCCAAGGAACTTATAGATCTGGCCCATCCACTCGCTGTCGCGGCGGGCCAGATAATCGTTGACCGTCACCACATGCACGCCTTTGCCTGCCAGCGCGTTCAGGTACACCGGCAACGTCGCCACCAGGGTCTTACCCTCACCGGTCTTCATCTCCGCGATCCGGCCCTGGTGGAGCACAAACCCACCGATGAGCTGAACATCAAAATGCCTCATTTTAAGCGCGCGGACGCCCGCCTCGCGCACAACGGCGAAGGCTTCCACGAGCAAATCGTCCAGAGTGGCCCCCTGGTCGAGCCGTTCCCTGAACTCATCCTTCTTCCCCCTGAGTTCATCATCGCTCAAAACCTGTATGGTGGGCTCCAGAGCATTGATCTGCTCCACATAGGTCTGGATTTTCTTGAGCTCGCGCTCGTTCTGGGTGCCGACGATTTTTTTGATTAGACTGAACACCATGGCGGGATTATTTTCCTTAATGAATATCGTTCAGGGATGAGACGGGTCATGAGCACCACCGCTGCCACCACTCAACCACGAACCGGGTTGTTGGAGACGGCGGTTCAGTGAAACCCAATTCTACCTGGGGATAAACTCTTTCTTGCGAAGATTTTCAGCACGCGCCCTCGGAAGAAGGCGATTTTTCCCGGCAGGTTCATGCAAACCCGGGCTGAGCGATAGTATACCACAGCCCTCGGGATGGAGGGAGACCCCGGATCGTTTTATGACAAATCGAGGCTTAGTCTTCCAGGATGTAGTTCTTCGGGTTGACGGGCACACCGTTCAGAAGGACCTCGTAATGAAGGTGCGGCCCGGTGCTCCGGCCGGTATTGCCCACCTGCGCGATCACCTGCCCGCGCTTGACACGCTCGCCCACTTTGACAACATTCTTGGAGTTGTGGCCATAGCGCGTCCGAATGCCATAACCGTGGTCCAGTTCGACCATGTTGCCATAACCGGTTTCGCGGCCCTGCACCACCACGACGCCGTCGGCGGTGGCGCGCACATCGGAGCCGTGCCGTGCACCGATATCATAGCCATCGTGTTTCTCACGCAGCCCGGTGAAAGGGGATTTTCTCAGACCAAAACCGGAGGTGACCCAGCCGCGCGTCGGCCAGATGGACGGCGTAGACGACAGGAGGGATTTCTGGCTCTTGAAATAATCGTCGAGTTCCTGAAAGCTGATGCTCTGGACCTTGACTTGATTGTTCAGGTGGCTGAGGTCGCCCAGAAGGCGATCCATCATGGCGGTGGATTCTTTTTCCAGGGAAGAATTGAGGCTGTGAGTGCTCAGACCGTACGGGCCGCCGAGACCAAAGTTCTTATCGACGGATTTGGGAGAATCTTCCAGAGAGGTGATCACACGCAGCTTGTTCTCGAAGCGTTCCAACCGCGCCAGTTCATTCTCG
This sequence comes from Nitrospirota bacterium, assembly GCA_003246675.1. Taxonomy (GTDB): domain Bacteria; phylum Nitrospinota; class Nitrospinia; order Nitrospinales; family VA-1; genus SZUA-259. The sequence goes on along the minus strand of QJZQ01000003.1, from coordinate 8,510 downwards.
AAATTTTTTAGCGCCTGGGAAAACTGATCGACCTTGACCTTCTGAATCTTGGATTCCCGCTTCAAGTGGGCCACATCGACCGCACTTTCCTTGAGCTCGAAGTAGTCGCCCAGGACGAACGTGGTTGCTCCCGCAAAAATCACAAACAGCACAAGGAAAGCAATCATCCCCTTGCGGATAAAATTACCGGATACGGAAAACTTTTTAGGCCGGCTTGCCGAACCGGGGAAGACCATAATGGTATATTCTTCGTTTTTCACCCTCTCTCCTCCGCCATTTTTCTGGGGACCCGAAACTTCGGTAAATCCTATCTTTATAAGCTGTTTCTTGTCAACTTTAAAATATCCCGGATCACAAAGTTTCTACCCTGCATCATTAAAAAAAATTATCTGCCAACCGATGATCACTTATTTTTTTAATCGCTCCCGCGCCTGCAGATGACCGGGGCTGAGCTTGAGCACCTCGCTGTATAATTCCCGTGCCTTCGCGGTATCGCCGGTCTCCTCGTAAAGCAGGCCAAGGCCAAACAGCGCCGGCACCAGGCCCTCGTCGTCTTCAATCTTCCTGAATGTATCGACCACTTGGGCAAATTTCTTTAAGGCAGCTTCCCGGTTTCCCTCGGCATAAAGGCTGAATCCCTCCTGCCGCCAAACCCGGGCCAGCGCCTTGCCATAACCGCGCGCCTGAGCCTTGTCTCCCACCTTCACACGCTCCTCTAACTCTGCAAAAAACAGGCCAGAAGCCCCCATCTCCGCGTAAATCCGATACAAGTTGTTATAGAATAGCATGTTATGTGGATTGAGGCCGATGGCGCGACGTACCATATCGACCGCTTCGGTGTATGATTTTGTGCGAATTTTCAAAGCTCCCCAGTTATTCCAGGCATAAGCATTGTCGGGATTCTGACGCACCGCCTCCTGAAACCACTTGTCGGCCTCCGAGTCCCGTTTTTCAAGGTAGCAGAGGTAACCAAGGCCGTACGAAAGAGCGGAGGACTCGGGAAAACGCGAAAGCCGCTCTTTTAGGTATGTTTCCGCATCGGCCCTTTGGCCGAGCCCCCCGTAAGCACGCACGAGGCCGCGGACCACCGCGCTGGATTCCGTAATTTTTTCCACCAGGCTCTTGTAGGCCGTGAGGGCTTCGTCGAATTGCCCGGTGGCAAGAAAGTATTCGGCCCGCTCTTCGGGGCTCAGGGCATTCAGGTCCGCCGGCGCATGCCCCTGAGCACAGGCGAGGGAAGCCGCGAACCAGGCGATGAGGCCGGCGAGAAAAAATACGCAGGTTCTCTCAAAGGTGCGGGAAGGCATGCGAATCCACCCGGCGGGGCGAGCCCGGCCGGTCGGGCTCAGGCGGCTCAGAACGGAACCTCTTCTGCGGATTCCGATCTTTCCGAGAGGTTGTAAAAACGGGTGTACTGATGCTCGAAGCTCAGCTTCACTTCCCCGATGGGTCCGTTTCGCTGCTTGCGGACGAGGATTTCCGCCGTCCCCACATCGTCGCCCTCGGGGTTGTAGACTTCGTCGCGGTAAATGAAAGCCACCACGTCGGCATCCTGCTCGATAGCGCCGGATTCGCGCAGGTCTGAAAGCATGGGGCGCTTGTCGGTGCGGCTTTCCACCGCGCGGCTGAGCTGCGACAGGGCGATGATGGGAACGTTCAGCTCTTTCGCCAGGGCTTTGAGGCCACGGGATATTTCGGAAACCTCGAGTTGCCTGCTCTCGCTCCCGGAACCGCTGTGCATGAGCTGCAGGTAGTCGATGATGATCAGCTTGAGGTCGTGTTCGGCGGCGAGGCGGCGGGAGCGGGCGCGCACATCGAGCACCGACAGCCCGGGCGAGTCGTCGATAAACAGGGAAGCCTCCGACAGGCGGCCGGCGGCGGTGGTGAGCCGGGGCCAGTCGCTGCGGGCAATGAAACCGGTGCGCAGTTTTGAGGAGTTGATCCGGCCCTCGGCGCACAGCATGCGCATGCCCAATTGCTCCTTCGACATTTCGAGGCTGAATACCGCTGTGGCCGCCTTCTGGTGCAGTGCGGCGTAACGGGCGACGTCGAGCGCAAAGCTGGTCTTGCCCATGCTGGGGCGGGCGGCGAGAATGATCAGGTCCGAAGGCTGGAAACCCGCCGTCAGGTGGTCGAGATCGGTGAAGCCGGAGGGGATGCCGGTGACCAGGCCGGGCGTATCGAAAAGCTTCTCGATCGCGGTAAAGTTTTCCTTGACGACTTCCTTGATGGTGAAAAAGCTGCGCCGCGTCCTGCGTTCCGAAATATGGAAGATGGACTTTTCGGCCTTATCGAGGATATGGTCGACATCGTCCGCATCGTTGTACCCCTGGGTGACGATTTCCGTCGCGGTGGTGATGAGATCGCGCAGGATTCTCTTTTCGCGGATGATCTTGGCATGGTGAGCCACGGCCTGGTCGGTGGGGACGAACTCCTCCAGCAGATCCAGGTATTCCATGCCGCCGACGTTTTCCAGCTCGCCGCGTTTACGCAGACGATCGGCCACGCCCAGGATGTCGATGGGCTGCTCGCCATTAAAAAGTTCCTGCATGGCGAGGAAAATCTTCTGATGCCCGGCCCGGTAGAAGTCCTCCACGCCAATCACTTCCAGGGCCTTGGCGAAGGCCTCGGCGGACTGCAGACAGGCGCCGAGCACACTCTGCTCCGCTTCTTTATTGTGGGGCGGCAGCTTCCTCAGGGAAATGTCGGTCACAGCCATTTTAAAACCACCGTTCAGTTAGAGGTCAGGAAGCGTCCTGGCTCTCCCCGGCCTCTGTTGTCTCAGGCGCTTCGGCGGCCGTTTCCTCCTCGGCCGGTACGTTCTCGGCGATCACGTGAACGTTGATTTGGGCGACAACCTGGGGATGCAGCTTCACGGGCACCTTGAACTCTCCCAGAGCTTTGATCGGATCGCCGAGCTGAATCTTGCGGCGGTCGATTTCCACTCCCTGGGCCTGAAGCAGCGAGGCGATTTCCTGGGCGGTCACGGCGCCGAACAATTTGCCCTGCTCTCCCGCCTTCTTGGTCACGGTGCAGGTGATTTTTCCGATCTCGGCCGCCTGGGCCTCCGCGGAGTTGACGAGCTTTTTCAGCCGCCCCTGGACGATGGCCTTCTGATGCGTGAAGGCGCGCACGTTCTTCGGCGTAGCCAGAATGGCCTTGCCCTGGGGAACAAGGTAGTTGCGCCCGTAGCCGTCTTTCACGGTAACCTCATCGCCGCAATGCCCGAGGCCGTCTACATCTTCTTTCAACAATACCTTCATGGTTTTATCCGCTCCTTCCTGGAATCAATGGATATGAAAATCGTTCACTCCGCCTGTGGGCGGGGTCTCAGTTTTCTAAAATCGGCCCAGATGTCAAAGAGGCCCACACCCGCCACAATCCCCACCAAAAGGGGTTGCAGCAGAATCATGAAAAAGAAAAGCCCCCACCAAAAAACAGGAACCTTCCGGGCCGAAAGAATGTGCACCGCCACCGCCAGGCCCTGAAAAAAATAAACCGCCAGCAGGGCGAAAAAAACGTTCATGCCGAGAATGGCCAACATGCCGCTGGCGAAAAAAAACACCGCTCCCGAGGCGATAACGCCCCAGACGAACTCTTCCGGGAAAACCCACTCGGAAAACTTCGCCGGCGAAAACAGGCCCGGGCCGTACAGCCGCCCCCACAGCCAGCGCACCAGAGAATAATTGAGGATCGCCCCAACCAGCGCCCCAAGCGCCACGAACAGCGGATAGGCCGATGCCAGGGTGCGCGAGGTCTCCTCGGAAAACTGCCGCATGGCCTCCAGCTTTTGCTGGCTCTCGCCCATCGATTTCAGCGTTTCGATGGACTGGGCGGTGTGTTTTTCGATCTCCCGCTGGAAAAAATCCACCGGAGAGCCTTCTTCGCCGGAAAACACCGCAAGGAGCACGGCAAGGCTCATCAGCCCGCTTCCCAGCGTGCCCAGCAGGATGCTTTTGTCAAACGACAGGCCACGCAGCACGGTCTCGGCCAACACGATGGCCAACACCGCTTCGCCGCCCAGAAACTGGAGGGCCTGCCCTCCGCCGAGCAAGGTCGCGAGTGTGCCGAAAACCAGGGCCATCAACACCAGCCCGGCCCGGCGGCCATGCCGGAGATACACAAATAAAAGCGGCGCCGGCGCCAGCAATGTCACCCCGGAAGCCAGCGCCGGGACGAAAAAAAACAGTAGCACAAGGACCAGGGCAAAAACCGCGGCCGGCACCAGGTCTTTATGCGGCGTTCCCGTCAACTTCAGTATTCGACGGCAAACGGCAGCAAGGCAATGTTCCGCGCCTTTTTGATGGCCCGCGTCAGCTCCCGCTGGTGCTTGGCGCAATTGCCAGAAATCCTGGAGGGGATGATCTTCCCGCGCTCGGAAATGAGCGGCTTCAGGGTCTTGATGTCGTGAAATTCGATGAATTCTATTTTCTCAGCGCAAAACCGGCAGATTTTCTGTGAGAAAAACGAACGTTTCTTAAAAGTGGACATGCCTTCCTCTGTGTTTTAATTTTTGTGTTTGTGTCTGAATGAATATTAAAAAGGGATATCGTCCTTATCGCCACCCATATCCATGGAACGGCCTTCCATGTCGCCCTTGCCGCCGCCACCCGGCCGGCTCAGGAACTGAACATTGTTGGCCACCACTTCGAGCTTGCTGCGCTTCTGGCCGTCGCTCTCCCAGGCCTGATAGTTGAGCCGGCCCTCGATGAACACCTGGCTCCCCTTATTGAGGAATTCGGCGCAATTCTCGCCTTGCTTGGCCCACACGGTGATATCCACGAAGCAGACTTCGTCCTTCCACTGCTCTCCCTGCTTATAGCGGCGGTTCACCGCCAGGCCGAAACTCGCCACAGCGGCGCCGCTTGCGGTATAACGCAGTTCCGGATCACGGGTCAGATTACCGAGGAGTAAAACTTTATTGAAAGAAGCCATGGTCTAGCGTCCTCCCCTAAGAGCCTGCGAACCGGATTCAACCTTCATCAGGCTGGCTCGATTCTTCCGACTTGGACTCATCAGAATTGGTCGCTTCATCGCTCCCCCCCTCCGTTTCAGTTGCCTCGACGGACTTGGCCGCCAGAACGCGCTCGATTTCCTGATCCTCCATCCGCACCACGAGGTACTTGATGATAGGGTCGAAGAGGCGGAATTTCTCCTCCATGGTCGCAACGTTGGCGTTTTCGCAGGTATGGTACAGATTGAGGTAATACCCAAAGCGGTTCTTGCGGACTTTGTAGGCCAGCCGCTTCTTGCCCCATTTCTCGACCTTGAGAAAGGCGCCGCCCTGAGTTTTAATGATATCCTCGATGCTTCCGAGGGTCTGGTCGACCTGGGTTTCGTCCAGGTCTGGCTTAAGAATGATAACGCTTTGGTAGGATCGCAATGGAATGCCTCCTCACGGGTTGAAAGTAGCCCTAACCTCATCGGATTAGAGCGAGGGGGTGATATGACGCTAAAATTTCACCAATTCTTTCACAGGCACCGGTTAAAATCAAGGGAATTCAAGCCGATGCCGCCCTTTGAGGTCGGCCCTGCGGCTTCCGGCCTCCCTTCCCGCCTCCCTTCAACCCGGGGGAGGGGTTTTTGTCCTCCTCTCCCGTGCTTCAAGGAGAGACCGCGGAGGTCAGGAGGGGCAGAAACGTTTAAATTAAAAGGGAATGCCATGCGCACGATCTCATCCATCCTCCTGGGCCTTGCCGCCGCGTCTCTTGCGGCCTGCTCCATGGAGCTGCCCAAGCCGCCGCCCAAGCTGCACTACAAATTCAACGTCCTCAATGTGGGCCTGGGCCCCGCCCAGCTCCTCACGGCCGACCTGAATAAGGACGGCAACGACGATATCGTCTCGGTCAATTCCAAAGACAGCACCCTGACGGTGCTCCTCGGGCGGGGCGACGGCACCTTCGCCCCCGCTTCCACCCTGCCGGTGCTGGCCGAGCCGACTTCGGTGGCCATGGGCGACGTGAACGGCGACGGGTTGATCGACCTGGTGGCCAATGCCCGCGGCGCGGAGGCCGTTTCCATCGTCCTCGCCAGCGGGCCCGGCGTCTTTCAGCGGGCGCGCAAACATCGCACAGGCAAGGTGCCCCTCGCGGTAATTCTCGACGACTTCGACGGCGACGGCCGCCTGGACCTTGCCGTGCCCCTCACCTTCGACAAAATGGAAATCCATCTGGGGCAAGGCGGCGGCTTATTCAAACGCGGCATGACCTACTCCACCGGCTCGCGCTCGTTTTCAGGCGTATCGGGGGATTTCGACGAAGACGGCCACCGCGATATCGTTCTTGCCACCAGCAGCTCCCAGGCCAGCGCCATCCGCCTGTTCCGGGGCCGGGGCGACGGCACCTTCGCCAAACCCACGCGGATGATTGAGGGGCTCCGGCCGCTGGTGCTCATTAAAAAAGATATGAATGGCGATGGCCGGGAGGACCTGATAGCCGCTAGCGGCCAGGGAGACAATCTCTACCTGCTGCTGTCCCGTGGCGACGGCACCTTCGATGAGGCAACGGCGTTCTCGGGAGGCGGCGGGCCGATGGCGCTGGTGGCGGATCACTTTAACGACGATGCCCGAATGGACGTTGCGGTGGCCAACTCCAGAAGCAGCAGTTTCTCGATGGTGGTGCGGCGGGACGATGGCGGCTTCTGGTTCCCCACCCGCGACTACATCGTCGAAGGCGGCACGCCGCTGGCCATCACTTCGGGGGATTACAACAGCGACGGGTTAAGAGACATCGCCGTCGCCAGCAACGCCAAAAACACGGTGGAGATTTATCTCAGGCGGCGCTTTTTCCGCTAGCGCGCGGGGGGCTCAGCCGGCCGCGGGGGTGAACCGGGGCACCGATTCGAGCTTGCGCAATTTGTTGAAGTAATAGCTCAGGCTTCCATCCTTTGTCGGATAAACCTTGACGTAATCTTCCGAGCCATCCGGCTGCCTCTCGACGATGACGATCTTGCGGTCGAGGAGCCGCGTGGCGCGCGAAACGAACAGAAAGGTGTAGGGCTGATCCCGGGCGATGATACGGTGCAACTCGTGCGCCATCTCCATCTGCTTGCCGCGGTCGTACTCCTTGCGGATGCGGACGATGAGGCGGTCGGCCTCCGGGTTGTCGTAACCCACGAAATTCAGCTGGTTGGGCCCCGCCTGGCTGGAGTGCCAGATCTGGTAAAGATCGGGGTCGAACCCCATGCTCCAGCCAAGGACCACGGCGTCGAACTTCAGGGTGTTGACGAAGTCCTTGAGGAACACCGCCCACTCGAACATGCGCGTGTTGCACTTGATGCCCAGCTTGCTCCAGCTGTTCTGCACGATGGTGAGAATGTTTTTCCGGATCGGGTTACCGCTGTTGGTGATGAGGTTGAACTCGAAGACCTTGCCGTCCTTCTCCAGGAATCCCTCGGCGTTCTTCCGCCACCCCTCCTCTTCGAGAAGCTTGAGAGCGCCGGCCGGGTCGTAAGGCACCTCCGCCACGGATGGATCGTACCAGTCCGTGACCTTGGCGTAAGGGCCGCTCACCCGCTCCCCCTCGCCGTACAAAACATAGCGGATGATCTGTTCCACATCGATGGCCATGCCGAGCGCGGTGCGCACCCGCTCCGACTGGAACAGCGGGTTACGCAGGTTGTAGCCGATATAGGAATAAGACGTGCCGACGCTGGCGATGCTGTGATACTTCGGGTCGTCTTTAAGCCGCGCCACCTGGTGCGGCTCCGCGGCGTACTGATCGACCGCCCCGGCATAGAACTCCATCTCCCGCGTGAGCGTATCGGGGATGATACGCATGACGAACTCCTCGTATTCCGGCGCCGTGTCCCAGTAATCGTCATTCCGCCGCAAGCGGATCATTTCGTCGGACCGCCATTCGCCGAACACGAACGGCCCGGTCCCCACCGGGCGGCGGTTAAAGGCGGTGTCGCGCAACGTGAAACCCTCCGGGTCCTTGCCCGCGGCGGCCGCTTCCTCCCGCAGGCGGCCGTCGTTCAACAGGTGCTCCGGCAGCATCCCCATGGCCCAGGAATTGATCGCGGGGGAAAACAGCCGCTTGTAAACGATGCGCAGCCGGTAGGGGCCGAGCACTTCCAGGGCCTTCACCGGCTCGTAGTCGGAAGTTCGCGGCGAAGCGTTTTTCGGGTTCATGATCGACTCGTAGGTGAACCTCACGTCGCCGGAATCAAACTCGTGCCCATCGTGAAAGCGAATGCCCTCGCGCAGGGTGAACAGAATCACCGGATTATGCTCCGTGACCGGAAGAATTTCGGCGTGGCTCGCCTTCAACCGCTCCGCCTGACCCGGGTTCACCGCCTCGATGTAGCGGCCATGGGGGAACGACCGGAAGTGGCTCACACCCATCAGCGGAACGAGCGGCTCGAAGAAATCCTGATTGACCTTCTTGAGGGTGAATTTGATTCGAGGCGGGCGCTTGAGGCTGTAAGCCACCTGCGTGGTCTGAATCACGCCGTTGTTGTTCACAGGCCGGTCCGCCGCATCCAGAACCGGCACCGCCACCTCCCCCGTC
>QJZQ01000175.1 GCA_003246675.1 Nitrospirota bacterium | reverse complement strand
GCGATCCTGAGCCGTTTCCCTCTGGAACTCGTTCATGCCGCGCCCCTGCCCACGCTTCCAGACAGGCCGGGCCTGGAGCCACGGGGAGCGCTTTGGGCGAAAGTCGTTGTCGACGGAAGGGAGATTCACATTTTTAATACGCATTTTGGTTTGCGGCGCAAAGAGCGGCTTTTGCAGGCGGACGCCCTCATGAGCGAGGAGTGGCTGGGAAACCCCGGCAGGGCCGGCCCCACCATCCTCTGCGGCGATTTCAATTCGCTGCCCTATTCGAAGATCCTCAAAAAAATCCGCCGCTGTTTTCATGACGCTCAGGTGATGATGCACGATCACCGGCCGCAGCGTACATTCCCCGGCCACTACCCGATGGGGCGCATCGATCATGTCTTCATCAGCCCCGGCCTGTCCATTCGCAGCATCGAAGTGCCGCGCACTTCGCTCACCCTGATGGCGTCCGACCACCTGCCGCTGATCGTCGATGTCTGTCTTTCCGAAAAACAGGAACTCTGACAATCCCGACGCTATTCGATCGCTTGCATTTCAGGCCGCATGGGCGCGGTGAAGACGGGAGCTTCATTTCACAAAACCGGGGGTTTCTGATAAGATGCTCCGGCAATTTCGGCCCCAAGCGGCAGCTCGTGTTCTAATTCTTTTCCCGGGACAATGAATAATGACGGATACGCTTTCACCCGTGCACGGTCATCTTCTGTCGGTGGTGATTCCCCTTCATAATGAGGAAGATAACGTCCAGGGCTTATTGCAGGACCTGAGGGGCGAGTTCGAGGCCTATCCTTCGGGCTGGGAACTGATTCTGGTTGACGATGGCAGCAGTGATGCCACGATTGAGCGTCTGCAGCCTGAAACCCGGTGGGGGGAGGGCAAAATCACCGTGCTCGCCCTGCAGCGTAATTTCGGCCAGACCGCCGCCATGCAGGCGGGCATCGACCACGCCAGCGGAGAGGTCATCGTCACGCTGGACGGAGACCGGCAGAACGATCCGCGCGATATCATTCGCCTCGCCCGCCGTCTGGTGGATGAGGATCTGGACCTGGTCTCGGGATACCGGAAAAACCGGCAGGATGCATTTTTACTGCGCAAGGTGCCTTCCTGGCTGGCCAACCGCCTTATCGGCAAAATCACCGGGGTGAAGCTCGGCGATTTCGGCTGCAGCCTGAAAGCCTATCGTGCGGATATTCTTAAAAGCATCCGGCTGTATGGCGAGATGCACCGCTTCATTCCGGCGCTGGTGGCGGCCAGCACGCGTCCGGGGCGCATCGCCGAGGAGGTGGTGACGCATCATCCGCGCGTGGCCGGGCGCTCGAAATACGGCATCATGCGTACCTACCGGGTGCTTTTGGATCTGTTGTTCGTTTTCTTCTTCATGCGTTTCCGCGACCGGCCGGCCCATTTTTTCGGCGCGATCGGCCTGCCGGTGGGTGCGCTGGGGGGGGGAATTCTGTTTTACCTCACCGTCCTCAAGCTGGGTTTTGGCGAAAGCATCGGCCAGCGGCCGCTGCTTTTATTCGGCATCCTGCTGGTGATGATCGCGTTCCAGATTCTCACCACCGGGCTGCTCAGCGAAATGCTGGTGCGCACCTATTTTGAATCCTCCAACAGCCGCCCCTACCGCGTGCGCCCGTTACCGGTTAAAGCCCCGTCCCCGCCGGCGGAGGGTGGTCGCTGATCTTGCGGCTCGGTTCGCAATAGATACATTCCCTGCTTGTTGTACTCGAAACGTGCCACCTCCTGAAAAGGGGGACCGGTTTTCCTGAACCTTTCCAGAAGAATTTCCTGCACAAGCACCCATTGCGGCTCCCCGGGCGTTTTCGCCTCCATTCCAATCCGCTGGAACTGAATTTCGGGAGCGTAAAAATAAAGGCTGTTCGGTTGGTGGCCGACGACCAGGATGCGCTTCGTGTCTTTGGGCAGGTGCGACAGGACGTCTTTGGCGAGTGCGGGGCCGTTGCGCATGCGGCTGAATTTCTTTTCCTGTATGGGAAGGATGACGGCAAACATCAATATCTGCACGCTGATGAGCAGTCCCGCGAAGGCGGGCAGGCATACGCGGTGCTTTCCTTTTTTCCGCAGGCCCCAAATGGCCATCGCCAGCAGGCCTCCGCCCAGATACAGGGTGAACGGCCAGAAGATCCATGGCTTGGGCAATCCGCCTGCAAGCGGCAATCCCGGGCTCAGGATGAGAACCGCGGCGACCAGGGCCGTAAGCCCCAGGGCCAACCGGGTGATCCCGTCCAGCAGCCAGCGCACTCGCGGCGGCAGGCCCTCCGGGCTGTGGCGGTAGGCTTCGTAAACCATGGCCGCGAGGACGAACAGCAGGGGGAACATCGGCATGAAATAACGCTCGGCCTTGGCGGTGAACCAATAGATGGGGAAATTCGCCACCGTTACCACCAGGGGAAACAGGTAATCGTCTTTGAATCGGGCGGCCAGGGCTCGCCGGACCGAAGGCCAGGCCAGCGGAAGCAGCAGCAGGGAAAGCGGGAACAGGGTGCCGAACATCTGGAAGGGATACACCAGCATGTTTTTTGCGTGCTGAAGCGCGTGGCCGGCCGGGCGGGAATGGTGCGCGATTTCACTGAAATAACTGTCGCGAATGAATTGGACGCTGGTCTGCATTGCCAGAGGCCCCATCCAGGCCGCAATCAGGGCGACCGAGAGGAAGCCGCCGGCCCATGCCCCGGGGGACAGGAGCTCCCGCCAGCGTTTTTTCACCAGCAGATAGGCGAAGACGCCCAGATAAAAAAAGACCAGGCCCGGCTCGCGCTTGACGAGAAAACTGAGCCCCGCCAGGAGCGCGGGCGGAGCCCACAGCGCAAGCCCCCGCCAGCCCGCCCGGTCCAGCAGGTACCAGGTGTAGAGCGACAGGCTCACCGTGAAGGTGAACATCATCTCGATTTCCGCCAGCATGGCGTTGTGCGCCATGAACGGCGTCAGAAGCACCGCCAGGGCCAGCAGCACCTGGCCCGGCGGGGAAAGGGCCCGGCGCGTCGCAAAAAGAAGAAACAGGGTGAGCAGAACGGAGGAAAGTAACGAGCTTGCCCTGGCGCTGAATTCGGTGACTTCGCCCCCCGTGGCCCAGCTGGTGAGGCAGATCAGCCAGTTGTAGGCGGGCGGTTTCACGGTGTAGATATCTCCGGCGAGACGCGGAATCAGGTAATCGCCGGTATCCATCATGGTGCGGGCGATCACCGCGCGCTTGGGTTCTTCATAAACCAGCGGCGTTCGACCCAGATGGGGCAGAAAGAGCACGCAGGCCAAAACCAGCGAGGCGAGCGCGATGCAAAGCGTGGGGCGAAAACGTGAGCGGGCGAAGTTCCAGGACATCATCGATGTGGTGGCAAACGGGTGGGCATCAGGACCTGGGCGCGGCAGAGCGCGTCAGCCTTGTGAAAAAAATTTGTGGAATGCAAAGGGCCTGCATCCCCGGGAACGCGAGACGCGGCCATCTTAAACCCTGCGCCTGTGTAATTCAACGGCCTGTTTCCGCCGAGGGCCGGGTTTCCAGGGCGTGGCAGGCCACGGATGAATCGCGCGTGCCGGACTTTTTCGGATAGTCCGACCGGCATTTTTTCCGGAGCGGCGAGTTTGCCGGCTCATTCAGGTAAATTGGGCAGCGCGGGTGAAAATGGCAGCCTGTGGGGGGCGTGCGCGGCGAGGGCACATCGCCCACCAGGGCGGGAAACGGTTTTTTTTCGCCCAGGCCGGGAACCGCTTCCAGAAGAGACCGGGTGTAGGGATGGCGCGGGCGGCTGAACAGTTCCTCGACCGGAGCGTATTCGACCACCCGGCCCAGATACATGATGGCCACCCGGTCGGCCATGTAACG
>QJZQ01000038.1 GCA_003246675.1 Nitrospirota bacterium | reverse complement strand
TATTAGGTCCTGAGATTTCGAGGCATAGGGGGTTTGTTCGGTTGACCTGAATTGTGCCGGGGGGGCTACAAGAGGGTGGGGATGATGACCTATTTGATTCCACTTAATGTCATCTATTGTAAATTTAAATAAAATATATTATCCTTATCAATAAGTTAACCCAACATATCCGTTTCTGCTCGCCAGGGTTTCTTCCCCCGGCTGTCAATCAGGGTCTCCGAATTCTTCTTCACATCGACGAAATTGAATTTTCAGGACTGGATTTAACGCGTCGAACCGGCGCCTTCAGGGCTTCATTGCGAGCAATCGAGGTATCTGGCGGAAATTATTCGTATTAAAGCAGGCCAAGGGAACCCTGGGCCTGTTAAAAATCCATTTCAATCTTCTAACTTCATCCATAAACATCAATTAAAGGACAACAATGAACAAGTTTTTAATGATTTTGGTTTTGCTTATCCCCGCTACCGCATTTTCGGCCCCTGTCACGGAAAAATATGTCCCGCTTCCCACTCCCATCGCCATCGAGGAGGGCAGAGTGCTGTATCAGGAGAACGGCTGTCCCATGTGCCATGGAGACCATGGCCGCGGAGACGGTCCGCTCGCCAGCGGGTTGAGCAATAAGCCCAGGAATTTCAGGGACTACGATGAAATGAAGCGGATGCCCACGATTCGCATGGAGCAGGCCATTCATAAGGGGCTGACGGGTACGGCGATGCCGGCATTCGATCAGTTCAGCGATTCGCAGATTGAAGCTTTGACGGGCTATATCAGGTCTTTTCTGGTTGATTCTTATGCCTACCTGAAAATGTGCGCCTATCAGACTTATGTTGTCGACACCGGCGACCTTAAAGGGAATTTTACCGTTGAAGCGGACCAGCCGGACAAATTCGACGTGAAAGTTGTCGGGAAGAAAATATATTTCAGCGGTAAAAACTGGCCCGAGCTGCTCAATCAGAAAGTCCACCGGACCTATTTTCGAGTGATGAGTGAGGACAGGATTCGATCTTTGATATCCGTTCAGGTTCAGCGCTGCGACAAGGATCTGGTGAATCTGCTGAAAACGAAGTAATTGACGGTTTTCACCGTTCCTGGCCGGAAAATCGATGTGATTCGTTGGTGGATAATGGTCTGCAAAAAGGGATAGAATATAGGCTTATCGCTGGTAGCGGAATATCTCTATTATTTTCCTCGCCTGACCTGAGCAACCCGCAACACTTCGAGTCACCAGGACCTCATGAATGCATACAAGCTGATTGGCATAATTTATGCCTTGTGCCTTATCGAGAACCTGATCATCCGGCTGATCCTCACGCTTCAGGAATGGAGTGCGCTTAGTAGCCCGCTATGGGATTTACTTCATATTTTCGGCATGGGGTTGTATCACGACACCCTGTTTTTTGGTTATTTTGCGACGCCTGTTCTCATGCTCCTTTTAATATTTCCAAATTCCTTTTGGAAACGAAGAGGGGCCGGCACATTCGTTCGGATACTCATTTTTCTGATCATCGGCCTTTTTTCCTTTCAGGCGCATGCGGAGTGGTTTTTCTGGGAAGAGTTTCACTCGCGTTTTAATTTCATTGCGGTGGACTACCTCGTCTACACCCAGGAAGTCATCGGCAACATCATCGAGTCCTATCCCATGGGCTGGGTTTATGCCTCCATCCTTCTGACTTCGGGGTTGATCTATTGGGCGGTGAAACCCTGGCTCTCGCGCTCGCTGCCGGCCTTGCGAAACCGAGCGTTGAAGAACCGTTTGTCGGCGGCAACGTTAATGGTGATCGGCCCGATATCGGCCTTTTACATTCCAGACATGGGTTACGCCGGGCACTCGAACAACCAAATCGTCGAGCAGCTATCCCGGAACGGTTTTTACCAGTTTGTTTCTGCTTTCAGGAATAACCGTCTGGATTACAGGTCATTTTATCCCGTCCTGGAGAACGATAAAATGTTCGGGGTCGTCCGGAAGGAATTCGTCAGCGCAAACAGCACATTTGCGGACCCCGGGGCCGGGGACTTGGGACGCATGATAAAAAATCCCGCGCCGGAAAAGAAATTTAACGTTGTTTTCATCGCCGTGGAAAGCCTGAATGCTGATTTCCTGCAATTTTTCGGCAACACAAAAAGCCTGACGCCCAACCTGGACCGGCTGGCACACGAGTCCATGATGTTCACTCGCATGTACGCGACCGGGACCCGTACCGTCCGCGGCCTCGAAGCGATCACCTTATCCCTCCCTCCCACCCCGGGTTATTCGGTGGTCAAGCGCCCCCATAACGAGAATCTGTTTTCCCTTGGCTCGGTCTTGCAGGAGAAGGGTTACGACACCAAGTTTCTTTATGGCGGCTATGGTTATTTCGACAACATGAATTATTTTTTCGAGAACAATGGCTTTCACGTCATTGATCGAACGGATTTTTCCAGCGATGAAATTGATTTTGCCAACATCTGGGGGGTGTCGGATGGCAGCCTGTTTCGCCGCGCCTTACGAGAAGCAGACGCGTCTCATAAACTGGAAAAACCATTTTTCCAGTTTTTGATGACCACTTCCAATCATCGGCCTTATACCTATCCTGAAGGGCTCATCGATATTCCCTCCAAAACCGGACGGTCCGGAGGCGTGAAATATACCGATTACGCCATTGGGGAATTTATTGAGAATGCCCGGGAGAAGCCGTGGTTCGATAACACCCTGTTCGTCATTATCGCCGACCACTGCTCCGGGGGGCGGGGCCTGACATCCATTCCCATACAGAATTACCATATTCCCGCCATGATCTATGCCCCGGGAATCATCCCGCCTCAGCGTGTGGACAGGCTGGCCAGCCAGATCGATATCGTACCAACCCTGTTCGGCCTCCTCAACTTCACTTATTTCAGTAAATTCATGGGCAAGGATATTCTGAAAATGACTCAAGAGGAGGAGCGGTTGGTGATGGGTACCTATGCGAACCTGGGGTATTACAGAAATGGAACCCTGGTCACCCTTTCCCCCAAGGAACCTCCACTCTATGAGCGGGTGGATCTGGCCAATAATTATTCCATCGAGAAATCGCCGGAAATGCCTGCTGTGCTGGAGGAAGGCATCGGCTATTATCAATTTGCGGATCACCTTTTAACCCAGGGTTTATATAAATCCGCCACCTCGCCTCCGGCTTCCTGACCTCGGGAGCACAACGTGGCCACCGGTGGACCCGAAGCGGTAAAAAGAATACTCCCATCCCTTCGTCGTACCCTCGACTAAACTCTATTTGAGAGGCCTGGAGATTGGCTTACGCCCCCCTGATCCCCGCGCGCAAACGCATTGCCATAATTCGAAACCCCGTTTCAGGCCGTTCCACCGGAATTTTTGAAAGGACCTTGAGCGAACTCGAGGCCCTTAAAGTCGATTACCAGGTGATGTGCACTCAAAGGGCCGGGCAGGGGAGGGATCTGGCTCGCCGGGTGGCGGAAGAGCCGGGCTGGGATGCCGTAGCCGCCGCGGGAGGCGATGGCACTTGCAATGAAGTGGCCAGCGGTATTTTGGGGGCAAGCATGCCCATGGGCATCATCCCCACGGGAACGGTCAACGTTCTGGCGGCGGAAATAGGTCAGACGCCGGAGCCGCAATCCATCGCTCATACGCTGGCCCATGGAGTGGTGCGGCCGATATGTATCGGGAAAATCAATGACCGCGTGTTTATGCTGATGGTGGGCGTGGGCTGGGACGCGCGCGTGGTCGCGGCGGTATCTTCGCGCCTTAAAAGTTTACTCGGGCGCTGGGCGTACGCCGTCCAGGCGGTGAGACTGTTGTGGGACACACCCTCCACCCCTCTCCAAGTCGGGGTCGGCGGCAACCTGGAGGAGGGCACTTGGGCCATCGTCTGCAATGCGGGTTATTATGGCGGCCGGTACAGAATCGCCCCCCGGGCTCGCCTGCAAGACCCCGCCTTTCAGGTTCTGATATTTAACAGCCACGGCCCATGGGAACGGATGAGAGACTTATTGGCCCTTCGGCTGGGCCGGCCAGGGCTCTTTAAAAGTGTCAGGAGTTTCATGGCGGACCGGGTCCACATTGCTGGCAGTCCTTCCGAATGCGTCCAGATCGATGGGGACCTGGCGGGAAATCTGCCTGCGGAGATCTCGATTGCCTCATCACGGTTGAACCTGATCCTGCCTCCGGCGCCTGATTTCTGGTCCCTGTCTTCGATGAACCCGGAGCGTTGCACGAGCCTTGGCGTTGCTCCGGTAATATAATATTATTGCTTAAAAACCAGGGAGGGTGGATATTCCGGCCGCCCAACAGCCAGGCAAGGAGAATTTGACATGAAAGAAATCATCAAGGTCGATGGAATGAGCTGTGGTCATTGTGTGGAAACCATCAGCAATGCACTGGGAGCGATGCCCGGGGTGAGTCAGGTGCAGGTCGATCTAAAAGGCAAAACCGTGGAAGTCGAGTTCGATGAAAATCTTGTTCGCCGGAAGACGCTTTCCGAGGCCATCGAGGAAGCGGGCTTTGAGGTGATGGGGGAAAACTGAGGGTACCGAGTGTTCTCAGGAGACGGATTTGCCAATTCTGGCATGCAGGAGCTTCTCAGCCCCATCGCGCAGAATTTTGATGGAGACGGTCCGCCCCACTTCGGTATTGGCGACCAGGCTTTGAAATTGTTTGGAGCCGGGAACCTGCTGGCCGTCGTACTGAATGATAATGTCGCCGCGCTGGATACCGGCGCTCTGAGCGGGGGTTTCTCCCTCGACGCTGTTGACAAGCACGCCGCCCCGCCAACTGGTGGCATTGAACGAAGCCGCCAGCTGCGGCGTCACGGTCTGGATGCCCACGCCCAGCCAGCCGCGCTCAACGCTGCCGTGTTCGATCAGCTGTTCGCCGATGCGCATCGCCATTTCTATGGGAATGGCGAAACCCACGCCCGAGCCAATGGCCGCCACCGCGGTGTTGATGCCGATGATCTCGCCATTCAGGTTGATAAGCGGCCCGCCGCTGTTGCCGGGATTGATGGACGCATCGGTCTGGATGAAGTTTTCGAACGTGGCGATGCCCAGGTCATCCCGGCCCATGCCGCTCACCACACCCACCGTTACCGTGCCCTCCAGCCCGTAGGGGTTGCCCACCGCCATCACCCACTCCCCCACATTAATGGCGCCCGATTTGCCAAAACGCGGTTCGGGGAGTTTCTTGAGGGTCGAAATTTTAAGAATGGTCAGGTCGGTGGAACGATCGCTGCCCACCACCTTCGCAAAATATTCCCGGTTGCTGGAAAGTTTGACGAGAATCCGGTCGAGGCCCTCGACCACATGATTATTGGTCAGAATGTAACCGTCGTCGTTAAAAATCACTCCCGAACCAACATTTTCCACCAGGTAATGGCGCTCTGAAAAGAATTTATTCCACAGGCGCTTGCCCCGGTTGAGAAGATTGCTTGCACCATCTTGAGGATGGGTGATTTCCTCCTGCACGACTTCTTCGACGCGGTTGACGCTCACCACCATCGGTTTAATGTATTTCGCGTTGCGTACAAAGGCCCGCTGCAAGGCCAGAGCATCGTCGAAGCTTCTAATCTCAGTGAACGAAATGGGGAGCACTTCCGGCGTCTGATCGGCATTTTCTAAAGTGTATTGCCGGAAAATGAGAACCGCGGAAAGGGCGATGAGCCACACGAAGGGCAGGGCGGGCTTCCAGATCTTTTGTTTTCGCAGAAAATTAAACATGCTTCACGCCGATAAATGAAATGTCTTCATCTTGCCACAAGCGGGCCAGCAATACGATGAAACGCCTGAAAGGGTCATCAGACTTCCTTGATGCCCAGAAATATCGTCACCACACCCAACGTCATGGCCTTTAAACGGATGCTGGAAAACCCTTTACGGCCCATCGCCTCACCAAATTCCTCGCGCGAGGGAAACGCCGCGACCGAACGGGGCAAATACTGATAAGCGTCGGGGTGGCCGGAAACCCACCGCCCCACACGCGGCAAAACGCAATCAAAATACCACCGGTAAACATTCCCCAGCGGCCCACGCCGCGGCATGGAGAACTCCAGAATCACCGCCCGGCCACCGGGTTTGAGAACGCGCCTTATTTCATCCAGGCCTCGTGGAACATCGGCAAAATTGCGAATGCCGAAAGCGCAAATCAGCCCGTCAAACGAATTATCGGGGAAGGGGAGGTCTTCACCGCTTCCCGCTTGCAGAAATATCGTCTCATTCCTCTGGCTCGCGCGGATCTTTTTTCGCGCCCGCAACAGCATGGGCAGGCTGAAATCCAGGCCGCACACATGCATTCCCTTCGCGGGCCGTGAGGCGATCTCAAGAGCCACATCTCCCGTTCCCGTGGCCAGGTCAAGAAACCGCTCTCCATCAGAGGGGGCCAGAAAATCGACAGAGACCTTTCGCCAATGGCGGTCCAACCCCAGGCTGAGAAGGCGGTTTAGAAAGTCGTACCTCGGTGCGACGAGGCCGAACATCGTCTGGATTTGCCGCGAAAATTCGGCGCTCTTTTCCACAACGCAATCTCGGGAGCGTGGGAATGGAAGTCTGTAAAAAGTGATTTTCCACCCATTTTTAGTTATATTCATTCTAGCATTCTTGCAATGCCTTAACAAGAAAGGAGTTACCCCGTAATTTCCTTGCCCGGAAAAAAGAAAACGGTAACATCGCGCAAGCCAGGGGCAGAGCGCTGCTCATTTAAAGGATACCCTCATGAAAAAAGTATTGGTGTTAATGGCTCCAGGATTCGAGGAAATCGAGACCATCACGGTGGTGGATATCCTCCGTCGCGCCGGAGCGCGGGTGACCCTGGCGGCCACCGAATCCGGCGCCATCCAGGGCTCCCGGGGGGTGAGTGTACTGCCCGACGCAACCCTTGACCAACTCAGTGATGAAGAAATGTTCGATCTCATCGTTTTGCCCGGTGGCCAACCGGGAACCGATAATCTTGCTAAAAACGCCACCGTACGGACCCATCTTCTACGGATGGCCAAGGAAAACCGCCTCATTGCCGCCATTTGCGCCGCTCCAATGGTCCTGGAGCAGGCGGGGCTTCTGAGGGGAAGGGCCGTCACCAGCCATCCCTCGGTGAGCGACAAGTTCACATCGGGGCGTTACCTAGAAAGCCGTGTGGTGGTCGATGGCAATATCATCACCAGCCGCGCCCCGGGAACCGCCATGGAATTCGCCCTGGTCCTGGTGGAGGCACTCTTTGATAAGAGCCGCGTCGAAACCGTAAATAAGGGTGTTTTGGCCAGATATTAAAAAAAATTAATTGGCGCGTAACTTCCTGTTGACCGGATATAATTCCCTTATTTATAATAATGATAGATATTTCAATGGGTTATCTCTATCTGAAATGGCCCCGGGGCCGAAACCCATGAGCATTATTTTTAAAAACCTTTTCATCCATCATTCATCATAACCTTTGATAACTGAGGACCTTGAAATCATGCCTCCAGAGATCGAATTCAATGGCAAGAAGTGCGCTTCTAAAGATGGAGATTTAAAACCGATGTTTGTCAATATCACACGCAGCAAGCTGCTGGTTAACAGCAATAAAGCTCTGCGAAAAAGCAAAAAACCGGCGGCTAAATCCGTGCGTTGCAACCACTGTGGCGGACCGGTTCGCCCTAACGGCGATATTCAAACCTGCCTGATGTGCTCGCGAGACATCAGCCACCTGTGCGCGAATTGCAGCACGCCGCGCGAGGAAAGTAATCAGGAAAAGCAAACCGCCTGATCACACCAGTTTATTTGCGCTTTTAAAACAACGGCCGTTTTATTGCGGTCGATAAATCTGGACGCCTGGAGATAGCTGATTTCCAGGCGTTTTTTTTACCCCGATCCGCAGGTTCCGATAACATATATTATGTCAACTAATAAAAAGGCCTTTGCCGGGTGGGCTCTAAGGTGGTCCGGCCTCTTCCCAATTCGGTAAGAGAGGAGCAGAATAAGCTTATTTAAAATAATAAAATGTTTGGGGCGTTATAAATGAATTGGGCGGGAAAAACAAAAAGGAATGAACCAATACGCCTGGAGTGTTTTTACATCGTGGAGTAGAGAAAATACATATAATAGAGAGAACCGCCCATCAGTATCACACGCAGCCAATTCCCCTCGTGAACATAGAGAATCTGACCTGCTGCAATCATAAACGCCGAAAAAAAACCGGACCTTCTGCGAATACGTCTGCGGGTCTACAATCTGCTTCTCGGATAGCCAATCGTTCCCGCCGACGTGCGACCAGAATCGGATAAAAGCAGATTTAACCGACTGCTGGGACGTTTTTCTACTTGAGAGTGTTTTTGACGGCCGCTGCGATGTGGCCGGCGGACAGGCCGTATTTCTCGAACAGCTGGCTGGCCGATCCGGTCTCGCAAAAGGTGTCGGCAACGGCGACCTTCCTGAAAGGAACGCAGACGCCCTCTTCCATGAGCACGCTGGCCACAGCATCGCCCAGTCCGCCGATCACGTTATGATCCTCGGCGGTGACGACCGCCCCCGCGCTTTTCGCCTCTTTCAACACCAGTTCCCGGTCCAGCGGCTTGATGGTGGAGATATTGACCACGGTCGGGTGGATTTTATCCTGCTTGAGCTGCTCCAGGGCCTTGAGAGACTCTTGCACCATGATGCCGGTGGCGAAAATAACGACATCGCTCCCCTTTTCGAGTACGTGCCCCTTGCCAAACTGGAACTTGTGCGAGGCATCGTAGACGCCCGCTACGTTGGACCGGCCCAGCCGGAGGTAGGCCGCGCCTTTATGGTCAGCAAGGTAATGGGTGGCCTGTCGGGCCTCTTCCCAGTCCGCCGGCTGGATGACAGCCAGGTTGGGCATGGCGCGGGTGTAGGCCAGATCGACGATCATCTGGGCGGTGGGCCCATCCTCGCCCACGGCGACACCGGCGTGGGTGCCCACAAGCTTGACGTTGGTGCCCGAATAAGCGACGCTCACCAAAACCTGGTCCATCGTCCGCCCCAGGAGAAAGCAGGCGAAGCTGGTGGCGAAGGGAATTTTTCCGGTGGTGGCCAGGCCTGCGGCTGTACAGACCATGTTGGCCTCGGCGATGCCCATATTGAAAAAGCGGTCGGGGTGCGCCTGGCCAAATTTTTTGGTGCGTGTGCTGTCGCTCACTCCAGCGTCGAGAACGACGACTTCCGGGCGGTCACCCAGTTCCAGCAGCGCGGCTCCATACCCATCCCGGGTAGCGGCGGTTTTCATGACAGCTCCTTGATAGCGCGCTGATAGTCTTCATCCGAGGGGGCCACGCCGTGCCAGGCGGTTTTCCCTTCCATGAAGGAGACGCCTTTTCCCTTAATGGTGTCGGCAATGATGACGCGCGGTTTTTCGGGATGCGGGTTCAAACGCAGGGTTTTTTGAATTTCCTCCAGGTTGTGCCCATCGATGCGGTGAACATCCCAGCCGCAGGCGGCCCATTTGTCGGCCAGGGGCTCCAGATCCAGAAGATCGGCGGTCAGGTTGTCCTGCGCCACCTTGTTATAATCCACAATAGCGATGAGATTGTTGCTCTTGAACTGCGCCGCGGACATGGCGGCCTCCCATACCTGCCCTTCCTGCAATTCGCCATCTCCCAGCAGCACATAGACCCTGGAATCATAGCCATCGAGCCGTGTTCCGAGGGCAATGCCGTGGCCCACGCTCAGCCCCTGCCCCAGGCTGCCGGTCGCAATCTCGACTCCGGGAGTCTTGGGGTGCGGATGGCCGGAGAGAAAGCGTTTACTGTTTATTTTGCGGTAATCGGCGAGATCCTCATCGCTGATAAAACCGGCGCGCGCCAGCACCGCGTACAACAGGCCCGTGGCGTGGCCCTTGCTCAGAATGAATCGGTCGCGCGTGGGTTCATTCGGGTTTTTCGGATCGTAACGCAGAATGCCACCAAAAAACAGCACACTCAAAATGTCCACACCGGACAGACTGCCCCCCGGATGGCCGGAACCGGCACGGTGGATGATTTCCAGGATTTTCAGGCGCAGTTCTTTCGCTGTCGTATCCAGCGCGGCGACTTCCGGAGCCGTAATTGAGGCGGTTTTCATAAATTTTCTAGGAATTGGAATAAGGGAACAAAACGAGTACGCTTATACCATATAAGGGAGATTCTACCAAGCGCAAGCATTATTTTGCGGGATGGGATAAGAAAACTGCGGGGAGCAGCACGAACCGAAGCCCTGAAAAGCGGCGCACCCTGCCCTTTAAGGGCTGCAAATATTATATCTCTCGACGATCGGCCCTAAACCAGTTCCGGATTGCTCACGAACTCGTCGCACACGCGCAACAGGTCGTCGAAGTCCACCGGCTTGGTGAAGTAGATGTCCGCGCCGGCATCGCGAATGACCTTCTCGGAGTGCCGCAGGTCGCCGGAAATGGTGATGATCTTGATATTACTGGTCCTCGGGTTCGACTTGAGGTTACGGCAGACCTCCATTCCGTTGATTCCCGGAAGAGCGATGTCGAGAATAATAATGGAAGGCATGAACTGCGCCGCCTTGAGCCCGGCGTCCAGCCCGTCGTAGGCGACCTGGGCCACGAACCCGTTCTTTTCGAAAAACTTTTTAAGCAGTTGGGTGAATTTCTTTTCATCATCAACAATGAGGATTTTGCGCACCGACTTCTCCTCTTCCTCGCGATCCAGATGTTCCTTGATCATGCTGATGGTGTAACCCTTTTTCTGCAGCGCGTAGACTTTCTTGCAGCGCTCCTCCACCCAGGCGGGATAATAACCCACGATGCCCTTGCCACCGGGGTGCGCCTCTTTCATCGGGTCCGGAAAGAACTTGTATTTCTTCTGCCAAAGCCAGAGTGTTTTTCGGGTGATGGGAACGACCTTGAGAATGTCTGCCGCCGTGACTCGTTGCATAATGAATGTCTCTATGAAAATTGATGTTTGGGGGCCGCGTCCAGCAACATGGCAATCTTTTGATAATTAATGCCCTACTGGAATAACCACCTGTCACAAAAAAATTACACTGTTAATGTAATAGTTTCAAGAAAAATATCGCATTTTCGCAATTTTTTTTTAATCACCATTTCGCTCAAAATTATTGAAAAATTGGCCTTTATCCAGAAATTAAAAAAGGCTACAATGTTCGCATCCAAAAGTCATCGGCTGTTGCCGGATAATCCGGGCATTTGAAATATTTGATCTTCGCCGTTTTTTGCCCATGAGGACAGATCCGGTGTAAGCCTGTTCGGGCTAAACGGTTATTTTTTTCGCGGATATATTGGCGGGCGATTCCCGCACTTATTTTGCGCAAGCAGGGTAACAAATTGATAAGAAAGCTATTAAGACGGCAAAGGTGCGGGCTGCCAGCAATCCACCGGGAGTCCCGCGCCAACGGCGCTCCGGCAAGTCAACTACAACCCTTTGGGAGATCAGATATCATGTTGCGCTACTTCACCCTCATTACTTTATTTCTGGCGGCCTTTGCGTCCGGCGGGGTGGTTCCGGCTCGTGCCGAAGAGGTTCCCTCCCCTGCCCTGGCCGCGTCTCCGGGTTCGGAGGTCCTCGAACTGAGCCTTCGCGATGTGGTGGAGGGGGCGCTTAAAAATAACGTGTCGATCATAGTTCAGGAGTTCGATCAGCAAATCCGCGAGCAGGATATTCTCGATCGAATGTCGATTTTCGACCCCAGCGTGGGCGGCGAATTCTCGTTCGACTGGGAAAAGCGTCCGACCACTTTTGCCCCGCAGTCGAAAACCCCGGACTATCGGAACGAAAATCTCAACTGGAACTTTTTCGTCAAACAGAAGGTTGTTACCGGCGGAGATTATGAGTTGACTTTCAATAACAGCCGCAATGTGACAGACCGATCTTCACAACCTCTTGATCCGTTATACAGCTCCGAACTCCAGCTCGATCTTACACAGCCCCTTCTTCAAAATTTTGGCGTAGATAATAATAAACGCGAAATTTACATCGCGACAAACGACCTGAAAATTTCGGAATACGACTTCAATAAAAAGGTCATCGACACGGTGAGCGATGCTGAGGGGGTCTACTGGGACCTGGTGTTCAGTATCGAGGACCTCAAGGTGAAGCAGAAATCCCTGCAGCGCGCCAAGGATTTCGAGAACCGGGTGCGCGCCCAGGTCAAGGTCGGCACGCTTGCGCCGCTGGAGATCCTTCAGGCCCAGTCCGAAGTCGCCTCGCGCGAGGAATTACTCCTCTCCGCGGATAACCTGATCGAGGATACCGAGGACAGCCTGAAAAATATCATCAACATCGATTTCAACGGCGCGCATGGCCTCAAAAAGGTGCGGCCTCTCGATCCACCGACGTTCCAGCCCGAGGAAACGCCTCAATTGTCTGAGTCGATCGAGGAAGCCCTGAAAAAGCGTCCCGAATACCTTGCACGTAAAATGGAGCTGGAGAACAAAAATATCATCGTCAAGTACAACGAAAATCAACTCTTCCCCGCGCTGGACCTGATCGGCAGCATGGGCCTCAACGGCATCAGCGGAAACGATTTTAATAATCAAGGCTCTTCCTTCGACGGCGGCTACGGCAAGGATCTTTCCGAGATGTTCTCCACCGAATTCTTCCAGTGGAAGGTCGGGGTGCGGCTCAGCTACCCCATTGGCAACCGCTCCGCCAAAAGCCGGCTGGCGGCATCGCGCCTTGAGGCGGCCCAGCTTTTGATGGACATGAAGGACCTTGAAAAGCAGATCATCGTCGAGGTGCGCGAGGCCGACCGGCAAATCGAAACGGACGTCAAGCGCGTCCAGGCCACCCGGGTGGCGCGCCAACTCGCCCAGGAAAAGCTGAGCGCCGAGGAGAAAAAATTCGAAGTCGGCCTTTCCACCAGCTTCAATGTGCTTGAATTTCAAGAGGATCTGGCGGAGGAGCAGAGCAAGGAAATCAAGGCCATCATCGATTACAATAAGTCCAGGATCAAACTGCGGCAGGTGAAAGCCACCACGCTTGAAGAGCATAAAATCAAAATGGCACCGAGAAGCGATTCATGAGAAAGCTGATCTGGGCCCTTGGCCTGCTTCTGTTCACGGCCGCTGTGTACCTGGCCGCGACCCAGCCCGCGGGTGAACCGCCACCACTGAAGGTTGATTTCAAGACCACGGAGGTCCTGGAGGGTGATTTTGCCTTCAAGATCTCCGCCAAGGGCGTGGTGGAACCGAAATTCAAGGTGGAGGTCAAGTCCAAAGCCAGCGGCGAGGTGCTCAAATTTCCCCTGCAGGCGGGGGACCGGGTGCGGCGCGGTCAGTTGATGATCCAGCTGGACAAGACCGATGAACAAAGGAACGTCGCCAAGGCCCGCGCCGAACTTGCGAGCAGCCAGGCGAAGCTGCAGAAAGCCCGCTCCTCCCTGCTGCGGCAGAAAACCCGTTACGCGACCGATATCCAGACCGCCCGTTCAGAGGTGGACTCCGCCCAGGCCAGCCTGAAGGAAGCGGAGGACAAGCTGGGCCGTCAGCGCGACCTGTTCGAAAAGCAGTTCGCCTCGCGCGAAGCCCTGGATGCGGCTGAAACGGAATTCAAGGTGCAGACCGAGAACCTCACGCAGGCCCAGGCACGCGCCCAGGCGGCGGAAGACGCGGTGCACGACATCGCCGTCAAGGAAGACGAAGTTGCCCTTGCCCAGGCGGAAGCGGAGCGAACTCAGATCACACTGGACGAGGCGCTGGAGCGGCTTGGCGAGACAGAAATTTTCGCTCCCCTCCAGGGGGTTATCCTGGAAAAACACGTGGAGGAAGGCCAGATCATCGCCTCGGGGATATCCAACGTTTCCGGCGGTACGCCGCTGGCTACACTGGCCGACATCTCCACCCTTTACATCATTGCCGATGTCGACGAGACGGACGTCGGCAAGGTGAAAAAAGGGCAGACGGTTGACATCACCGCCGACGCCTATCCGGGAGAGGTCACCCCCGGCGTCGTCGAGCGCATCGCGCCGCAGGGACTGGTCGAGAGCAGCATCACCATATTCAAGGTAAAGATCGAGATTCAGGGGGAAGGCAAAACCCGGCTCAAGCCCATGATGTCGGCCAACATCGACATCATTATCGACCAGGTGCCAAGCGCCGTGTATGTTTCCCGCGCCGGCGTGCGTGAAGGGGACAATGGCCGGGTGGCCATGATTCTGGAAAATGGCGAGGCGCGCGAAGTTCCCATCGAAACGGGTCTCGAAAACCCCATCCATGTACAGATTTTATCCGGCCTGCTGCCGGGCCAGAAGGTCATCACCGGCGACTGGGAAAAGGCTATCGAAGAAGCCAAAAAGGCGCAGCAAGGCGGCTCCTCCCTCAAGAAAATCCTCTGGATGATCCGGTCGCGCTGATCT
>QJZQ01000006.1 GCA_003246675.1 Nitrospirota bacterium | reverse complement strand
ACCCGAACCAGGCGTAAGCCCCGTTCAGGCGAGGCCGCAAGCGCAGAGAAGGCCGAAGGCGCAATCAAGACCGGCGACGCGGTTGTCACCGTGGCCCAGGTCAGCGAAAGTCCAGCCAAGGCGGTTTCCCCGCAGCCCGTGGATGATTCCGGCTTATGAGCGGGTGTCCGATCGTGCGCAGCGGAACCCCGTATCCCAGAATCGATGGCCGGGAGGGGCAAAATTACGGTGATGAAGCATGGCGAACTCCTTTAAAAAGCCATGCTCCCGTTTCTGGATGGACCCTCCACGGATGACGCGATGGGTCTCGCCGAAGTTTTCGTCTTTCAGATCGGAGTCCGGGTATGCGGCATACCAGCTTGCCGTCCATTCCGATACGTTGCCATTCATCCCGACCACGCCGTAGGGGCTGAGGTCGTCCGGTAAATCATTCGCGGGCCGCACGGTTCGCCCGAGGTTGGTTTTTGCCGGCGTGTAATCGTTGCCCCAGGTGAATAGCTGTCCCGTCTCGCCCCGCGCGGCCTTCTCCCATTCGAATTCGGTCGGCAATCGTTTCCCCCGCCAGAGGCAATAGGCGTCGGCTTCGTGCCATGTGATGCCGCGAACGGGTTCCTGTGCCTGGCCGCCCTCGTAACGTCCTTTCGGTTTGAAGCGGATAAATTGCTGGTAGGTGACTTCGTGGCGATCGATATAAAAAGTGGGTAGATAATATTTCTGCTGCGGGCGGGCATTCATCCCAGCCGTCAGGTCGGACATGAACTTGAGTGTCTCCTGATTATCCGCCATGCCCAGAAGAAATTCGCCTTCCGGCACCCGCACCATTTCCGATGTCCCGGGATCGCACGACGCCAGAAAAAACACCAGCACCCAGGTGAGCCATAGAGGGCGAACCCGGGGCGGCCTGTGCGGTGCGGAGCCCTGCTTGGGCCGGGTGGATGCAGTGAACATCGTAGGGGGCCGGGGGAACTAGCCCGCGCTCAGTCCCGCCTCTTCGGCGGGCGGCGGGATCGGAAAATTTTCCCCGTCCTTCGAGACGGAGTATTCGATGGTCAGGCAGGCGGCCTCTTCCCGAGTGCACATGGCTGTACGGCAATCGGCCTCCGAGTTGCGGCAGTAATAATTCAGGATGCGCATTTTCATGTACTGCCCGCTGGCGGTTCTTACGATGTAGACGTTTTTTTTCGATTCAATATTATGCGTGCGCGTGCGGTAGTTGTACCAATCGGCGATGCCTTTATTGATCAGCTTGCCGAAGGAGCGCGCGTCCTGAACGTATCCCGTCTCGGGTATTTTGACGACCTCGGAAAACGGTACCTGTCCCAGGTTTATAACGCCGACGGTCCCCTTGGGGTTCGTCACGCCGCTGTTGGTGATGACCTTGGTGCGCTGAAAGCCCATGTCCCAGGAAATTTCCTGGAGGCGGCCCATCTCTTCCTCAGGCTCCTTCACCCGGTGGGTCTCTCCGGTCGAAAGGTTGATCAGCGTCCACTCCTCCTTTGACGTAGCGTCAACCTTCAAAAGCGGGTAGTTGCTGCGAATCTCGGGCGCTTTTTTGGGCGGCAGGGCGACGGTTTCAAAATCGCTGATGTTGCCCAGCATGAAGTTAAGGACGGTATGAAACAGCACCGTGGCGCCCAGAAGAAATGCGAAGATTTTTGCTGTATTTCCCATAAAATCATTTTATCACACCCCACCTTGACTCGGGGGATTTCGGGCGTTATGTACTTGTGCGCCCGGGAGGTTATAGCCGGTTTATCCTTCGGCCGGAGAATAGCGTCTAACTGACAGAATTTCAATAAGTTTATATTAATTGCACATGAGTTTTCAGCTATGTTAAATTATACAATAAGCGGACAGTTACCGCGAAAGCCGGAGCGGGGAAGATGAACAGTAAAAAAGAATTCGATTATAAGCGATCCCAGATTGAAAAATACCTCAAGGCCGAATTTCAGAAGAAATTCCGTACCAAGGCCCGGATTTCCATTCGCAAGCGGCAAAAGTTCATGAGCGACATGACGCGTAAAGTCGGCAAGAAATTCGGCAAGGATGTCCTGTTCCTGGTGGATTTCTCGAAACAGGGGTTCGTCACCCTGGTTTCCCCCTCGAAAGTGGAGTCCACGGACAAGGGCCGCCTCTATCAGTCGTTCGCCCACCCCCAGGTATTTTACACCTCGCACAGCGTGGACCGCTTCAGCGAGAGGACCGAAACCACCGAAAACTGCATCATCGCCCTCGATTCATACATGGAGGAAGCGCTTCTCTCCTTCGGTGAAAACGAAGGATTCCTGACGGGGACGCACGGGGTTTTCGCTTATGAAATCGAGACGGACCGGCTTGTCATCAAGACCTATATTCCCACAGAAATGCTGTCGGAGGACCAGGTAAGACAGTTTTACGGCCCAGGGGCCATCGCGGCCTTGACCCGGGATTTCCTCGCGGAAGAGGAGGAAGAAAGCGACTTCATCATCGCCGACGAAATATCTCCCGCCGCCGGCAACAAGCCGCGCAACTGAAGTTTTTATTTTAGCCGCAGGGAAGGTTGTGCCCCGATTCACGTTTGCCGCCTGTCAATGATTCTTTTGGGGCCGCCGTAACCGCCCCTCCCATAGCACATGATCCAGCTGTTCAATGTATTCAAATCCTACGGCGGCGTTTCTCCGGCCCTCGATGGCGTGACCCTCACCATCCATAAAGGGGATTTCGTTTACCTGACCGGGCCCAGCGGCGCGGGCAAAACCACCCTCCTTAAAATACTGTTTCGCCGTGAGCGCCTGGATCGTGGGCAGGTTCTGGTGCACGGCTTCAATGTCGGGAAACTGGATGATTCCCGTTTGTATCAACTCCGCCGCAAAATTGGCGTGGTATTTCAGGATTACAAACTCCTGCCACGAAAAACCGTTTTCCAGAATGTGGCCTTTGCCCAGGAGGTCATCGGTGTGGACCGGAAAACCGTCAAGGCCCATACCTGGCAGGCGCTCAAAGAGGTGGGGCTGACGCAAAAGCGAAACGCTTACCCCCCGGAGCTCTCCGGCGGAGAGCAGCAGAGGGTGGCCATTGCCCGTGCGCTGGTGAACCGGCCGAGTATTCTCCTGGCGGACGAACCGACGGGAAACCTGGACCCCGCCATGGCGGCGGAAATCCTTGCGCTGTTCGAGCAGGCGAACCGGAATGGCGTAACGGTGGTGCTGGCCACTCACAATCAGGAACTGTTGCGGGCGGGGCGCTACCCGGTGATCACCCTTAACCGGGGCAGGGTGGTGGAGTCTTGAGAGCGCTCTTTCAGTTCCTGAATAATGTCCTCGGTGCGACGGCGCATAACCTGAAGGCCAACCGGCAGGTGTTTCTTGTTTCCGTCGCCACCATCACCGTGGCCCTGTCGATCCTCGGCCTTTTTCTCCTGGTTTTCTCCAACCTCAAATCCATGATGTCCACCTGGGACCGGCAGGTGCAGCTCATCGTTTATCTGGACGACGATGTCAGCGAGGACCAGAAGTCAAAATTGCGTGCTCTTTTCGAGGGTCACCCCGAGGTCGAGGAGGTGGCTTTTACCTCGCGCGAGGAGGCCTGGGAAAATTTCCGCCACTCTTTTTCGGGCGGAGCCGATTTTATTCAGGACCTGGATTTCAACCCATTGCCCGGGTCCTTCCATATGCGCTTCAAATCCTCCCCGGACCGCCTCGATAAAATAAAGGATTTTGCGCAGGTCCTGAATAAACAGCCGGGTGTGGAATCGCTTGAATACGGCGAAAAATGGGTCGCCCGCTTTGAGAAATTCATGATCTTCATTCAGGTGTTTCTGCTCGCGGTGGGGGGGCTTTTATGTCTGGGGCTCATACTCATAATTTCAAATACCATCAAACTGTCTTATTATTCAAGGCAGGATGAGATTGAATTGATGCGGCTCATTGGCGCCACGAACCGCTATATTCGAACGCCCTTTTTGCTGGAGGGGGTGTGCGTCGGGTTTTTCGGGGCCGTGGCCTCGCTCGCCCTGCTCAAGGCCATGCACTATTATATCCAGCTGCGTTTCCAGGAATCGTTGGATTTCTTGACCCGCGGGGTAGTGATTCAGTTTCTGCCGTTTTCCTGGTCGGTCAGCATGGTCGTCGTGAGCATGGCCGTAGGCCTCATGGGCAGTTATTACTCCATCCACCAGTTTCTCGAAAGTGGAGACCGGCAATGAGGTGGACCGCGGGGCTGATGATCGCGATGCTGATTTTCTGCGACTCATCCGCCGCGCGGGCAGGGGAAAAAAAGGATTTGTCCGTTCGCCTCAAACAGGAGAAAGCCGACCTCGATCGCCTCAAGGCGCGCATAAAAATGCAGGAAAAGTCGATTTACATGGCGGGAGTCAAGGAAACCTCGCTACTCAAGAACCTGCGTATAATTGATGAGCGGCTCGAAGTGCAGGAGAAAGAGCTTCGGGTGCTGCACTTGCAAATTGAGGAAAATAAAGAACAAATAAATAGTTTGGAGGTACGGCTCGCCAAGGTCTCCGGGCAGGTGAAGAGCCACAGCCAGCTCATGGCCGGACGAATCCGGGCGATGTACAAGGAGGGCCCCTTGTTCGGGATCAAGGCGTTGTTTTCATCGGAAAGCATGGTCGATATGTTGCGCCGCATTAAATACATGGAAGCCCTCGCCGCCTTCGACGTCACCTTGTTCAGGGATTATGACGAACGTAAAAGCCGGCTTCAGGAAAAGCGGGACGACCTGGTGGCGGCCCGTGATCGTCTTCTCCTGCTGGAGCGGGAGCGCCAGGCCAAAAAACAGGAAATTGAAAATCAGAAAAAAGAGAAATCCCGCTTCCTGAACGAAATCCGCAAGGAAAAGGGCCTCGGAATCAAGGTGCGGGAAGAACTTCTGACCGCATCGAAGGGGCTGAATTCCCTCATCGAAAGCCTGAAGGAGGAACTGGAGCAGGACGATGGCGTGGATATCGCCCAGCGCAAAGGCAAACTCCGGCTGCCGGTTGACGGAAAATTCCTGAATAAATTCGGCCGGAAAAGAGACAAGCAATACGATTCCTATATCGTTTATAATGGAATCAACATTGAGGCCGCGCGGGGCACGCCGGTGCATGCGGTTTTCTCGGGCAAGGTGCTGTATGCGGGGCCGCTGGAAGGTTATGGCAACCTGATTATCCTCGGTCATGGCAAAGAACATCACTCGCTCTACGGCCACCTGGACAGCACGGAGGTAAAGGTCGGGCAAGCCGTAAAAACAGGCGAGGTCATCGCCCGGTCCGGCGACAGCGGCTCCCTGGTCGGCGAGACACTGTATTTCGAAATCCGGCGCAAGGGCAAACCCGTCGAGCCCACCCGCTGGTTCAATCTGGCCAAACGTTGAAGGACCGATTCACACATCCCTTACGCCTTATTAACCAGGTAAACGCATCCGAATTTTAAAAACCCTCATTGGGGAGGCTTCGCATTGAAAGTCAAAAAGGATAACTCAGGTTCGCTTAAAATCGTCGCCGGCAGGATCGTCATGGGGTTTGCCGTCATCGGCCTGGTGGCGGTTTCTGCACCCGTCATGGCGGATGAGACCGAGGCCACCCCCGCGGTCGAAGAGCTGTCGCCGGACACCTATGAAAAACTAAAGACTTTTTCTGAAATTCTATCGCTGGTCGAGGGCAATTATGTCGAGGACGTTAACATCGACGACCTCATCGACGGCGCCATCCGCGGGATGGTCAAGGCACTCGACCCACACACCAGTTATATGCCGCCAAAATCTTTCAAGGAGATGATGGTGGACACCAGCGGCAAGTTTGGCGGCCTGGGCATCGAAATAAGCATGCGCAAGGGCTTGCTGACCGTGGTTTCGCCCATCGAGGGCACTCCGGCTTACGAGGCGGGAATTCAGGCGGGAGACAAGATCATCAAGATCGAAGACGAGTCCACCCTCGACATGTCGCTCTCCGATGCCGTGGCCCGGCTCAGGGGGAACGTGGGTACGCCGATCAACATCACGATATTTCGCGAAACCATGGACCAGCCCAAGCAGGTTCGCATCGTCCGGGATATCATCAAGGTACAAAGCGTGAAGTCGAAAGTCTATCGCGGTGACATCGGTTATGTAAAGATCCGCAGCTTCTCCAAGACCACCAGCGCAGACCTCGACAAGGCTTTGGACCAGCTCGAGAAACAAGGCATCACCAAACTGGTTCTCGACGTGCGCAACAACCCCGGCGGTTTGCTCAACCAGGCGGTGGAAGTCACCGATCGTTTTCTCGACCGGGAAAGCCTGATCGTCTACACCAAGGGGCGCAATGAAGAACAGAATATGCGTTTCACCACCCACGACAAGGTGAATCGGGTCAACTACCCGATGATCGTTCTGGTCAACGGCGGCAGCGCCAGCGCGTCGGAAATTGTCGCCGGCGCCCTGCAGGACCTGGGCCGCGCCGTGATACTTGGCACCAACAGCTTTGGCAAGGGATCGGTCCAGACGATCATCCCGCTCAGCGACGGCTCGGCCCTGCGCCTCACCACCGCGCGCTATTACACGCCGAGTGGCCGCGTGATTCAGGAAAATGGCATTAAGCCCGACATCATCGTGGAGATGCCCCTGGTCAGCGAAGAAGAGGAGAGTGATGAGGAGGCGGATAAGGAACCCGCCGAAAAACAGCGCCTGCGCAAGTTTCTCCGCGAGAAAGACCTGAAAAAACATCTTAAGGGGAAAGAGAGCATCGAGATCCAGGGCGATGATAGTTCCGCAGAACCGCAGGATGAAAAAGCCCTTGCGCTTGAGGCGACCCTCGAGGAAGACCTGAGAAAGGATATCCAGCTTCAGCAGGCGGTGGCATTGCTTTCTGGCTGGGAGGTCATGAAGAAGACCATTAAAACCCATTCTGCCGGAGCCAAGACGACGGAGAACGAAAAAATCAGCATGAACCGGTGAAGGGAGATAACAGGCGATGCTGGTTCTGGGCATAGAAACTTCCTGCGATGAAACCGCCGCGGCGGTTCTCAAGGATGGCCGGGAGCTTCTGTCCAACATCATTGCGGATCAAACGGCGGTTCATTCGCGTTATGGGGGCGTGGTTCCCGAGCTGGCCGGCCGGGTGCATATTGAGAACATCCGCCGGGTGATCGAGCAGGCCCTGGCCGAGGCCGGGGTGGGCATTGGAGATATCGGGCTCATCGCCGTCACCCGTGGGCCGGGGCTCATGAGTTCCCTGCTTGTGGGGCTCAACGTTGCCAAGGGGATGGCCTACGCGGGGAAGATTCCGCTCATCGGGGTCAACCACCTCGAAGGACACCTGCTGGCCATATTTCTCCAGGAACAGGTCGAGTTCCCCTATGTCTCTCTCGGCATTTCCGGTGGCCATACCGAACTGTACCGTGTCGACGACTTTGTCGCCTACACGCTGCTCGGGCGAACCCGCGACGATGCGGCGGGAGAGTCTTTCGACAAGGTCGCCCGCATGCTGAACCTGGGGTATCCCGGCGGTCCGCTCATCGAACGTCTGGCGCAAGAGGGCGACACCGGGGCGCACCGTTTCCCTCGTCCCCTCCTGGAACCCGGGTCGCTGGATTTCAGTTTCAGTGGCCTGAAAACCGCGGTGCGGCAAAAAATCGAAAGTAACGACGGGTCTCTTTCCGACGCGGATATCGCCGCCTGTTTTCAGGATGCGGTGATAGACGTTCTGGTGCGAAAGATGTTCGCGGCTTGCGAACGCGAAGGCATCCGTCATGCGGTGTTGACCGGCGGCGTCGCGGCCAATGGCGCTCTGCGCCGGCAGATGGAGGCCGAAGGCACGCGGCGCGGAGTGCAAGTCTATTCTCCCAAACCTGTATTCTGCACAGACAACGCGGCGATGATCGCCTGTGCCGGTTACCACCGCTATATGCGGGAAAGCCGCCTGGGTGCAGACCCGTTGTCACTGGACGCCAGCGCAACGCTGCCCATCCCCGCGTCCTGACTTCATCGGATAAAAGGACCCCATGCGCGTACTGGTGACCGGAGGCGGCGGCTTTCTCGGCCGGGAACTGGCAAATCAGCTACTGGAAGAGGGCGCCGAGGTCGTTGTCCTCGGGCGGCGGCATTACCCGGACCTTGACCCGGCGTTAATCCAGGTGCAGGCGGACATCCGTGACCCGCAGGCCCTCGCTGCGGCCTGTGCCGGCTGTTGTGCCGTGTTTCACGCGGCGGCGGTTCCGGGAATCTGGGGCAGGCCGTCGGTATTCCACGCCATCAATGTGATGGGCACCGAGAACGTCATCCGCGCCTGCGTCGAAAACCGCGTTCCCAACCTCATCTTCACCAGTTCCCCCAGCGTGGTTTTCTCGGGCGGCGATATGAAAAACGCCGATGAAACCTCGCCTTATCCCCACCGCTACCTCTCTGAATACGCACGCACCAAGGCCGAGGCCGAACAGCGGGTGCTTGCGGCCAATGGGGAGGAAGGGCTATCCACCGTGGCCATCAGGCCGCATTTGATCTGGGGAGTGGGCGACCCGCACCTGGTGCCGCGGGTGCTGGAGAGGGCTAGGAGCGGGCGGCTGGTGCAGGTCGGCAAGGGCGATAACCGCGTCGATCTCATCCATGTAAAAAATGCCGCCCGGGCGCATGTCCAGGCCTGGCAAGTCCTTCGCCAGCCTGGAGGCAGGGTGGCGGGCCGCTGTTACTTCGTCAGCGACATGAAACCCGTACCCCTGTGGGAGTGGATCAGCGATCTGCTCCAGGCGTTGGGGTTGACACCGGTTCGCCGGTCCATTCCTCTGGCGGCGGCCTACGGGCTGGGAGCGGTGCTGGAAAGCGTTTACAGTTTGCTGGGAAGCGAAAAAGAACCGCCGATGACGCGTTTTCTGGCGCAGCAATTGGGGACATCGCACTATTTCGACATCTCGCGCGCGGTGGAGGACTTCGGGTACCGCCCCCGGGTCAGCCCGGAGGCAGGGTTCAGGGAGCTTGTTCAGTCCCTGAAGAAGCAGCAAGAAGGTTGATTTTATGAGCCAGGCAGCCTGCACCGAAACCGTTGTCGATGTTGACCACGGCAATGCCCGAGGCGCAGCTGTTGAGCATGGTGAGCAGGGCGGCCAGGCCGCCGAAGGAGGCGCCGTAGCCGACGCTGGTGGGCACGGCGATAACCGGTTGCGAAAGCAGGCCGCCGACGACGCTGGCCAGTGCCCCATCCATCCCCGCCACCGCCACCACCACCCGCGCCTTGCGCAACAGGTCCAGGTTGTCCAGAAGGCGGTGGATTCCCGCCACCCCCACATCGAATAAGGTTTCCACCCGGCTGCCGAAGGCCTCGGCGGTGATGGCCGCTTCCAGCGCCACGGGAATGTCCGATGTGCCGGCGGTTACCACCACAACCAGGCCTTCCTTTTTGTCCGTGTCGGATTTTCGGATCACCAGGGTATGGGCTTCGGGGTTGTATTCAGCATCCGCCGGCAATTCCTTTTTGATTTCCGCGAAAACGACAGGTGTAAGCTTGGTGGCCAGAATATTATGGTCGGATTTATCCAGGCTGTGCAAAATGGAGATGATATGGCCGGGCGTTTTCCCCTGGCAATAGATCACCTCCGGCAGGCCGCTTCGTACCGCACGGTGGTGATCGATGCGGGCGAATTCCATGTCCTCGTAGGGGAGGTGCTTGAGTTTTTTAAAACCTTCCTCGGGGCCGATTTTTCCGGCATGCAGGTCTTCAAGGATCTTTTTCAGTGTCTCGGGTTTCATTCGATGCCTTTCACGCCGGAGAATTCGGTGGAGATCTCAACTTTCATCACATCCTCCAGAGCCTTTATCGGCGGCTTGTCCTCGTAAAGGATACGGTAGGTTTCCTCGATGATCGAGGCCTGAATGCCGTGGCGTTCTTTAAGGGCAAAAGCCGATTTTACCGTGCGAACGCCCTCGGCGACCATACGCATGTGCCCGGTGATGTCCGCCAGGCGCTCGCCCCGGCCCAGCCTGAGCCCCACCGTTCGGTTCCGGCTCAGGTCCCCGGTGCAGGTGAGAACCAGGTCACCCAGACCCGAGAGGCCGTAAAACGTTTCCGGCCGGGCGCTGAGCGCAGTGCCGATGCGTGTGATTTCGACCAGGCCGCGGGTAATAAGGGCGGCACGGGCGTTATAACCCAGTTCCAGGCCATCGGAAATTCCGGTGGCGATGGCGATCACGTTTTTCAGGGCGCCGCCGATCTCCACCCCGCAGATGTCGTTGCTCGCAAAAACCTTGAGCTTGGGGCTGGAGAAAATGCCCTGGGCGATTTCCGCCGTGTCCAGGTCTGCCGCGGCCGCAACCAGGGCCGAGGGAGCCTCCCTGGCGATTTCCGCCGCGAAGGTGGGCCCGGAAAGGGCCACGAACGGTTGGCCGGCCCCGAGAGTTTCCGTCAGAATCCGGTGGATGGGGCAGAGGGTATCGTTTTCGATGCCCTTGCTCGCACTGATGACGAGGCTGTCTGGCGCGAGGAAAGGTTTGATCTGTAAAGAGGTTTCGCGCATCACGTGGCTCGGAACCACGAGCAGCACGGCCTCCTTGTCCTGCACCGCCTCTTGGAGTGAACGGGTGGGCCGGATATTGTCCGGCAGCGGGTGGCCGGGAAGGAACACGGAGTTGTCACGCGTTTTGAGGAGCGTCTCGTAAAGATCAGCCTCGTAGACCCACAGGTCGACGGCGACACCGATGCGCGATAGATGCAGGGCCAGGGCCGTGCCCCAGCTGCCGGCGCCGATGACGCCCATTTTTTTGATTTTCATGTCAGGGTACGGGCTGGAAATACTAGCATTGAGGTTCGTGCTTCCATTATAACCAATTTGCACCGGGTGCAAAACCGCTATTTCCCGGCTTTCCCGGCATCCAGAAATCTCTTGTATGGCAAAATTCTTTATGCTTAAATCGATTAAATAATTGAATCCCGGATCATTCTCAGGCCGGATTGCCGCCGCTTCTCGCGCGGCTTACCCTTCAACCCCTTGTACAATTTCATGGCAAAAAAAGTCAAAATAACACGCAAGGAAGTCATGGAGCCGGATGCCTTCCTCACCTTTACCGAGCGCGCGGCGGTGTTTTTTTCCGAGCACAAAAATCTTCTCATAGGCGCCGTGGTCGGCATTGTGGCCGTGGCCGCCGCGGTGGCGGGTTTTTCTTATAGCAGAAACGCCAATACTCTTAAAATGGAAACCCTTCTTTTCGAAATGGAGAAGGCGAAGGCCGGGGAGGACATG
This sequence comes from Nitrospirota bacterium, assembly GCA_003246675.1. Classification (GTDB taxonomy): domain Bacteria; phylum Nitrospinota; class Nitrospinia; order Nitrospinales; family VA-1; genus SZUA-259. The sequence goes on along the minus strand of QJZQ01000006.1, from coordinate 3,322 downwards.
AAGGCCGCTCTTGGCGAGATGACGGCTAAACTCGAGCAACTCGATAAGGGGACTTACCGGATTCGCGGCTTGCTGATGGTTGCCAGCACGGAGTACGATGAGGGGAACTTTGATAACGCCCTGAAGATATATCAAGAGGTTCTTGATGCGTCCGCCCCGGAAACCCTGAATCATTTTGTGGCCCTTCAGGGCCAGGGCTATTCAAACCTGTCGCGGCAGGAATACGATAAGGCTATCGAGGCCTTTCGTTCTATAATCGACCGGAGTAAAGATTATCCTTTGTTTGATATCTATTCCGGCCTTGTACGCTCCTATGAAGGTAAGAAGGACACCGAGAACGCTCTTCTTATTCTGCATGAGATGGAGAGCCGGTTTAAGGATCATCCTCAATCGAAATGGGTGGATCGAAGAATTAAAAAATTAACGCCCGGCGTGTAAAAGTTATTACCGAGACGGTGTTGAAAAAGCACCGGTTCACCGATGACCCCTCCTTATATTAAACGAACGTTTTTTCTTCTTATCTTCCTGATCCTCGCTCCGGCGGGGGTGGGGGCGGTGCCCTTCATATCGGAGGAAACCGAACTCTCCCTGGGCCGGAAGGCCGATCGGCAGGTGGTGCAACAATACGGCATATATCAGGACAAGGAGCTACAGCTCTATGTCGACCGGATCGGCCAGAAACTGGTGGATCAACTTTCCGACAAGGTATATCGCCGTTTCTTCTTTAAACTTGTGGACAGTTCTGATATTAATGCGTTCGCGCTTCCGGGAGGCTATATTTATGTGACTCGGGGCCTATTGGCCACCCTCAACAGCGAATCGGAACTGGCCAACGTTCTCGGTCATGAAATCGGTCATGTGATTTTTCATCATGGAGCCAAATCCATCGTCCGCAGCATCGGCTCGCAGATTCTCAGCATCGGTGCCGCCATTGCCAACCCGAAGAATGCCGGGCAGTGGCTCGTGGTCAGTTCGGCCATGTTTCAGCAAATCAATATGGGGTACGGAAGGGAGGCGGAACTGGAGTCCGACGCCCAGGGTATGATGAATTCCGCCATGGTGGGTTACGACCCATCCAGCATGGTGGATTTTCTGCGTAACCTGAGGCGGCACGAAATCATGTCGGGCCAGGCTTACCACAGTTTCCAGGCGACCCATCCCGACACCAAGGAGCGCATCATCAAGGGGGATATTTTATCCAGCTCCTTTAACAAGAAATACAAGGTGGTGAAGGAGGATCGCAACCTGTATATCGCCCGCCTGAAAGGGCTCAACTTTGGTGGCCGCCGCCATGCCGAGGACACGAAAACCTACGATCCTCAGTATATCGACGTATACACGGTTCGCCCGGGAGACACCTTTCAGAGTATCGCGCGGGATGTACTGGGCGACCCCAAAGCCGATCTGGACATATCGGTCCTCAATGGCAGGAAGGAAAACAGCACCCCGGTTCCTGGCGAGATGCTGAAACTGATCAGAAAAGGCACCTACAAAAAGGAAAAGGCCTTGCGGCTGGCTCCTGAAAAAGACCCTAATGAAGGACACCCTGGTTCTTGAACAAACGCATACTGTTCACCTGAAGGCGGGAGGTGAAATCTGCAACCGGCTGAAACGGGGAACCCGGGTCGAAGCGGTTCAGAAATGTGATGGGTGGGTTAAAATCATATGGAGAAACGGTAAGAAGAAGGGTTGGATATATCTGTCCGGGAGCAAATGAACTCTCTTGTGTCCCCATTGACATCATTCCATAAATTCGGATTCCAGACTATGGCTTTATTTGATGAATTTGATGACGAACAATTGCTGGATCTTTTTGATACCACCCAGCAACTCCTGAACTCCTGCATCCAGCGTGCAGGCCCCAACGATGCCGCTCGAATCGAGAAAATGAGCAAGAAGCTCATGGCGATCGAGGAGGAGTTGAAATTCCGTAGCCTCTGGGAAAGCGAAACCTAAAAAAAACCGGGCTCCCATTACGGGAGCCCGGCGGCAAAACGGTTGCCCGAACGGCTACTGCCGTTCGGATGCGATCCGATTATTTACCTTCCTTTTTTTGCTGGCCCACGTAGTTGAGCGCCGAGCCGGCATTGAACCAGTTGACCTCCTCCGCGTTCATCGTGTGGTTCACGGTCAGCTTTTCGCTCGATCCGTCCTCGTGCTTCACCACCATGGTCACGGGCTTTCCTGGGGTCAGCGTGTTCAGGCCCTCAAAGGTGATCCGGTCCTTCTCCTGAATCTTCTCGTAATCGGCCTTGCTTGCGAAAGTGAAGGGGAGAATGCCCTGTTTTTTCAAGTTGGCCTCGAAGATCCGGGCGTAGGAATTGGCCACGAAGGCGCGGCAGTTCATGTGCCTCGGTTCCATCGCGGCGTGCTCCCGGCTGGAGCCTTCGCCCAGGTTCTCGTCGCCGAAAACCACCCAGCCGATGCCCTTTTCCTTGAGTTGGCGGGCGATCTTGTTGAGCTCGACGTCCTTGGCGCCGTCCAGCGGGTTATTCCCGGTGCCGGTGCCGCCGGTGAAGGCGTTGGTGGCGCCCAGGAACATGTTGTTGCTGATATTGTCCAGGTGCCCGCGGTACTGCAGCCAGGGGCCCGCCTGAGAAATGTGGTCGGTGGTGCATTTGCCCTTGGCCTTGAAGAGGACCGGCAGGTCCGCGTAGTCCTTTACCGGGTCGCCTTTCGGGAAGGGCTCGAGGAACGCCAGCCGCTCGCTCGCCGGGTCTATGATGACCTTGCCCGACATGGTGGGCTCTTCATAGCCGCTGTCCTTGGAGGTGTAGCCGTTTTTGGGCAGAACCTCGCCTTGCGGCGGCTGGAATTTAAAATCGTTTCCATTGCCGTCTTTCAGGCTGTCGGTGAGCGGGTTGAACTTCATAGAACCGGCGAACGCCATGGCCACCACGAGTTCCGGGCTGGAGATGAAGCCCAGCGTTCCGGGGTTGCCGTCGTTCCGTTTGGCGAAGTTGCGGTTGTAGGAAGTGATGATGCTGTTGGCAACGCCCTTCTTGACATCGTCGCGCTGCCACTGGCCGATACAGGGGCCGCAGGCATTGGCGAGAACCGTGGCGCCCACGTCCTCGAAATTTTGCAGGATACCATCGCGGCGGATGGTTTCGAAAATCGTCTCGGAACCGGGGGTGACCATGAAGTTCGACTTCACCTTGAGCCCCGCCTTCTTGGCCTGCTCCACCAGGCTGTTGGCCCGGGTGAGGTCCTCGTAGCTGGAGTTGGTGCAGGAGCCGATCAACGCGGCGGAGAGGGTTGCGGGATAACCTTCCTTGTCCACTTCGGCGGCCATGGCGGAAACCGGCCGTCCGAGGTCGGG
>QJZQ01000204.1 GCA_003246675.1 Nitrospirota bacterium | reverse complement strand
AATGCGAATACGGCGGCGATGCTGACTGACTTTTTCATTACATTTCCTCCCCAATTTTTATGATTGGAATGATGGTCCCCTTAACAAACAAACGAAAAAAATATGCCGGCAAGGCTCAGTGGCCGAGTTGACCAACCACCCCCCCTTGCGCCTTTTTTGCTGATCTGATGAAGAAAACCTTTTGGATTCCAAATTTTCCATCTTTACCAAGATGAAAAATTTATAATTTTATGGGGCATTTGTCAATAAAAAACTACTTGGGAGGGCCGCCCCGAACCCTTGATATTTTCAAGATTTTCAGTGGATTTCGGCGCTTTGCCGTTGTTTATTCTGCCCATCGGTCCTCTGGCGGGTCTCCTGGGCAACCTGGGAGCCGCGTGAACGGGCAGATTTATCCGGATTGCAGTAATAAAAAAAAGGGCGGGCTTGCAATCGGCGGTAGAAGGGTCGTAAAATCCAAGGGTTAACACCTGATTGGAGACTTCATGCCGGATAAAAAGTATTTCACTCTCGATGAAGCGAATGCTCTCGTTCCCGAACTTCTCAGAGATGTCCCGAAGATTCAGCAGCTGACCCACCATCTCAGTCACGATTTCCCCGATGTCAAAAAAGCCTGGGAGAGGGCGAAGTTCAACGGGGGCAGCACGCAAGGGGTGCCCTACCTTCAGGGTGCCCTGCAACTCAATTCCCTGGTCAAGGACCTTGAATCCCGCGGCTGTATTTTGAAGGGGGCAAGCGCAGGCCTGGTGGACTTTCTTTCTCTGCGGGAGGGCCGGGAGGTGTACCTGTGCTGGCAACTGCCGGAAAAGGAAATACGCTACTGGCACGACCTCGACGCGGGCTTTGCCGGGCGCCAACCCCTCTGATTCCTCATGGCCGCCGGGCAGGTTCGGCGCAGATTTTCCTTGCCGCCCGCACCAGCTCGCGGTTTCCAGTGAGAGCGGTTCCTTCGCTCAGGCTGGCCTTTCTGCCGGTAAAATTCTGAAACGTCCCGCCCGCCTCCTGCACCAGAACCTTGAGGGGCGCGTAATCCCAAACGTAGGCGAGGGGGTCCACCATGAGGTCGATGGCCCCGCGCGCGGCCATGAGGTGGCCGAAGGCATCGGGGTAGGTGCGCACAAGCCCCGCTTCCCGCTCCAGCCGCGAAAGCAGGCCGAGCCGTTTCTGGCGGCGGAAGCAGTACCGGTCTCCGGTGCCGACGACGGCTTTCGAGAGGGTCTTCACCGTCGAGACACTCAGCCGCCGTCCGCCCTCGAAAGCACCGTGTCCCTTCACCGCCCAGGCCATTTCACCGAGGGCGGGCAGGGCCACCACGCCCATCACCGGTTCCCCCTTGTGAAGCAGGGCGATGAGCGAGGCGAACAGCGGCAGGCCCTGGATGAAGGATAGGGTGCCGTCGATGGGGTCGATCGTCCAGACCCATTCGGCATCCGGGTTCTCCTCGCCGAACTCTTCGCCGATGACACCGTGTCCCGGAAAATCGCGGGCAATGTTCGAACGCAGGATTTCTTCCACCTTGCGGTCGGCCTGGGTCACCGGGCTGCGGTCCGCCTTTTGTTCCACGGTGAAATCGCCCCGGAACCACTGCATCACTTCGCCGCGGGTCTCGTTAAGGTAATGCAGGGCCTGGTCCTTGGCCTCGATCAGTTCCATGAGGTTATTCGCTCCATATTTTGCAGGGTTTCGGCGGTGGAAATTATTGATTGCTTTCCCCCGGCGTTTAATTATAATCGAGAGTTTACGGAAACAACATGTTGAATTTTAGTAATTTCCATACCTGTGGAGCATCATGCGCGATAAGAATTTAATGGTGGCGGTGATCGGTTGTTTCGCCATTTCCATAATCTTTTTACTGGTCATTATCTGGGAGATCAAAAAATCCATCGACCACGATGAGAAATTGCGTAAACTCTCGGTGAAGGCCAAGAATATTGAAGTCGAAGACAACCGGGACTTCAGCATTTACGAAACATTCGTCGGCGAAGACGGACGGGAAATGGTTCTTATCCCGGAAGGGATATTTACCCGCGGCTCCACCTCCGGCGGTTTCGATGAAAAGCCTGAGCAGGAAATTTACCTCGACGCTTTTTATGTGGATAAATATGAGGTGACCGTCGAAGCTTACAACAAGTTTCGCCGCGCTGCCAATTATGTCGAGACCTCGGTGCCCTTTTTTCAGGGCGATCACGCCATTCTGGAGGTTCCCAACCACCCCGTCGTCGGCGTGTCGTGGGTGGATGCGGTGAATTACTGCACCTGGGCGGGCAAGCGCCTGCTCACCGAAGCCGAGTGGGAAAAGGCCGCGCGCGGCACTCACGGGCTGATTTACCCCTGGGGGAACGAGATCCTCGACAAGCGCGTCAATATGTCGGGCAAGGCCGATGGCTATGAGTTCATGGCGCCGGTGGGCAGCTTTCCCATGGGCCGCAGCGTCTACGGGGTTTACGACATGGCGGGCAACGTGTCCGAATGGGTGGAGGACTGGTACGACCAGTTCTATTACCAGGAAGCCCCGATGATGAACCCCCCGGGAGCGGAGAACAAGAAAAACCGCGTGTTTCGCGGTGGCTCGTGGGATGCGCGGAGGGTGGACATCCGCACCAGCAAGCGCTTCGCCGCTACTCCCGGAAGGAAAGACAGCATCGTCGGTTTTCGCTGCGGCAAATCCCGGAAAGAGGAAAAATAGCGGGTCGTGGCCCCTCCGGGGCTGACCCTCCCAACGTCTGCATCCCCTTTGAACCCACATCCTAAAATTCGGATTTTCCTGTTTTTTCTTGTGTCCGGCGCCACGGGCCTGGTTTACGAAGTGGTGTGGACCCGGCTGCTCACCCTGGTGATGGGCAACACGCAGTATTCCATCGCCACGGTGCTCACCGCTTTCATGGGAGGCCTTGCCCTCGGCAGCTACGCCGGCGGCAAGCTCATCGACAGGCAGGTCAACCCCCTCAAGGCCTACGCGGTGCTCGAAGTGCTGATCGGCACTTATTGCCTGCTCATCCCGTCCATGATCGACGCCGCCCTGCCGATTTTCAAGACGATCTATCAGGCATCCGGCGATTCCTACACCACGGCAAGCTTTTACCGCTTTCTTGTGTGCGCGGCGATACTCATCGTGCCCACCTCCCTCATGGGAGCCACTTTGCCGGTGCTCAGTAAATTTGTCTCGCGCGAGGAAGCGGGCATCGGCCGCGATGTCGGGACGCTGTACGCCATCAATACCTTTGGGGCGGTGGTCGGCGCCCTGGGCAGCGCCTATCTGCTGATGCGGCTTTTTGGCGTAGCCAATACCATACGGATCGCCGCCGCTCTCAACCTGAGCATCGCCGCGTTCATCTACATCACCATGAAACCGCTGTGGCGAGCGCCCGCCGCCTCACTACGGCCACCGGCCGCACCGGCCGCCCCCTGGGGGTTCAAGGAAGGCGCGCTGCTTTTCTGCTTCGGGCTGTCCGGGGTGAGCGCTCTGGTGTACCAGGTGGCGTGGAACCGGATTCTCTCCCTTGTCCTCGGTTCGTCGATTTACGCGTTCAGCCTGATTCTGACCACCTTCATTCTGGGGCTCGCCCTCGGCACGGTGGTTTGCTCGCGGTGGGTGGAGCGCCTGAAAGACCCGTTGCGCATGTTCGGCATTTTGCAGATCGGTATCGGGGCTGCGGCCCTCGCCGTTTTGCCCTGGTTTGGCCGGATACCTTTCGTCAACCGCTGGGTGTACGACAATATTGGCGCGGGCTTTGGTCTCATCCAGGGAGCGAACTTCGTTATTATTTTTGCGCTGCTGTTTTTGCCGACTTTTTTCATGGGGGCGCAATTCCCCGTCGTCGTGCACCTGCTGGCGCACGATCTGTCCCGCCTGGGACGGCATGTGGGAACCATCTACGCATCCAACACCGTGGGCACGATCGTCGGCTCGTTTCTCGGGGGGTTCATCCTCATTCCCTGGGTGGGCATTCAGAATACCGTGCTGCTCGCAGTGCTTCTGAACGTTGTCATCGGCATCGGCCTTTTGTGGAGCGACCCCCGGCTGAAACTCGGCTTCAAACTCTACGGCCTGCCGCTTTTACTCCTCGGCGGTCTTTTCTTCGCCAAATCCATCGACCCCTGGGATAAAGGGGTGATATCCAGCGGGTCCTTCATGCCCTACCGCATCGAGGACCTGGGCATCGCAGAGCAGGGGAAGAACAAGGTTCTCTTTTACGAGGAGGGAACGCACACCACCGTCACCACCGAACTGGCGGTTTCCGGAAACATTTTCCTGCGCGTCAACGGCAAGACCGACGCGTCCCTCGCCCTCGATATGCGGACGCAGCTGCTTTCCGGCTATCTGCCCCTGCTTCTCAGCCACGAGCCGCGCTCGGCGCTGGTGATCGGGCAGGGCAGCGGCATCACCCTGGGCGCCGTGGAAAGGTTTCCCGTGGAGACCATCGACCTGGTGGAGATCTCTCCGGCGGTCATCGAGGGTTCGCGCTACTTTTCCCCGTTCAACCACAACGCCCTCGACGACCCGCGGGTCAACCTGATCCTGGCCGACGGCCGCAACCATGTGGCGCTTACAGAAAAAAAATACGACGCCATCGTATCCGAACCGTCCAACCCATGGATCTCCGGCGTCGGCGCCCTGTTCACGCAGGATTTTTTCGAATTGCTGCATGGGAAGCTCAACCCCGGCGGAGTGGCGTGCATCTGGGTTCATACCAACATGTCACCGGAGAGCTTCAAGTCCATTCTTCGATCCTTCCGGTCGGTATTCCCGTTCGTCACCATGTGGGAATCCATCGTTGGGGATGATTACCTGCTCATCGGTTCGGATGCGGCTCATCGCCTGCCCTACGAGAAGCTGGAAGCCCTGCTTGCAAGCCAGCCCGCAGGGGCGGACCTCGCGCACATCGGCATCCATAATGTGCGCGACCTGATGAGCCTGATGATCATGGACACCGAAAACCTCGATCGCTTCAGTGCCGATGCGCCGCTCCATACCGACGATAATTCGCTGCTCGAATTCAACGCCCCGAAATATATCTACAAGGATGACCGGGACACACTGGTGAGGCAGCTGACGCCGCTGGCCAAAATCGACCCCGGCCTGATTTCGTTTGTCAGCACCGATGCCGAAACCCGCCAACGCGTGCTCGCGGAGGTGGGCCAGGCCAGCCGGTCGGAAAGCCAGATCGAAGAAATCAAGCGCCAGGCCCGAGTCGAGCGCCTTCTTGAGGACGCCGAAAAAGCCTTCAATGAGGGAGAGGCCCAGAAGGCCCTCGAACTCTACAGCGAGGTGTGGGAGCTCGACCCGAGAAACGTGATGAATTACCTCAACCTGGGCAATGTCTTTTTATCTCTCAACCGCCGCGACAACGCCGAAGACGCTTATCGGAAAGCTCTTGAGATCAACCCTCATTATATTTTTGCCGCCGAGGCTCTGTCCCGTTATTATCTCGCGGTGCGCAAGGAAAAGGATGCGCTGAACACGATGGAGGCGGTGCACCGGTGGTACCAGGGCGATGCGAGTACGCGGACGCTTCAGGGGCGGGCTTACGCCGCTCTCAACCAGGATGCCCCGGCCCGCGAGCAATTTGCCCTGGCCGTCAGGCTCAATCCCGATTATGCCCAGGCCCATTACTACCTCGGTTTTCAATATCAGGCGACGGACCGGCGGCTGGCCCGGCAGCACCTTTCCCGCTACATCGCCCTTGCGCGTTCCCAGGGGATCGTCGATTTCAGGCTGGAGCGGGCCCAAAGCCTGCTAAAGAAACTTTGACCCGTTGAGGGATGAAGGTATACTCATTTTTCTAATTAATTGCGAAGCGGTCGGCAGGTTTCCAGCCGGCTTTTTCTTTATTTTAGTCGCGTGCCCCCGGGGCCGCGCCAAAGGATGTTGATTCATGCCAAGAAAAATTAAAGTTTTGTGGGTTATTTGTTCGATCATCATCCTGGTGGGGTTCATCGTCCTGTCGTATCAGTCGACCGTCGAAAAGGCCCAGGAAGCGGCCGAGCGCCATGAAGCAAAAGTTCGGCAGGAAGAGAAGAAAAAACAGGAGGAACTCAGGCAGGGCGCTCTGGAGTCGTTCAACCCTATTAAGGAAATTCGCGAACTCAACGCCCTGGGCAAATACAAGGAGGCGATCGAATTGGCCGAAATCGCCGCTGCGGCCAAGCCCGACCTGGCGATTGTTTATCTGTGGTGGGGCATTTCCCTGGTCAAGAGCGGCGAAAAGGAAGAGGCCCTGGAAAAATTTGTAAGGGCGGCCGACCTTGACCCGACCGATAGCAAGACCTTTGTCTACTGGGGGCTGACTCTGGCCATGCAGGGCAATTTCGATGAGGCCATTAATAAATATGGCCAGGCCGTGGAACTGGAGCCGGAGAACAGCAACGCCTATGCCTATTGGGGCGCGGCGCTGGATCAATTGAAGCAATACCCCGAGGCGGTGAAAAAACTGGAAAAAGCTTTGGATCTGAATCCGTTCAGCCAGCCCGGCCACGATGGGCTGGTGCAGGCGCTGACCCATCAGGGCGAATACGACGCCGCGTGGCAGGCGGTGGAGCGGGCACGGAAAGCCAACATTACCCTGGCGGCGGAGACTCTGGACCCGCTGGCGGCCGCCCGGCCCGAGCCAGTGAAATAATGAAAACGGATTCCAGCGGAAGAGGGATGGGGGCGGAAAATCCGCGAATGTGACCTAATTCTATTTCTTCCGCAGGGTAATATCTGATATATTCGGCGCATTACTTTTGATATCAAGCGGTTTAGCAGGAACCAATCCCAATAAAAATACGTTGGCTGCCGCGTTTGGCGGCCTGAATATTTGTGCGGTGGAGATGTGGTGAAAAGACATGCTAACCTTCTGAATCCGGTAGGTCTGGCCCTTTTAATCGGTCTGGGCGCTGTGTTGACCTCCGCCGCGAGCTTCGCCTCCTCTTTTGGGGAAGACCGGCCCTCTGCGCGGCCCGCCAAGGTGTTTTTCGAGCAAGCTCCGAAGGGTCCGAATGGGCCCTATTTAAAAGTATCCGAATTTTCCGCCGTCTATGAAGTTGCTCAGGCGCTTGCGCCAGAGGCGAGGCGGCCGAAGCGCAGCCAACCCCACTTCATCTACGAAGTCGAGCCGGTGGTTTCAGCGCAACACGAAACCTGGCGTGAATCTCCCCAGTTCATCTACGAAATCGCCCGGCGGGAGCAATACTTTCAATCCGCCCTCGCGGACAATGAGACCACCGAAGTCACCATTCTTCTTGAACGGAAGATGACGCCGGGGGCCACCGGGGGCGAACCGCCCACGGACGTTATGCCCGCGGACTCTCTGCCCACGGATGGTCTGGAGGAAGAGGTAAAGAGTGCGGATGCGCCGGACGAGACCCGGTTCTCTGAAACGGCATCGTCGAAGGATGGCTACGAGGAACTGGAAGACCCCTTTGCCGAAGAGGGCGATGAAGTTCCCGTGGTTGATGACCCTTTCGAGTCCTACAACCGGTTTATGTTCGACGTCAATGAAGGCTTGTACGATTACTTCATCGAGCCGGTGGCGCGAGGTTACCGCTTCGTATTGCCTGAGGATGTACGCATTATCATCGGCAACCTGTTCGACAACGTTGCCGCCCCGGTCAAGCTGGTCAGCAGCCTGATCCAGGGGGATATGGATAAATCCGGGCGGGTGCTGGGGCGTTTTCTCATCAATTCCACCGTGGGCCTCGGTGGCATGTTCGATGTGGCCGGGCAGGAGTATGATATCGCGAACGTCAACGAGGACATGGACCAGGCGCTTGGCAAAAGAGGCGTTCCCACCGGGCCGTATATTGTTTGGCCGTTTTTTGGCCCCTCCACGGCGCGCGGCACCGTCGGCCTGGGGGTGGATTCGCTGCTCAGCCCCACATTCCTGTTGGGCGCTCCCTTCACCGTGGGCGCGGGAGTCACGGCAGGCGAAACCGTCAACAATGTCTCTTTCATCATCGAGGACAAAGAATCCCTTGAGGAAAGCGCCATCGACGAATACGAGAGCGTACGAGATTTTTATTTGCAGTACCGGGAAAATCTCCTGAAGGATTAATCCGGCCCCGCGCCTTGCGTCCGCTTCTTCCCAACCCTTCCCGAAAAACGTTGAAGGCTTGCCAATGCAGGGGGCAAATGGTTCAATAGGTCCCATGTTCATTGCGGCCCTGTCCCCTTAACTGAAGGCAACCCCGTTATGCCCGAGAATTCTCCGAACCATTTGGCGAACGCGACCAGCCCCTATTTGCAGGAGCATGCGCACCAGCCCGTGGACTGGTACCCCTGGGGTGCCGAAGCCCTGGATAAAGCGGCAAGAGAAGGCCGTCCCATTTTCCTCAGCATCGGCTATTCGGCCTGTCACTGGTGCCATGTCATGGCGCGGGAGTCGTTCTCCGACCCGGAGATCGCGCGGCTGCTCAACGAGCGTTTCGTCTCCATCAAAGTGGACCGCGAGGAGCGCCCCGACATCGATGCCCTTTACATGAAGGCCCTGGTGGCTCTCACCGGCCAGGGCGGCTGGCCCCTCAATCTATTCCTCACGCCGGACCAGAAACCCTATCTGGGCGGCACTTACTACCCGCCGGCGGGCGATGGCCACCGCACGGGTTTTTCCGCCCTTGTCCGCAGCGCCTACGAAATGTTCGAACAGGGCGAGGCGGCCGTGGCCGAGCGAACCGGCAAGATTCTCGCCGCGCTTACGCCCGAGAGCACCGCGCCTGCGGACTGCGGGGTTGAGCGCATCGGCGAAGCGGTGGAGTGGTTGCAGGAACGCTATGATCCGGAATGCGGCGGTTTCGGCGCGGGCATGAAATTCCCCGAGCCCATGGTTTACACCCTGCTGCTTCGGCACTGGGTGCGAACCGAATCGTCCGACGCACTCATGATTCTGGACAAAAGCCTGACCGCCATGGCCGAAGGAGGCCTTTACGATCAGCTGGGCAATGGCTTTCACCGCTATTCGACCGACCGGCGGTTTCTGGTTCCGCACTTCGAGAAGATGCTCGACGACAACGCCCTGCTCGCAAAACTTTATATCGACATGTTTCAGGCGACCAAGCAGGAGATTTACCTCGAAACGTTCGAGGGCGTGGCAGCTTACGTGCAGGGCGAACTCACTTCGCCCGAGGGCCTGTTCTATTCCAGCCAGAGCGCCGAGTCCGCCGAGGGCGAAGGCGCCTATTACCTGTGGGAGCTCAAGGAGGTGCTGAACCTGCTTGGGCCGAAGCACGCCAAAGTTTTCGCCCGCGCCTACGGCCTGACCCCGGCGGGCAATTTCCAGCGCAAGAACGTGCTCTATCGCAAGGACTCGATGGAGAAAATCGCCGAGGAAGAGGGGCTGCCCATCTTCGAGGTGCACCATATCCTGAAAAAAGGCCGGGAGACGCTCCTCCATGCGCGCCGCAAACGGCCCCTGCCCGTGCGCGACGAGAAGATCATCACCGCGTGGAACGGCATGATGATCACCGCCCTGGCGGCCGGTTTTCAGGCCACCCGCGAGAGGAAATACCTGGAAGCCGCTCTGTGCGCTGGCCTCGCGTTGTGGGAGAGCCGCTTCGGCGAAGGTGGGCTGATGCGCCTGGCGCCGGCCGATGGCGGCGCAACACCGGGGTTTCTCGATGACCACGCGCATTTCCTCGAAGCGCTGATCGGGCTCTACGAAGCCACCCAGGGCAAAGCCTGGCTTAAGCGCGCCGCACAGCTGGCCGATCGCATGATCGATGAATTCTGGGATGCGGAAGAGGGCGGGTTCTTCATGACCGGCGCGTCCCGGCCCGCACTCATCGCGCGCCTTAAAAACCCCGCCGATGAGGCCGGGCCCTCGGCCAACGCAGTGGCGGTGTTGGCGCTTGCGCGCCTGGGGCGTTTCACCGGCAATAGCGGCTACAGCGATAAAGCGGAAACCGCGCTCAGAGGGTTCGGCCCGCACATCGCCGCAAACCCCGCCGCCCATACGGGCCTGCTCGCCGCGCTGGATTTTGTAAAAGGACCGGTGTCGGAATTCGTGTTCGCGGGCCCGCGCGAAGCCCCGGCCTGCGAAGAGATGATGAAGACCCTGCATCAGGATTACCGCCCCAACAAGGTCGTCGCCTGGAACGATGGAGACGAACCCGCCCTCGCCGCGGGCAAGCGCGCCCAGGCGGGAGAACCCACGCTGTTCGTTTGCCAGAAGGGCACGTGTCATCCGCCGGTAGTAAGCGCCCAGGGTCTGCTCAAGGTCCTGGAGCGGCCGCCGGAGATCCGCCTCAATATTTTCGATGAGGAAAAAAAGGTGAACGAAATCAAGAGCCGCGAAGAGGCCAATTTCCTGAAAGCCATGGGTGAAATCTTCAAGCACTCCGGCTTGGGGCCGAGGTAGCGAGCTCAGGCGTGTTTATCTCTTATCCAGCCATCCCTTGCAAAGGGGAGGAGCATGGTTGATCCCCCTCCTTGCCAAGGAGGGGTAAGGGGAGGTTGAAATAAATTTCGTGCAGCCTGCGGCTTCCAGCCCTTCGGCTTCGCTGGAGGATTGTACGACAGCGACACGAAGCGCACCCGTTTCGGCGCTCGCGATTACGAGGGGAGGGGGCTCAGGCTTCTCTCAGCACCGCTTCGATTTGTTCCAACCCCTGGTCGAGTTCGTCGCGCTGGATGATCAGCGGCGGGGCGAGGCGGATGACGTTTACGTGCGTCTCCTTGCACAGCACGCCGCGCTCCTTGAGGGCCTCGCAGAACCGGCGCGCGCCGCCGGCTTCGGGGACGAGTTCGATGCCGATGAGCAGGCCGCGGCCGCGCACTTCGCGGATGTGCGGCGAGCGCAGGGCCTGTAAGCGCTCCATGGCGTAGCGGCCCTGGCGGGCGGCATTCTCGATCATCCCTTCTTCGGTGAGGACTTTGAGTGCTTCGCGCGCGACGGCGCAGGCGAGGGGATTGCCGCCGAAGGTGCTGCCGTGGTCGCCGGGGTGGAACACGCCGAGCACCTCCTTGTTGGACAGCACCGCCGAGACGGGGTAAAAGCCGCCCGACAGTGCCTTGCCCACCAGCGTCAGGTCCGACTGAATGCCTTCGTGCTCCTCGGCGAACAGCTTGCCGGTGCGGCCGAGCCCGGTCTGAATTTCATCGAGCACCAGCATCACGTTTTCGCGGTTGCATATTTCCCGCACTTTTTTCAGGTAGCCGGCGGGCGGGATGATGACGCCTCCCTCGCCCTGGATGGGTTCGAGCAGCACCGCCGCCGTGTTGGGTGTGATGGCGCTCTCAATTGCCTGCGCGTCGCCAAAGGGTACGGCCTTGAAACCCGGCGTAAACGGGCCGAAGCCCCGGCGGTATTGCGGCTCGGTGCTGAACCCGACGATGGTGAGGGTGCGGCCGTGGAAGTTGTTCTCGGCGACGACGATCTCGGCCTGCCCGTCGGGAATGCCTTTTACCTCGTAGCCCCACTTCCGCACCGCCTTGATGGCGGTTTCCACCGCCTCCGCGCCGCTGTTCATCGGCAGCACGCTGTGCGAATCCGTCAGTTCGCAGATTTCCTGATAGAAGGGGCCGAGCTGGTCGTGGCGAAAGGCGCGCGATACCAGGGTGAGCCGGGCCGCCTGTTCGGTGAGGGCTTTCAGGATGCGCGGGTGGCAATGCCCCTGGTTGATGGCCGAATACGACGACAGAAAATCCAGATACCTCCGGCCCTCGACATCCCAGACCCATACGCCTTCGCCGCGGCTCAGAACGACATCGAGAGGCCGATAATTGTGCGCTCCGAAGGTTTCTTCCTGGCGAATATAGTCTTCTGTGTCCATGGCTCTGAAAAATAATGGATTGATGTTGAATTTCCCGGCAGCTAAGTCTATCATGGCCTCCTTGCTATTGAAATACAATGCCGGGACGGCGGTGGCCCCATGGCCGCAAAACTGGTTGATATTGTTCAAGGTTACGGTATAATCGTGGCATCCAGAAACCCATTATCGAGAACTTAACAATGAGCGTCGACGACAAAGAGCTTGAAGATTTCATGCCCGCCCTGGAACTGGATTGGACCGACAGCGCCCAGGATCGGATGAAAAACGTGCCGTTTTTCGTCCGCAAGAGTGTGGTGCGCGGCATCGAACAATTTGCCAAGGATAAAGGCATCGCCATAGTGGACGATGAGGTAGTTTCCCGCGCCCGCCAGGAACGCGAAGGCGCCGCCGTTCAGGAATCGCGCCGCAAAAAAGCGGAAGAGCAGAAAAAGGCGGAGGAGGGGAAAGCGGTTAAGCGCCAGTTCGTGAACTTCACCTTTTTCAAGCTCGATCCCGCGTTTCGGCGCTTGCCCAAGGACGAGATCGAGGCGGCGAAGAAGGAATTTCTCGACGTGCTTGAGGAGTTCGACGCCAACGACGAAATGATCCTGCTGAGTTATTCCATGGTTGGCATCCGCGCCGATGCGGAGATCATGCTGTGGCGCATCAGCTACGAGCTCGAGGCCTTTCAGAGGATGTCCACCCGCCTTAACCGCACGCGGATGGGCCAGTTTCTCACGACGACTTATTCGTACCTGAGCCAGACCAAACGCTCGATGTATCAGGACATGTTCAACCCGGAGCATGAAGAGGACCGCACCCACATCATCCCCGGTAAAGCGAAATACCTTTTCATCTACCCCTTCGTGAAGAAAAGGGAATGGTACCTGCTCACCCAGTTCACCCGCCAGGGGATCATGGACGAGCATATCTACGTCGGCAACAAATATCCTTCGGTCAAGCTGAATACGACTTATTCCTTCGGTATCGACGATCACGAATTCGTCGTCGCTTTCGAGACCGATTATCCGGGGGACTTTCTTGACCTGGTTCAGGAGCTCAGGGAAACCGAAGGCAGCCGTTACGTGGAGAAGGACACGCCCATCTTCACCTGTGTCGCCATGTCTCTTGCCGACGCGGTGGACAGCCTGGGTGTTTAGCCGGACGGCTTGAGGGAGTTTTTAAATCTGCTTTTTCCGCCGCTTGAGGGTTCGGATATTTGCGGCTTCGGGTCGCGTCTGAACTCAGGCGGGCGGGGAAGGCATGAGCAGGTCCAGCGATTTTTCCAGCAATTTCTTCAAATCCCGCCTGTGCACGACCTGATCGATCAATCCGTGATCGAGGAGAAATTCCGCCGTCTGAAAACCTTCCGGCAACTTCTGCTGGATGGTTTGTTCAATCACCCTGGGGCCGGCAAAGCCTATCTGCGCCCCCGGTTCCGCCACGATGATATCCCCCAGCATGGCGAAGCTTGCGGACACCCCGCCCGTGGTTGGGTCGGTGAGGACGGAGATGTAAGGCAGCCCCGCGAGCGCGAGTTTTTTCAGGCCCGCTGAGGTTTTCGCCATTTGCATGAGGGAAAATATGCCCTCCTGCATTCTTGCTCCCCCCGAACAGCTGACGATGATGAGCGCGTGCTTGTTTTTCAGGGCGCGTTCGATGGCGCGGGTGATCTTTTCTCCCACCACCGAGCCCATGCTCCCTCCCATGAAATCGAACTCAAAAATACAAAACTCCACCGCGTGCCTGCCCATCTGGCCGGAGCCCGACAGAATAGCGTCGTGCGGGTAGCCTTTTTTCACTGCCGCGCGCAACCGGTCTTTGTATTTCTTCTGATCCTTGAATTTGATGGGGTCGGCCGAGGCGAGGCCGGCATCGGCTTCAATGAAGGTGCCGGGGTTGATGAGCTGGCCGATGCGCGAACGCGCGTCGACCCGGAAGTGTGTATCGCATTTCGGGCAGACGCGCAGGTTTTTCTCGAGCTCAGCGAGGTAGATATGCTCCTTGCATCCCTTGCACTCGCTCCATAGCGAGTCGGGAGAGGCTTTGGGCTTGAATTTGTCGAACCAGGCCATCATAGGATGAATGCTCGGTGAGTTTGGGATTCAGGTTAATAATCGGGGCCTGCCGGCCTCTGTGTCCGGGCGCGGAGCGAGGTTTGCCGCGCCTCACGAAACGTTTATTTTGAGCCGTTTGGCGCGGGCTCTCCGGTCTCGCTGGCAGCCTCTGGCGGCTTGCGAAGCAAAGGGCCGATGGGCCCGATAAAAATGTAGGCGACGGTTATCAGGAACACGGTGATCCGCGGAATGGTTGCGAAAACGTAGAGGAAAAGGATCACGAATAAAAAGCGCGAGAAGGTCACGCGTTTTTTGAAGACGAATTTCTTCATCGCCGGGTACTTGATATTGCTGACCATGAGAAACGCCAGGCTGTACATCATCACCACCATGACGATGGGGTCGATCCGGGTGTGGAACAGGTCCTCAAAGGCGATGACCACGGAGGCCGTGGCGGCCGCAGCGGCGGGCGTGGGCAGGCCGATGAAATTCTGCCCGCTGACGTCCGGCTTGGTGACGTTGAAGCGCGCCAGCCGGAGGGCGGCGCATAGCAGGAAAAGAAAGGCCGCCATCCAGCCCAGCCGCCCGAAGGGTTTTAGAATCCAGGTGTACACCACGATCGCCGGCGCAACACCAAAGGAGATGATGTCGGCCAGAGAATCGTACTGCACCCCGAAGGCGCTGGTGGTTTTCGTGAGCCTCGCCACGCGGCCGTCGAGCACGTCGAACACCATGGCGGCGACGATGGCCCACGCCGCAAGCTCGTATTGTTCGCTCATG
>QJZQ01000034.1 GCA_003246675.1 Nitrospirota bacterium | reverse complement strand
AGCTTCGCCTCCAGCAGCCGGTGGTCGATATCGACGAGCAGGGTATCGCCTTCCTCGATGAGGCCGATGAGGCCTCCCACCTGAGCTTCCGGTGCGATGTGGCCGACGACGATGCCGTAAGTGCCGCCGGAGAAGCGGCCATCGGTGATGAGCGCCACCTGGTCGCCGAGGCCTTCCCCCACCAGGGCGGAGGTGGGGGCGAGCATCTCGCGCATGCCCGGCCCGCCCTTCGGTCCTTCGTAGCGGATGACCACCACGTCGCCCGCGTTGATCTTTTTATCGAGAATCGCATCGAGGCAGGCTTCCTCGGAATCGAACACGCGCGCCGGGCCTTCGATGCGCCGGGTCTTGACTCCAGAAATTTTAGCCACCGATCCCTCCGGGCTGATGTTGCCTTTCAGGATGACGAGGTGCCCCTCGGGAGATTTGGGCCGGTCGAGCGGCAGGATCACGTCCTGACCCGGGTCGGGCAGATCGGGAATGCCGGCGAGGTTTTCGGCGACGGTCTTCCCCGTCGCGGTCAGGCAGTCGCCGTGCAGCAGGCCGGCGTTCAGCAGCATTTTCATTACCTGCGGGATGCCGCCGGCGTGGTGCAGGTCGACGGTGACGTATTTTCCCGAGGGCTTGAGGTCGCAGAAATGCGGCACCTTCTGGCGAATCGTCTCGAACTCTTCGATACAGAGCGGCACGCCCATGGAATGGGCGATGGCGAGCAGGTGCAGCACGGCGTTCGTCGAGCCGCCCACGGCCATGACCACGGCGATGGCGTTTTCCAGCGACTTTTTCGTGATGATGTCGCGCGGCAGAATATTTTTTTCGATCAGGCCGATCAGCGCCGCCGCGCTCGCCGCGGTGCTCTCTTCCTTCTCTTTATCCTCATTGGCCATGGTGGAACTGTAGGGCAGGCTCATGCCCATGGCCTCGAACGCCGAGGACATGGTGTTGGCGGTGAACATGCCGCCACAGGACCCCAGGCCGGGGCAGGCGTTTTTTTCGATGGCGCTCAGCTCGGTCTTGTCGATGCTGCCGGCACAGAACTGGCCCACCGCCTCGAAGGCGCTGACCACCGTGAGGTCCCGCTCTCCCAGGTGGCCCGGCTTGATGGTGCCGCCGTAGACGAAGATGCCGGGGATGTCCAGCCGCGCCATGGCGATCATGGCGCCGGGCATGTTCTTGTCGCAGCCGCCGATGCACAGCACCGCGTCGAGGCTGGCCGCGCGGCAGACGGTTTCGATGGAATCGGCGATGACTTCGCGGCTCACCAGCGAGCATTTCATTCCCTCGGTGCCCATGGAGATGCCGTCGCTCACGGTGATGGTGCCGAACATCTGCGTCATGCCGCCCTGGGCGCGAATTTTCGCCACCGCCACGTCGGCCAGTTTGCCGAGCCCGGCGTTGCAGGGGGTGATGTCGCTCTGGCCGTTGGCAATGCCCACGATCGGCTTGTCGAAATCGGCGTCGGTGAAGCCCACCGCGCGCAGCATGGCGCGGTTGGGGGAGCGCCGGTCACCCTGGGTGATGGCGCGGCTTTTACGGTTGAGGGATGCTTCGGTCATCATTTACTCCCTGAAGGCCGGATTGGAAAATTTGTGATAGGGTCGAAACCCTGCATATTAGCACAAATCCCCGAAGGGGAAAATACCGAATCCGGCCTGTTTCAGGCGTCCACCGGGTGAACCGCGGGCTCCTGAATGTAGCCGCCGCCGGTCGCTGGGTGCTCGATGGCGTAGAAACGGGTTTGCTCCTGCGGTGTCAGGCGCGCCCGCCCGCTCGAGACTTCGATGGCGTGCGAAAAGGCGATGACCGGGGTGCGCCGGTCTTTGGTCCATGTCGCGGGAGCGGGCCCGCCGTTTCTCAGGAAGCCGGGCAGCCGGTAGGCGCGCTGGGCGTACAGGTAATCCAGCTTGAGGAGGTCGACGGTGAGGGGCTGGCTCCCCAGGGAGAAGGTCTCGTAAAGGAGGAGGTACTGGTCGTCGAGCGACAGGGCCTTGAACAGGCCGTCCCGCGCTTCCACCGCTTCGAGCAGGCGCTCGAACACGGCGACGGGGTCCTGGGTCTCAAGCAGATGGTCGAGGCTGAATCGAAAACGCCGGGAATTGTAGAACAGGTCGAACACTTCGGTGAACTTCTTGAGATGGATGACCGCCTCGGCCGGAAGGTCGCGGTGCGACAGCACTTCGTAGGGCGGCCTCGCCTGGAACCGGTAATCGTGGTTGTCGATGAGGGCGCGGATAGGCGCACCGGGCAGGAACTTGAGAAAGCCCAGTTGCAGTTCGTGCGGCCGGATCGCCAGCACGTCCCGGAACGATTTCAGGCAATCCTCCAGGCTCTCCCCGGGCAGGCCGAAGATCAGGTCGCAATGAAAATGAATGCGGTGCTGACCGACGAGGCGGCGCAGGGCGGCGAACAGCCGGTCGTTGTCCTGCCTGCGGTCGATTTTGCCCTGGGTTTCGTCTCCGGTGGTCTGGATGCCGATCTCGAACTGGAAGCGGCCGGGGGGCACGGTTTCGAGAAAGTCCAGCAACTCGTCGGTGAGCAGGTCGCCCACCACTTCGAAGTGGAACGTCAGGTCTTCAAAACGCGTGAGCCAGGCCATGAGGCGCTGCATGCGCGCGGGTTTCAGGTTGAAGGTGCGGTCGACGAACTTGACACAGCGCGCGCCCGCGCGGGCGAGCAGCTCGATCTGTTTTTCCTGCTGCGGGTCGTCGAAATAGCGGACGCTCTTATCCCTCGCGGACAGGCAGAACGAACAAAGGTAGGGGCAGCCGCGCGAGGTTTCGAGATAAGCGATGCGGCCCTTGACGTTTTCCGCGTCTTCCTCGGTGTAGGGCGGGGCGAGCTCGGGCAGGTCCTCCCCGTATAGGTTCCAGCGCTCGCGTGTTTCCCTGGACGGCGTTTCCCCGCGCGCCAGGTAGCCGAGGCACTCGGTCCATTTCTTTTCGCCCTCGCCTGAGATCAGCGTGACCTCGTCCGAAAGCTGCGGTTCGAAGGAGACCTCCGGGCCGCCGACGACGATGGACAGGCCGGGGCGCTGCTTCTTCAGCCGGTCGATGAGATCGAAGCTCTGCTCGCGGTTCCAGATGTAGACGCTGAGGCCGAGCACGTCGGGCTTGCGCTCGAGGATGGCTGCGGCGATCTTCCATAGCGGCTGATTGATGGTGAACTCCTGAATCCAGACGTTGCCATGCCCCGCCCGGCGCGCCGCGTTCCGCAGGTAGGGCAGGCTGAGCGAGGTGTGGATGTATTTGGCGTTCAGGGTGACGATGCCGATCGAGAGATCCATGAGTCCTTGGTCGATGGGGGATGAGCCTTCAGTATAACGGATGGCCGCCCGCCATGAAAGCTTCCGGGTTCAGCGTTTCTGGCAATGGCGGCAGTAGAACGTCGAGCGGCCGGAATGCACTACGCGGCTGATCGGGGCCTGGCAGCGGCGGCAGGGCTGGTTTGCCCGGCCGTACACCGCAAGGTCGATGGCGTAATAGCCCGCGTCACCCGAAGGGTTGAAGAAATCCTTGAGCGTCGTACCTCCCGCGGCGATGCTGTTGTTCAGGGTGTCCCGCAGCGCTTCGAGCAGGCGTTCCCAATCGGCAAGCGACAGCTTGCCCGCGTGCCTTGTAGGCGCGATGGCGGCGGCGAAAAGCGCTTCGCAGGCGTAGATGTTGCCCACGCCGGAGAGGCGCTTCGAATCCATCAGGAACGCCTTCACCGGGGCGCGGCAGTTTCTGGCCCTTTCCTTGAAGTGGCGGGCGGTGGCTTCCGGGGACAACGGGTCCGGCCCCAGGTGGCTTAAAAGTTTGTGCCCTGCGCCGCGCGGCGCCCAGCCGATGGCGCCGAAGCGCCGGGGGTCGATGAAGTGCAGGCAGGTGGCGGGCGAAAAACGGAACACGGCGTGCGTGTGTTTCTCCACCGGCTCCATGGAGGGCCGCTCGGTGACGCGGCCGCTCATCCCCAGATGCAACAGCATGGCGCCGCCGGAGGCGTTCAGGAGCAGGTACTTGCCGACGCGGGTGACGCTTGCGACGTTCTGGCCGATCAGGCCCTGCCGGATCTCGTCCACCGGGATGGGAAAGCGCAGGTCGGTGCGAAAGAAACGCATCTCGAGGCAGGTGCGGTTCTCGACCAGCGGCAGCAGCGCCCGCCGGAGGGTTTCGACTTCAGGCAGCTCGGGCATGATGCGCTTCGTGTGGAGGCCGGGGAAGGCGCCGGTCAGGAAGCGGGTGTGTCATCGCCGGGCGCCTCGGCGTCCTTCCCGGGGGCTTTGGCGACCACCACCTTGGCGGGCCTGAGAATGCGGCCGTTCAGAGTGTAGCCCTTGGAGTATTCCTCGGTGACGGTATTTTCTTCGTGATCGTGAGTTTCCACCCGGCAGAGGGCCTCGTGCAGGTTGGGATCGAAGGGCTTGCCGGTGGCTTCGATAGGCTCGACCTTTTCTTTCTCCAGCAGGGTGGCGAACTGTTTGAGGATCATCTCCACGCCTTCCTTCAGGGTTTCGGCGGTGGGGTTCTCGGCGGCGAAGGCGCGTTCGAGGTTGTCCTTGATGTTGATGAGTTCCTTGAGGATTTTTTCGTTGGCGAACTGCGCGAACTCTTCCTTTTCCTTGCGCATGCGCTTTTTGTAATTCTCCGCGTCGGCTTTTACCCGGAGCATCTCGCCGCGCAGGTCGGCGATGAGGGCGTCCTTGTCGGCCAGCTCGTCGGTGAGCGCCTGGACGGGGTCCTTCTCCTCCTCGGCGGCTTCGTCCTGAATATCGTCGTCGCTCTCGCCACTCAGGGTAACTTTGTCTTCGATGGGAGGCGAGTCGTTGTCCTGATCATTCTTCACGGGCGTTCTTCCTTTTCTTTGTGAGGCACCGGTGCAAGGCCGGGGTCACCGGGACAGCAACTGGGTGATGCTGTCGGCGGTGTGGTTGACGATGGAAATGGCTTTTTTGTAGTCCATCCGCTTGGGCCCGAAAATCGCGAGGGTGCCGATGTTTTTCGTGCCCCGCTTATAATTGCGGGCGATGAGGCTGCAGTTCTGTAACTCTTCGGCCAGGCTTTCTTCCCCGATCAGCACCGTCGTCCCGTCCTGCCTGAGGCACAGGTCGAGCAGATTGACCAGTTTGGTTTTTTCCTCCAGCGCTTTCAGCAGGGCCTGGATCTGCCCCACATCGGCGGAGAATTCGGGCTGGTCGAAAAAATTGAGCGCTCCGTTCACCAGCAGCGCCTCGGCTCCCGTCTCCTCGCGGTTGAACAGGCCGGAAGACAGGTCCAGAGCCTTCTTCATGAGCCGGTTGTAATGTTCGCGCTCGTCGCGCAGGCGGCGCAGGAGCTCCTTGCGAATCCAGCCGATGGAGCGGCCGCTGAACTCCTCGTTCAGGTAATTGGAGATGGAGGTGAGTTCTTCCTGCGACATGTCCTTTTCGATCGGGATGACGCGGTTTTCGAGCGACCCCATTTCGGAGAAAAACACGGCGAGGGCTTCCTGGCTTCCCACCTTGATGAATTCGATGCGCTTGAACAGCGTGCTGGAAAACGCGGGCAGCATCACCAGCCCCGCCTGGTGGCTGCTCCTGGATAGAACGCCGCAGGCGTCCTCCAGCATGCGGTGCAGATTCCCCTGTTCGAGGTGCGGGTTCAGGCTTTCGGACCCGGCCAGGGGGATGCCGGTCTTATCCAGGCGATCGACGAAAAAACGGTAGCCCCTGTCGGTGGGCACGCGTCCCGCCGAGGTGTGCGGCTGCCGGAGGTAGCCCATGTCCTCGAGGTCCGCCATGACGCCTCTTAGCGTCGCCGGGCTTACGGGTTGTGTTTTCGACAGGCAGCGGGAACTGACGGGCTCGCCGTTTTCAATGAATTTTTCGACGATATCCAGCAGAACGGTTTCGCTGCGCTCATCAAGAAATGGGGTTTTCATTGCGGTCGGGCTTGCGGGGCCTGCGGCCCCTTCGGGTTTCATGCTGGACCAAGTTATCAATCCTCCGCCGGGTTGTCAATCCTTACCCGGGCGGGGTCTGAAGCGATTCGGAGGGGGGCTGTGGGGCCGGGAAACCCGTGTTTTCGGAGGCCGTTATTTTTTTTCCACGATCTGCGTGCCGACGCCCTTTTCGGTCAAAATTTCGAGGAGCAGGGCGTGCTTGAGGCGGCCGTCGATGATGTGGGTCTTGTGGACGCCGGCCTTGAGCGCATCGAGACAGCAGTTGACCTTGGGCAGCATGCCGTCGCGGATGACCCGTTCGCGGATGAGCTTGTTCGCCATGGTGCGGGTGAGTTCGGAGATCAGGGCGCCGTTCTTCCCCTTAACGCCTTCGGTATCGGTCATCAGAATCAGCTTTTCCGCCTTGAGGGCCGAGGCGATCTTGGCGGCGACGAAATCGGCGTTGATGTTCAGGGTCTCCTCGTTGGCGCCGCTGGCGACGGGGGCGATGACAGGGATGAACTCGTTGCTGTCCAGGGCTTCCAGAATGGCGGGGTTCACCCCGGTGATTTCCCCCACCAGGCCGAGGTCGATGATCTCGGGACGGTCGGTCTCGGCGGATTTTTTCACTTTGCGATGGCGAACGGCGCTCAGCAGGCCGCCATCCTTACCGGTGATGCCGACGGCGTTGCCGCCGTGCCGCTTGATGAGGGAGACGATCTCCTTGTTCACCTTGCCGCCCAGAACCATTTCCACGACGTTGACCGTCGCCTGGTCGGTGACGCGCTGGCCATCGACGAATTGCGATTCGATGCCGAGGGCAAGAAGCGTTTCGCCGATCTGCGGGCCACCGCCGTGCACCACCACGGGGTTGATCCCCACGTACTTCAGCATCACGATGTCGCGGGCGAAGTTTTCCTTGAGTTCCTCGGACACCATGGCGTGGCCACCGTACTTGATGACCAGCGTCTTGTTGTAAAAATTCCGGATGAAGGGCAGGGCCTCCAGCAGGGTTTCGGCGCGTTGAATGCTCTTTTCCACGGTTTTCCTCAGAGTATGTAGCGGCTAAGGTCTTCGTCCTGAACAATGTCTTTCAGCTTGGCGCGGACGGTTTCGCCATCGATGCTGATGGTTTTGGTCTCCAGGTCGGGCGCGTCGAAGGAAATATCCTCCAGCAGCTTTTCCATAACGGTTTGCAGGCGGCGCGCGCCGATGTTTTCGGTGCGTTCGTTGACGGTGGCGCTCATCGCGGCAATTTCGCCGATGGCGTCGTCGGTGAACCGGATGTCCACGCCCTCGGGTTTGAGAAGCTCGATGTATTGCTTGACCAGGGCGTTGTCGGGCTCGGTGAGGATGCGGTAAAAATCCTCTTTGCTCAGGGAGTCGAGCTCCACGCGGATGGGGAACCGGCCCTGGAACTCGGGGATCAGGTCCGAAGGCTTGGCCGAGTGGAAGGCCCCCGCGGCGATGAACAGGATATGGTCGGTCTTCACGATGCCGTACTTGGTGTTCACGGAGGAGCCCTCGACGATGGGCAGCAGATCGCGCTGGACGCCCTCTCGGGAAACGTCGGCGGTGCCCTGCGCGCCCTGCCGGCCGATGATCTTGTCCACCTCGTCGATGAAGATGATGCCATTGTGCTGCACCCGCTGCAAGGCTTCCTCGACAAGTTTTTCCTGGTCGATGAGTTTTTCCGCTTCCTGGTTGGCCAGCGCCTTGAAGGCGTCGGGCACTTTCATTTTTTTGCGCCGGGTTTTATGGGGCAGCAGGGAGCCGAGCATGTCTTTGATGTTGTTGCCCATTTCCTCCATTCCCGGAGCGGAGGCCACGTCCATCATCGGCCCGGCTTTTTCGTGGATTTCTATTTCCACCTCGCGGTCGTCGAAGCGGCCTTCGGCCAGGTAGGCGGCGAATTTGTCCCTGGTTTTCTGGTGCTGTTCACGGCCCAGGTCGTCCATGTGCGGGTCCTCCCGGGGCGGTGGCCGCCCGGGCGGCGGCGGCAGGAGCAGGTCGAGCAGGCGCTCGCGCGCCATTTCCCGGGCCTTCTTCTGCACCGTTTCTTCCATCTCGGCACGCATGAGGTTTTTGCTGAGTTCGACCAGGTCGCGCACCATGGACTCGACGTCGCGTCCCACATAGCCCACCTCGGTGTACTTGGAGGCTTCCACCTTGATGAAGGGAGAATTCGAGAGGCGGGCCAGGCGGCGGGCGATCTCGGTTTTGCCGACCCCGGTGGGGCCGATCATGAGGATGTTCTTGGGCGCCACCTCGTCGCGCATGTCGTCGGGCAGCTGCTGCCGCCGCCAGCGGTTGCGCAGGGCGATCGCGACGGCGCGTTTGGCCTGCGCCTGGCCGACGATGTATTTGTCGAGCTCGCCCACCACTTCGCGGGGCGTCAGCGCGGCCATGGCGTCTTCTTTATCTTTCCCGGCGGCGGTGGTGGCGGACAGGTTTTCCATGAAATCAAAGCTCCTCGATGGTGAGGTTCGAGTTGGTGTAAATGCAGATGTCGGCGGCGATGCCGAGCGACCGCTCGACGATCTCGCGGGCGCTCAGGCTGCTGTGCTGGAGGAGCGCCTTGGCGGAGGCCAGGGCGTACATGCCGCCGGAGCCGATGGCGAGGATGCCGTCGTCGGGTTCGATCACGTCGCCGGTGCCGGAAATGATGAACGAGTGCTCTTTGTCGACGACGATGAGCATGGCCTCCAGCCTTCTCAGCATCTTGTCGGTGCGCCAGTCCTTCGCCAGCTCGACGGCCGAGCGCTTCAGGTTGCCGGAGTATTTCTCCAGCTTTTCCTCGAAGCGGGCGAACAGCGAGAACGCGTCGGCGGTGGCGCCGGCGAACCCGCCGAGAACCTGGTTGTGGTGCATCCGCCGCACCTTCTGGGCCGTGTGTTTCATGACGGTGTTGCCGAGAGACACCTGGCCGTCGCCCCCGAGGACGACGCTGTCACCGCGCCGCACGGCAAGGATGGTGGTGCCGCGAATCTGCTGCGATCTCGAATCGTTCATGTCGTTTTCCGGCTTTCTCCGGGCCGCCGCGGGGTGTTCCGGTGCTGCGCCCGCGGGTGAGCCTTGTCGTAGGTTTCGGTCAGGCGGTCGATGGTCAGGTGCGTGTATTTCTGCGTCGTGGAGAGGCTCGAGTGCCCCAGCATTTCCTGGATCGACCTTAAGTCCGCGCCGCCGCCCAGCATGTGCGTGGCGAACGAGTGGCGCAGCGAATGCGGGGTGATGCGCCCCGCAAAGCCTTGCGTGTATTTTTGCACGATTTTCCGCACACCGCGAGAAGTGAGGGGAGCGCCGCGCGTATTGAGAAACAGCCCTTCGGGCGGCGGGTCCGCCTTGACGGCCTTCTTTTGCCGGTGCGGAAGATGGGCCGCGATGGCGCTTGCGGCCTTTTTCCCCATTGGCAGAAGCCGTTCCTTGCCGCCCTTGCCAAGCACCTTGAGTGTCCGCTCATCCAGCCGCAGATCGCCCAGGGTGAGGCCGGTCAGTTCACTGATGCGGACCCCGGTGCTGTAAAACAGTTCGAGCATCGCCCGGTCGCGGGTGCCTGGAAACGTGTCGCCCTGGGGCAAATCGAGCAGGTGGAACATCTCGTCCACCGAGAGGTGCGAGGGCAGCCGGTTCACCTTTTTGGGCGCGGGCAGGGTCCGGGCCACGTTGGATTCCACAAGGCCCTCGCGGCAGAGAAACCTGAAAAACGAAGAGAGGGAAGAAAGCTTGCGCCCCATCGTCGCGCCGGAACATTTACGCGCGTACAGCGAGCTCATGAATGAACGCACCGCCAGCCGGTCGATTTTTTCCAGGCGCACCTCTCCGGCCTCCTCGCCGTGGCCGCTTTCCTTGAGGAAGGCGATGAACTGGTGCAGGTCTCCCAGATAGCTCGCGATGGTGTGCGGGGAGGCGTTTTTCTCCGCAATCAAGTATTCGTTGAACTGCCTTAGGTAGTCTTGCAACAGATAACCCCTTTTTTATCAAGTACTCAATCTAACCGACCCGGTTTTATAAGTCAAGATGCAGGAGGCGGCGAAGGGAGGGTCCGCCTTTTACCGTTTTTTTTGGAATCAAAAACGGGTTTCTGCATCCTAAAGTGATACAGTACGTGTTGTTTTCATTCACGAAGAAGGGGTTCGCCGATGGCCGGTTTACAGGATTCAGAAAACTTCGAGGCGCGGATCCAGCGCGCCCAGGAAAATTTCAAGATCATCTCCGAGCTCAGAGAAAAGCTGGAAATTCTCACCGAGCATGTGACCTCGCGCAAGGAGGCGCTGGAGGAGGAGATCGAGGAACAGCTGCACCAGGCGATCCGCGATTCCAAGGACTGCCTGGAAAGAATTCAGGAGAACATCGACCCGAAACTGGAAAAGGTGATCCGCGAAAAGCTCGGGGAGATCGACCAGAAGATGGATGTCCTTAAAAGGGACGGGCTCGACGCGGTGCGCGAGGAAATCCAGAAGGAGGTTCCCGCGATGACCAAGAAGGTGCTCTGGGATCTCGACCAGGTGGTGGTGGAAAAGGTTCAGCTGGTGAAAAAGGAATTGCAGGCAAAGCTGGAGGAGGCCGCCGAAGCCAAGGTGCAGGCGGGGCTTGCCAGCCAGCGCCAGGCGCTGGAAGAGCAGGGGAAACGCCTCATGACTCTTGGGTTGTTCGGTATCGCGCTCGGTGCGTTTGCGCTGGCCCTGGTGTTCATAGCTCTGGTCAGGTGATCAGCCAGAACAGAAAGAAGAACAGGAATCCGGACAGAAGGACCTGCCAGATGAAGCTGAACCCCGGGCCGGTGAACAGGATCAACACGCTCGCGGCAAGCAGAATCAGGAATGCCAGGATCAGCCGCGTGCGGCTTTTGAGGATGGGCTTGGGTTCTTGCATGAGTTTTGCTCCCCGGGGCGGCGGGGCTCCTTGCCGGTGAGGGGAGGGGGTCAGGACAGATCCTCACTCCTGAGAAACAGCCTTTTCATCTCCTCCACCAGAAAGATATCTTCCACCTCCTGAAAGACCTCTTCTGAAGAAAGGGACGCTTCCTCCATGAAGAACTGCTCGTCGCCTGAAACAGCCGTGTCGAGCCGGTGCAGCCGGGGATAGGTGGCGAGGTAATCGCCGATGTCTTCGAGGTCGAACCAGCCTTTGATTTCCACGGCGAACTCGCTCAGGGTCTTGCGCAACTGGCTGGCCTTTTTGAGATGGGCGCGGTAGTTTTCCTTGAGGGTCAGGGTGTAGCTCATCTTAAAATCCCGCCCGCCGAGGGTGAGAGGGTGGCTTTCGTCCCGGCCGTCGTCGGGGTACAGGAACTTCAGCTTGTTCTGCAGCTTCTTGAGTTCCAGGAACCTTTGCCCGAACTTTTCTCCGATCAGATAGTCGAGCCCCTCGTGAATACTGCTTTGATTGGCGATCTCCAATGCCTCGCGGCAATAATCCTTGATGCGTTGCGTTTCCATCGGAACGAATCCTTAATGCATTAGCCGGATTGAATCGGCGGCTTTGGGGGTAAATTTCCCTGTATTATTGTGAAATTCCCGAGTGAAGTAAATAGATTTCTTGCGAAAAAAAATCCGGTGCTACGGCATTATCCGGCCTCCGGGGTCAGCCCGTCTCCGGGTTCGCCGCGGGGATAGGGCCGGCGCTTGATTCGCCGTCATTTTCCCGGACGGGGGTGGTAGAGCCGGGCGAAAATATATGCGGCGGCGCGCAGGGTGCGGTGGCCCCATTTTTCCGGGCCGGGAAGAGGCCGCACGTGGATGAAGCGCATGCCCGCCGCGATGGCGCCCCCGTCGGTGAGGTAATTGTCACCGATCATGCATACCGCGCCGGGGTCGTCCTGCCCGAGGTGCCGGTGCATGGCGGTGAGGAAACCCGCCGGGTCGGGCTTCGCGGGCACGTCGGTCACCACTTCCACGCCCGGGAACTGGCCGAAGCGGTTTTCGTCTGCATTGGTGAAGATGGCCACTTTCAGCCCCGCCTCCAGCATCTCATTCACATGCGCCACCGTTCCTTGCGAAAACTCCTGGCTGTGGTGCGGCGCCAGGGTGCCGTCGGCATCCAGAAGCACGCCGCGGATGCCATCGGCGGTGAGCGAGGGGATGTCGATATCCTCGAACCGGCGCACCGCCCGGTAGGTTTTCAGGAGGTCCGGGCGAAACGGAAGCGATAAAAACCGCAGCACTTTGGCAGCGGTCAGCCCCTCTCTTGGGCTTTGTGGCGGGCTTGCAGACATGTTTTTTGCGTCGATGGACAAAAGCCGAGTGATCAAGGCCGCAATTATCGGCCCTCGCTGCGGTGAATTCAAATGAAATTGACCGGCGGGATCAATTCCCCCCGCGTTCCCTCCTTGAGCTGACTTAAAGGCAGGGCGCTGTTTTTCCTTCCCATGCGAAGCAAGGAGAGGGCGCCCGGACCACAGCTTGCGGCCGCTGGACAGGTCTTTGTGCCCGCGCGTGTCATATTCCCTTGCCGAAACCCCGCCAAAATCTCTTTCCCGTTGAAAAATTGCAAGTTAGGAAACCCCTTACGTTTACAGGGGTTCTTGCCCGCTCCGAATGTTTCCTGCAAAGCCCAATTAAACAAACAGTTGACAAACCGCCCCTTCTGGTCTTTGATAGGGCCATCCTAAGCATTTAATTCGGCGGGCCGAAAAGGGCCGCCCCCGTTGCGGGCCCGGCCCGCGAAGCGGGTTAACCGTTGTTCAGCGGAGCTCCTCATGCGACAGAGCCCACCGAGGCGCGTGGTCCCGAATGCGGAATCGGGGTTTTCTTTCATCGAGATCCTGATGGCCATCACCCTCGTCAGCCTGGGATTTCTGACTTACGGCCTCACCTCGGGCAAGGTGATGTCCGCCAACGCCAAGAGCAGCAAGAAGACCCTGGCCACCACCCTGGCGCAGGATAAAATCGAATTCATCAAGAACCCGGCCGAGTTCCCCGATCATATGGACGACTCAGGAACCGAGGAGCACCTGAACGAGGAAGGCGAGGTGAATGCGGGCGGGCCCTTCACACGGCAGTGGAGCGTGAGCCCGGTAAGCATTGCCGGCCGGGACAAATTCCTGCATCGGGTTTCGGTGTCGGTTTCGTGGGTGAATAACGGTCCGCAGTCGGTGACGCTTTCCACTCTGGTGCCGGAATGATTCCGGGCCTGCTGAAAAAGACGGTGCGTCCCGTCCTGTCGCGCCGGGGTTTGACGATGCCGGAGGTGCTGCTCGCGCTTGCCATCGGCGTGTTCGTCCTAGGCCTGACGATCTCGATTTTCACGCGGCAGAACAGCCTGCTCAAAAACGAAAACGACCAGACACTGGTGCGCGCCAAGGCCCGCCACGCCATCAAGCTGATTGCCCGGGAAATTCGCATGGCCGGTTACGGGCTGGCGCCGGGTCAGGCGATCTCCGGCTATGCCGAGACGGCCGGCGCGGCCCTCATCCCGACAGGGCCGCTCGACGCATTGCCGGACGCGGCGGCGGCGCTCGGCTTTCGCATCAACCGGGAAAACGTGCGCACCTTTCTTGATTACTCGTCCACGTCCATGGTCTCGGGCTCGGTTCTCCCTGTGATCGACGGCAGCGCCTTCAGGAGCGGCGACCGTATCGCCATCTACAACCCCGGCGACGATGCGACGTGGGACGAAGCGCTGCCCACCGTGGATACGGCCAGCGCGGGGTCGTTGACGCTCCAGTCCGCACTCATCCACAATTACCCGCGCGACCCGGCAACGCGTGCCATCCAGGTGGCGAAGTTCAGCGATTATGAGATCCGGCTCGATGCCGCCGGCCGCATCATCAAGACGGTGGATGGCCAGGCTTCGGTTCTCATCGACGGAGCGGCGCTCGGAGCCATCGAGGGGCTGCGGTTCGATTTTCACGGCGCGGCCAGCCCACGGCTGGTGGAGCTTATCGGCATTCATCTGCATGTGGTGGACCCGGAGAACCCGGGTGCATCCATCGAAATCAAAACCGACATCCGGCTTCGCAACGCGGCCTCGTGAGGGGGAAAGCCCGCATGCCCGTTCCCGAAATTTCCCAGGGCCGCCGTTCCCGCTTCGATGAAGCGGGCATGGCCCTCGCCACCGCGGTGATTCTGTTGCTTGTGCTAGGGCTGCTGGTCTCCACGGCTGTCCGCTACGCAGTGCACGATATCCAACGAACGGAAAATTACTACAAGACCCGGCAGGCGTTCTACATCGCCGAGGCCGGGCTGGCCGACGCCCTGCATCAGTTCAACCGCGACGCCGCCGGTACGTTCCCCGGCGCGTCAGGCAACGGCTTTGACGACGAGCTGAATGCAGCGAGCCCGGACTGGGGGCCGTTCAATAACGTTCCCTTTGCGGACGGCGCTTACACCGTGGAAATCGCCGACAACAACGACGGCGATGGCAATGACATGGCCGATAGCGACGACGTCGTTATTCTCACCGTCACCGGAGAAACGAGAGGAACAAGGGCGACGCTGGAGGCGGTGGTGCGCCGCGGCGGCAGGGTGCAGGAGCATGCCCTGGTGACCAATAAAAAACTCACCATGAGCGGCAGTTTTGATATTTCGGGCAAGCAGGGCTCGGCGCATTCCAACGCCGATCTGGACCACAGCGGCGACGGAGAGGTGGACGAGGGTTCCACCGCCGCCGGTGAATGCAGTGGCGGATCATGCATCAAGTCGAAAGCCGATCTGGAGCTGGTCCCGGAGT
>QJZQ01000170.1 GCA_003246675.1 Nitrospirota bacterium | reverse complement strand
ACGGTGGCGTATGTGACCGAGGGCGAAGTGAAATCGGCGCTCAAGCCGCTCATCAAGCTCGGTTACCAGGAAAGAGGCCTGCGCGAAGCCTTTTCGCGCGCGCCCGATCCGGTCTCCTTCATCGCCATCCGCTTCGCCTGAGGCAACGGAAGGCGCCCCCCTTTGCACGCGGTGGCGAACACCCTTGAGTCAGAGAAACCATCGGAAGAAAATTTGCGGAGCGTTCGGCGCGCGGAAGAGGGGGGCAGCGGGACAGGGCGGCCTCAAGCACCGCTTCCTTCCCGGAGGACGTTTTTCATCACCTTGCCCGTCGCGTTCTTCGGCAGGGCGTCGAGGAATTCGAAGAGGTCCGGAATCATGAACGCGGGCAGTTCCTTGCGGCAAAGCGTCCTGAGGTCGGTTGCGTCCGTATGGGCGCCTTCCCTCAGCACCACGCAGGCCTTGACCTTTTCGCCCATGCGCTCATCCGGGATGCCCACCACGGCGGCCTCGGCGAGGGCCGGGTGGTTCATGAGCACGTTCTCGATGGCCAGCGGCGGGATGTTTTCGCCCGCGCGGATGATGATGTCCTTCTTCCTCCCGGCGGAGATGTACAGCCGGCCTTCCTCGTCCCGGTGGCCGAGGTCTCCGGTTTTCAGCCAGCCATCGGCGGTG
Source organism: Nitrospirota bacterium (assembly GCA_003246675.1). Lineage (GTDB taxonomy): Bacteria > Nitrospinota > Nitrospinia > Nitrospinales > VA-1 > SZUA-259. The sequence goes on along the minus strand of QJZQ01000170.1, from coordinate 3,291 downwards.
AAGGTCTCGCGGTTTTCCTCCGGCCGCTTCCAGTAACCGCGCATCACCGTCGGCCCGCGCACCAGGATTTCCCCGACCTCGCCCGGCGCGAAGGTTTCCCCCCCCGTCTCATCGACAATCTTCACCTCGACAAAAGGCACGACAGGGCCCACCGAGCCGGGGACGCTGCCCGCGGCGGAGGTGTTCACCGCGATGACCGGAGAAGTTTCCGTCAGCCCGTAGCCTTCGAGCACGGCTGCCCCCAGGGTCTCCTCCACTTGCCGGAGCAGGGCCCGGGGCAGGGAAGCGCCGCCGGAAACGCAGAAACGCAGCGAAGACGCATCGTAACCACCGCGTGCGTAGAGCTGCACGAGAAAGCTGTAGATGGTGGGCACGATGGGCAGGATCGTCGCCCGGTGTTCTGCGATGGCCGCGAGGATGGACTTTGGCGCGAACTGCTTGAGGAGGATGAGCGTGCCGCCGACGCGAAACACCAGAAGCGCCATGATGTTGCCGAACGAGTGAAACAGGGGCAGGGCGACGATGATCCGGTCCCCGGCGCTAACATCGAGATGGGCGAGCACCGCCTCGGCGTTAATATCGAACTGTTCCTCTTCGAGCATCACCCCCTTGGGGCGGGCGGTGGTGCCCGAGGTGTAAAGCAGAGCGCTCGGAATTTCCGGATCTTTCACATGCGGTTTTTTGCCGTCTTCGCGCACGGCGCGGGCGAGGAAGGCGTCCAGGCGTTCCACGTTTGCGCCGAGCGGCGCGGGATCGGCCTCGCCGGTGAGGATCTTGTGGCGAAAGCGCGTAAACAGCGGCGCGGCTTCCGGCTTGACGAACATCCCGTCGACAACCACAAGGTCGACGCCGGCGTCCTGAGCGATGAAGGCGAGGTCCGCCGGGCTCAGCAGAAAATTGAACGGCACCACCGGCAGGCCCTTGAGCAGGGCGCCAAAAAACGCCACCAGGTAATCCGCCTGGTTGAGCATCAGCAGACCCAGCTTGCTGTCGGGCCGGAGGTCCAGCGTTTCCAGGCCGCCCGCGAACCGCTCCACCCGCTCCAGCAGTTCGCCGTAGGTGAGCGTGGTTTCGCCATCGATGATGGCGGTGTGATCGGGGGCCGCGGTGGCGTGCCTCTGGATGTGTTTGTAGAATTCGAGAGCCATGGCTGAATCATCCAGGTTGCAAGTTGAAAAGCACGCGCGTTAAGCCTCGCCCGGTTTCTCGCCCTCACTCCCCGTGCAAGGGGGGTCAGGCCGCCGGCAGCGACGACCAGCGCGAATAAAAACCGTTGGGCAGGTCGAGGCCCGAAGCGGTGTCGTGAATATACATCTCGTCCGTCTCGAACCTCCCGTCCTTCACCAGGTAGGTGAGGAGCATGTTTTTCATCGTCAGCCCCGAAAAGCCCGGCGAATGCGTGGTCAGGAGAAGAAACAGCGGTTTCTCGGACAGGATGTTTTTCGAGAGTTCCATCAGCTCCGAGAGCTTGTTTTCGATTTTCCACACCTCGCCGCCGGGGCCACGGCCGAACGACGGCGGGTCGAGGATGAGGCCATCGTATTTCCTGCCGCGCTTGTGTTCCCGCGTGAGAAATTTGATGACATCGTCGACGATCCAGCGCACGGGGCGGTCGGCCAGGCCGGAGACCTCCAGGTTGGTGCGGCCCCAGGTGACCGAAGCCTTGGACGCGTCGACGTGCGTCACCCGCGCCCCGGCACGGGCCGCGGCCAGAGTGCTCGCCCCGGTGTAGCCGAAAATATTGAGAACATTGATTTCCTCCGGGCGGCCGCTTCTAAGCACCTGATCGGTGATCCAGTTCCAATTGAGCGCCTGCTCGGGAAACAGGCCGATGTGGCCGAACCCCGTGGGCTTCACCAGAAACCGCAGGTCCTGAAAGCCGATCTCCCAGCCGTCTTTAGGCAGTTTGCCGAACAGCGTCCATTCCCCGCCGGTTTCCTTGCCCTTGAAATATTCGTACTTCCCATCGGCATTCCGCCATTCGGCGGCGGGAAGAGTTTTAGGCCAGATGGCCTGAGGCGCCGGGCGGATGAAGCGGTGCGGGCCGAATTGCTCGAGCTTCTGAAAATCGCCGCTGTCGAGGAGGCGGTAATCGAAACCCTCCAGCGGGTAGGGTGTGGCGTGTTGAGATGTCATGAATCTATTTGTATTTGTGGGGGTTATGTTGCATAATGGCGGCAATCCAATTCAGTGATAAAAATATTGCCGTGAATTATACCAGAAAAAGGTTCCATATCTTTTTTGCTGTCGGGGTCTTTCTGCTGCCGCTGGCCCTTGGGGGTTTGAGCGGATGCCGGAACGCCGAAGAAGAGCCCGCCGCGGTATCGCCAAAGCGAAAATTCGCCCTGCCGGTGGAAATCGGTTCCGTGGTTCACCTCGACGTGGTGGACCAGGTGCGCGCCGTGGGCAACCTGCAGGCCGACGAACGCGTCCTCATCACCGCCGAGGTCAAGGGCCAGGTCACACGCGTGCCGGTGGAGGAGGGTTCGCGGGTCCACGCCGGGGATCTTCTGGCCCAGATAGATCTGCGCGAATATCAGCTGGAGGTCGACCGCCTCGCCGCCGATCTCGAGGTGGCCAGGAAAGAATACGATAAAGCCGTGCAGGGTTTGCGGCCGGAGGACAAGGAAAAACTGGAGGCGCAGGTCAAGGCCGATGAAAGCCGCCTGGACCTTTCGCTCAAGGAGCTCGACCGCGCGCTGGAACTGGTGCGGGGCGGTTTCCTCGCCGAGTCGGAACTCGATACCGCGCGCGACCGGGTGAACCAGGCGCAGGAGGCCTTGAAATCGAGCCGGGCCGCCCTGGCGGGCTCCTCCCGCTCCCGCGAAGAAGACATCGCCCAGAAGCTGGCCCAGGTGGATGGGGCGGGCAAGAGGCTGGAGGTGGCGCAGCTCAACCTGTCGAAAGCCGCCATTATCGCACCGTTCGACGGGGTGATCGTCTCCAAGAAAGTCGATCGCGGCGCCTTCGTTTCCGCCGGAACGCCCATCGTCGAGATGATCAGCTCCCGCCGGCTCAAAGCGGTTTTGGAAATTCCGCAGAGCTACCGCGGCAAGCTGCCCCGGCTCAGCAAGGGGGAATTCCTGGTCAAGGAGCTGGACCTGCGTTTCAAACACGGCCAGGAGCTTGCCAAAAGGGTGCGGGTTATACCCGACGCGAACATCTATTCCGGCAACATCCGCGTGCAGATGGATCTGCCCCGGCCCGACCCGGCGCTGTTCCCCGGCCTGACGCTGGAGGCGGACCTCAGTTTCGACACGCGCAGAAACGTTCTGCATGTTCCCTCGGTGG
>QJZQ01000143.1 GCA_003246675.1 Nitrospirota bacterium | reverse complement strand
TGCATCGCCGCTTCGTGTGCGTGGTTCAAGACTATCGCAATTCCCCGGGGCCGTCTATGGCAAATTCCCGCGGCAGCCGGTAAAATAGGGGAGGCGATTCGGCCCGAACAGTCCCCCATCGAGAGGCAACCATCGTGTTCCTTCATGACCCCGGCATGCCCAATGCGGAAATCATCTCCATCGGCAATGAAGTGCTGACCGGCCTCATTCAGGACGGCAACTCCCGTTTCCTCGGGCGGCGGCTCATCAGCCTGGGGGTGGCGGTGCGGCGGGCGACCGTGGTCGGCGACGACGCCCGGGCGATTTCCCAGGCGCTGGACGAGGCCCTTAAGCGGGTGGACTGGGTGCTCATCACCGGAGGCCTGGGGACCACCCACGACGATATCACCAAGCCGGTCCTCGCCGATTATTTCAAGTCCGGATTTCGCCACGACGAGGCCGTGGCCGCCGGGCTCGAACGATTTTACGCCCGCCGCGGCCGGCCGGTGCCCGAAACGGTTCTCGGCCAGTGCGAGGTGCCGGAAAAGGCCACGGTCCTGCATAACGAGAAGGGCACCGCCCCCGGCCTGTTGTTCGAATGGGGCGGCAAGAGAGTCGCCGCGCTGCCCGGGGTGCCCCTGGAAATGGAACACCTGTTCGAGAAATACCTCGTGCCCCTGATCGCGCCGCTCTCCGGCCACCGGGTGAAGCATCGCATTCTCCACACCACCGGCGTGCCGGAAGCGGGGTTGTGGGAGCGGGTGGGGCCGCCCGACGCCCTGACCGGCCGGGTGAGCGTCGCCTCGCTGCCTTCGCACCTCGGGGTCCGCATTCGCCTCTCGGCGGTGGGGGAGTCCGACGCCGAGGTGAAGGAAAAGCTCGACGCGGCCGAAGCGTGGTTTCGTGAGCGCGCGGGAGACTGCATTTTCGCCAAAGACGAAGAGACGATGGAGCAGGTCGTCGGCCGTCTGCTGCTGGCGCGCGGGCTCACCCTGGCCGTGGCCGAATCGTGCACCGGCGGGTTGATCGGCCATCGCCTCACCGGCGTCTCGGGGAGCTCGGATTATTTTCTGGAAGGCGCGGTCACTTACTCCAACGCGGCCAAGGCGGCCCGCCTCGGGGTGCCTGGTGAACTGCTTGCGCGGTACGGCGCGGTGAGCGAGCAGGTGGCCCGCGCCATGGCCGAGGGCATCCGCCAGACGGCGGGTGCGGATGTCGGCTTGTCCGTCACCGGCATCGCCGGGCCCGGCGGCGGCAGCGCCGAAAAGCCCGTCGGGCTCACCTTCATCGGCCTGGCCGACCCGGCGGGCATCGTTTGCGAGAAATTTCTGTTTCAGCAGGACCGGGCGAGGAACAAGGAACGGGCCGCTCAGGCGGCGCTCAACCTGCTGCGTCTGCGGCTGCAAGGCGCGGCGGACTAAAGCCGCCGGTCAGCGGGCGATTTTTCGGAAGGGGTGGATGAGGAGCGCGCCGACGAAAAAGCCGCCGATATGCGCGAACCAGGCCACGCCGCCGCCGTCTGAAGGCATCGAAAAACTACTGCCCACTTGCAGCAGGATCCACAGCCCGAGCAGGAACCACGCCGGAATGCGCGCCACCGTCATGAAGAAACCGAGGAAGATGAGCGTCTTGACCCGCGCCGCCGGGAACAGCACCATGTAGGCGCCGAGCACGCCCGCGATCGCTCCGCTCGCCCCCACCATCGGCACCGGGGAATGGATGTCGGTCAGAATGTGGCCGAACGCGGCGAGCACGCCGCACACCAGGTAGAAGAGCAGAAAGCCCAACTTGCCCAGCGCATCTTCGATATTATTGCCGAAGATCCACAGGTAGAGCATGTTCCCCGCCAGGTGCATGAACCCGGCATGCATGAACATGGCCGTGAAAATGTGCGGGTACTGGGCCACCGGCTGCTCGGCGAGTTGCGCCGGAATCAACCCGTAGGCGGCGAAGAACGCGTCCGGGTCGTGCATCTGCCCCAGGCTCAACGCGAACACCGCCACGTTGGCGGCGATGAGCAGCAGAGTCACGATGGGGAAACTGCGTGTCGGGTTTTCGTCGCTTAAGGGAATCATGAATGCCCCGGTTCGGGAAGATGGATATGATACTATTGAAACGCGTCGGGGCCGGGAGGTTGCCCGGAACCCCGCCTGACCGGATTATTTTCGCGGCAGGCCCGTTTTTGAAATTCTCAATACTTTCGAAGGTTTAGATGCGATGAGCGAAGAAAAAGATTTATCTCTCAGGCGGCGCGGGGGCAGCTCATCGCCCGCCGTCCAGCCGACTCTGGAGGAATCCCGCGAGTGGGTCATCGCCTGCTTTCGCAAGCACCAGTTGAAAAAGGTGAGCGCCGATCTCGATGAAATCCTCGGACCGGGCCCGCGCAGCAAAACCTGCCTCAGGCGCGATCTGCTCGACCTGAACCCGGCGGGGCACCGGCAGAGCCTGCACGAGCAGGTGTTCCCCACCCCGCGGGTGATTCATGAAGATCTCCTCGAAGTGCCCCGGCTCAAGGTGCGCCTTGAGGCGGGTGCGGGCATGGGCAAGACCACCCACTTCAAACGCTACCAGGAGGTCCTGCTGCAGGGGCCTGCGCATCCCGTCTACCCGCTTCCGGTCTATTTTAATCTGTCGGCCCTGGAAGAGGGAAGCGGTTTCGCCCATTTCTTCGATTCCGTATTCAAGGAGATTCTCGCCACGGTGCTCGAGGAGCGGGAAGCGCTCGGCGGCCTGGAGCTCGACGAGGCGGTTCTCCGGCGCACCATCGAATCGCTGTTTCGCTCCAGCCGGATTCTTTTCCTGCTCGACGGCCTCGATGAAATGGAGCTCAAGGATCGTTTCCAGACCTATTGCGAGGTTTTCATCAACGACAATGCCTTCCTCTCCAATTTCATTTTTCTGGCCAGCCGCCATTTCGACTTCGGCCCCCTGGCCACCGATTCACTGGTCCGCCGGGGCGAGGACGCGGGCTTTCAGGTGTCGTTCGCTCCCCTGGACGAAAAACAGCAAAAGGCTTATCTGGGAGACGCCGCCGCTCACCGGCCTCTGGCCGCGCTGGGCCGCTGTTACCCCGAACTGTTCAACACGCCGATTCTGCTCAACATGATCCGCCGGATTCACGAGGCCCATGGGCTGGAGGATTTTCTGGGCAAGGGCGGGCTCTACCGCGCCTTTTTCGACGGCCTGTGTCAGGAGGGCGGCGAGACGGCGGCGCTCAAGCGCCTGATGGAAGTGTCCCTGGAGCAGCTCACCGCGGGCCGTTCGGCGCGTTTCGACACCCTTGAGACGGGCTTTGACAAGGAAGACGGCAAGGAGCCGTTTCTTCAGAAAGCGGCCGGCCTGCCGAAGGGGGCGGTGCTTCAGGAGACCGCGCGGCGGTGGCAGTACCGGCACCCCGCATTTCAGGAGTACCTTGCGGCGCGCCGCCTGGCCGAAGATTCCGCCTGGCGGGACATCGTCCGCGCCCATTGCCGCGACGAAAAATGGCAGGAGACCCTGATCTTTCTCGCGGGCATGGTGCCGGTGGAGGAGCTGTACGAAATCCTCCTCGAAGAAGGGGCGTTGTTTCTCTGCGGCCGGGCGCTCACCGAGGCCGAGGGTCTATCCGAGAAGGTGCGGCTGCTCGTCAAGCATCTGCTCAAGTACCAGTGCCGGGAAAGCGAGCCCGCCTTCGCCCCGTTCCGCAAGGTACGGATCGAGGACGTGCTTGCCGCAATCGGCGGCAAAGAGGCGCTCCGGGCCCGCATACGCCCCTGGCTGGTGCGCGAGAAGCGCGACAGCCGGGTGCTGTTCGCCGTGCTCGAACTCCTGTGCGCGATGCACGGCCTGAACCTTCACGACCTGGTCGACCGGCTCGATTTCGAGCCCTTGCGGAAACTCCCGGAGCTTGCCGGATTTTTCGCCGAATCCAGCGATGCCGCCCAGGTGAACCTGCCGGTCATCAAACGCTACGGCGAAATGGTCACCATCTCGGCGGGCAAATTCATCTATCAGGATGAAAAGCACGAGGACGACCAGATCAACCTGATGGAATACGCCATCATGAAATTTCCCGTGACCAACGCCCTGTACCGCGAGTTCGACCCCAACCACAAACCCCTGTTCCCCAAATATTCCAGCCGCGCGGATCAACCCGTGACCGGGATCAATTATTACGAAGCCGTGGTGTTCTCCCTGTGGTTCGGCAAGCGCCTGCCGGTGGAGAAGGAATGGGAGAAGGCGGCCCGCGGTACCGATGGGCGCGACTACCCCTGGGGCGAGGCGATGGGCTATCAGAACGGCTTCGCCAATACCTGCGACTTCATGATCGGCCAGACCACCGCGGTGCTGGATTTCGAGCAGGGCATCTCCCCCTACGGCTGCTTCGACATGGCGGGCAACGTCTGGGAGTGGTGCATTCAGCCGCACGCGGCGAAGCACACCACCGGGCGCGTGGTGCGCGGTGGCTCCTGGCTCAATTACCTGGTGCATTCCAAATGCTTTTACCGCAACACCTTCGACCCCGATGAACGGTGCCTGAACGTCGGCTTTCGCTGCGTCGCCGGCCCGCGCTTCACCGAAATCGAGGACGACATGGAGGACGACGAGGACTAGCCTTATCCCCTTGCCGAAATGGGTTTCAATCGGGCATGTCCACCCTGAAGCCTTGCGCGAGAGAGTGCTCGAAAGAGAGCCATGCCGCTTCTGTAAAAGTCTTTCTGAAGCTTGATTTGCCTGCCTTTTTATCCTAAGATCAAACGCTTATAGAATGCCCGCCCGGCCCTTTTTTTGCCGGAGCGGTCGATTTTCCGGTGGTTTTGCCGATACTTAAGTTTATTGGCGAGCCTGGGTGCGGCCCTTCGCGGGGCGGCGCTTCTCCGGGCTTTATCGGGTTACCGAAAGGGAGTAGGGCCTTGAGCCTGACGGGAAAAGAAAAGAACATTCTCTTGATCGACCCGGATGCGGGGACCGCGCAAGTGGTTCAAGCGGCCCTCGCGGCCGAACTGGGGGAAGGCGAAGCGCGGGTGCACCCTGTTGCCGATGCCGACGGCGGGCTGGAAAAAGTGCGCAGCGAGCGCTGGGACGTGGTGTTTTGCGCCATCGAACTTTCCGGCACCGACGGTTTCGAGGTGTGCCGGCGCGTCCGCAAGTTGCAGCCCCGCGCCGCGATGATCCTGACTTCCGGTTACCAGGCCGGCGCGGATGCCGCCGCTCGGGCCCGGCGCGCCGGGGCCGATGCCTACCTTGCCAAACCCCTCAAGCCCGGCGAGGTCGGCTATGCTCTTCGGTCGGTGTTCAAGGTGTCCGAGCTCAGCCACGCCCTGTACGAGAAAAACCGGCAGCTCGAAACCTCGCTCGGGCAGCTCAATAATTTTCACAAGAACCTTGCCGGGCTCAATAGCGAACTCCGTGCCGACAAGCAGCGTCTGGCCGACAACCTGAAGGACATGCAGGAACTCAACCGGCAACTTGAGGACAAGAACGCTCAGATTTCCTCGATGATCGAGGAGCTGAGCGGCCGCTTCGATTCCACCGAGACGCTGCTGGCCAGCATCATCGAACTGCATCAGGCCAGCCACCGGGGCCACTCCGAACGGGTGGCCGAATTGTCGGTGGCCATCGCCGAGAAGATGGAGTTGAGGAATTATCAGGTCCGCAACATCCGCACCGCCGCCCGGCTGCACGAACTCGGCATCATCGCCCTGCCCACCGAGGAGAGGCGCCAGGAAGCGATGGACGAGCGAAAGAACAGGAAGTACAACACCCACCCCCTGGTGGGGGAGATGCTGCTCAAGGGGTTTCCCGGTTTCGAGCTGGTGGCCGACATCCTGCGTCACCTGCACGAGAACGTCGATGGCTCCGGCACTCCCGACGGCTTGTACGGAGAACAGATTCCCGTGGGCTCGCGCATTATTTCCGCGGTGAGTTATTTCGACCACTCCCGTGTGGCCCAGCCCGGGCAGAGCGTCGCCACTCTCCTTGCCCGCATGCTCGACCAGGGCGGCAAGCTGTTCGACGAACAGGTGCTCGCCGTGCTCAGGCATTGCGTCGAGACCCAGCAGCGCCCAAGCGGCGGTAAAGCCGAGATGGAGTGCTCGGTGTTCGCCCTTACCGAAGGCATGGAGCTGGTGTCGGACCTGTACTCCGAATCGGGAATCAACATTCTGAGAAGCGGCACCGTTCTCGACTCTGAAATTGTCAGCAAGGTGCTTAAATTTCACGCGATGGACCCCATCAAGGGGCCGATCAAAATCTGCCACCCGTCCTAAACCATGGATTTTGCAACCATAGCAGGCATTGTCGCGGGCGTTGGCCTCGTCTTGTCATCCATCCTGATGAACAGCGGTCTCACACTGTTCTGGAACGCCCCCTCGGCGATGATCGTGCTCGGCGGCACCCTCGCCGCCACCCTGGTGGCTTTTCCCTTCGGCGAACTGATGAAGGTGCTCAAGCTGTTCCTGCGCGTCTTCCTTGAAAGAAAATCCGATCATTACCAGCTCATCGACACCATGGTGGAAATCAGCGACGTGGCGCGTAAGGGCGGGGTGCTCGCCATCGAATCCAAGCTGGGCGAGATCGAAAACGAGTTTCTCAAGAAGGGCCTGGAGATGACCGTCGACGGCAAGGACGAAGCCACCGTCAACGCCCTGCTGCGGCGTGAAATTCAGCAGATCAAAAAATCGCACAAGGACGGCTGGGAGATCTTCAAGGAAATGGGCGCCTTCGCCCCCGCATTTGGCATGATCGGCACCCTCATCGGCCTCATCCAGATGCTGGCCGACTTGTCGGACGTCAACAGCGTCGGCCCCAAGATGGCCATTGCCCTCATCACCACCTTTTACGGCGCGGTGGTGGCCAACCTGATCTTCATTCCCATGACCGTCAAACTCAAGCGCAGGAGCGCCACCGAAACTCTGGAGATGAACCTGGTGCTGGAAGGCATCTCCTACATCCGTAAAGGCGTCAACCCGCGTTTCATGAAGTCGGTGCTGGAAAATTACCTGGACTCCTATCACGGCAAGAAGGACAGGAAGGATGCCGATAGCGCCGATCAAAAATCCGCGAGCGAGAAAAAGTAAGTGAGCGAAGGCGCAGACAAAAAGAAAAGCCCGCCTCCGGAAGACGATTTCGATGACGACGAGGATGAGGAAGGAGGAGACGAGGGCGCGCCCGCCTGGGTGATGACCTTCGCCGACCTCGTCACCCTGCTCATGGTCTTCTTCATCCTGCTGTTTGCCATGGGCACCATCGAGGAGAAAAAATGGCGGCAGATCAAGGAATCGCTGCGCCACGCCCTGGGCGTCGAAACCATTCCCGAAGCCGGGGTGCGGGAAGGGCTGGAGGTACTCAAATCCGAGCTCGATGAAAGCGCCGTGCTCGCCGTCGATGAAGTCGGCGCCATGGTGGCCAAGGAGGTCGAACAGATCATCTCCGAAGTGGAGGAGTTCGTGTTCAAGAACGAACTCGCGGGCCAGGTGCAGGTGAGTTCCGACGAGCGCGGCGCCGTCATCACCATCGCCGACGTCGTGCTGTTTTCCCCCGGCCAGGCCAGGATGACCCCGCAGGGCGTGGAGATCATCCAGCAGACCTTCCGTCTGCTCAATCAATTCCGCTACAAGGTCAAAGTCGAAGGCCACACCGACGACTCTCCCATCCATAGCGAACGCTTTCCCTCCAACTGGGAGCTTTCCGCCTCGCGCGCGGCGGAGGTGGCGCGCATGTTCGTCGAATCCGGCTTTCATCCGGAAGACCTGAGCATCGAGGGTTTCGCCCAGTTCCGTCCGAAGGTTCCCAACGACAGCCCCGCCAACCGGGCCGCCAACCGCCGTATCGAAATCGTTTATCAACGCGGCAGCATCGAAAACCGCATGGTGGACCTGCTGCGGCGCAAGCGCGGCTGACCCGGCCCCGGTCTGATTCCGCTATCAACGCGGCAGCATCGAAAACCGCAGGGTGGACCTGCTGCGGCGCAAGCGCGGCTGATCCAACTCTTGGCATAATTCCAAACCCGGTTATACTGTTGCCATCACCCGGCGGCCCGCTGCCGGGCGGAAGGGGTTATTGAACAGGGGACACTTGTGGCACATACCGCATCCAAGAGCGACGAAAAGCACCTGCGCCGCGCCATCGAACTCGCTCTGAAGGGCAAGGGGCGCACCCGGCCCAACCCCATCGTGGGTGCGGTGCTGGTGAAAAATGGCCGCGTGGTGGGCGAGGGTTACCATCGCAAGGCGGGCGGGCCGCATGCCGAGATCCTCGCTCTCAGGCAGGCGGGAGGCCGGGCGCAAGGGGCGGACCTGTTCATAAACCTGGAACCGTGCTGCCATCATGGCCGCACGCCTCCGTGCACCGAGGCCCTCATTCGCGCCGGGGTGCGGCGGGTGGTGGTGGGCCAGCGGGACCCGAACCCGCAAGTGGCCGGCCGGGGCCTTCGCGCCCTCCGGCGGGCCGGCATCGAGGTGCTCTGCGGTGTGCTGGAAAAGGATTGCCGCGAGATTAACCTCGCGTTCAACAAATACATCGTCAGCGGCCGTCCGTGGACCCTTCTCAAGACCGCCATGTCGCTGGACGGTAAGATCGCCACGCGGAAGGGGGACTCGCGCTGGATCACCGGAGCCAGGGCCCGCCGCGTTGTGCACGAGATGCGCGCCGGGGTGGATGCCATTCTGGTGGGCACCGGGACGGTGGTCGCGGACGACCCGCAACTGACCGTCCGCTTGCCGGGAAGGAAGCCGCGCGCTCCCATTCGTGTTATTCTGGACCGTCTCGGCCGTGTTCCGACGCGCGCGCGGGTTTTTGATGGTGCCGGCGCCGGCGCCGGGCGCGTGCTTCTCGCGGCGGGGCCGGAGTTTCCCCGCGCGAGAAAAAGCCGTCTGGAAAAAATGGGGGTGGAGGTCCTGCCCATCGCGGAAAATGCGGGCGGCCTCGACCTGAATCAGCTCATGGATGAACTGGGCCGGCGCGAAATCACCTCCCTGCTCGTCGAGGGCGGGGGCGAACTTTCGGCCAGCCTGCTCGGTGCGGGCCTGGTGGATAGTGTCGCGATGTTCGTTGCCCCGCTCATCATCGGCGGCAAAGCCGCCCCCGGGCCGGTGGGCGGCCTGGGCGCGGGAAAAATGGCCGAGGCGCTTAAGCTCGAACGGCTCAGCGTCACCGCCGTCGGCTGCGACTGGATGCTGGAAGGCCGGCCGCGCAACGCACCAACGACTATTAAAGGATAGATCGACATGTTCAGCGGCATCATCGAAAGCCAGGGCCAGGTGGCGAAGATCCATCGTTCCGAGGGGCGGGCCGAGGTCACCGTCCGCACCGGGGACGATTTCACCGGTTTCGAACTCGGCGAGAGCATCGCCGTCAACGGCGTGTGCCTGACCGTCCGCACGGCGGAGGCCAACCGCTTCACGGTGGATTTAAGCGGCGAGACCCTCGCGCGCACCGGCTTCCAGGATATCCGGGAAGGGGAGGTGCTCAACCTGGAGCGTTCGCTCACGCCGTCGCAGAAAGTGAGCGGTCATTTTGTCTCCGGCCATGTCGACCAGATGGGGACGGTGGTGTCTATCGATTCGCGGCCGGGGGAGACCCTGTTTCGCTTCGAGCACCCCAAAGAGCTTGCGCCGCTGATCGTCGAAAAAGGCTCCGTCGCGGTGGATGGCATCAGCCTCACCGCCTTTGCCTGTCAGGATAACCGCTTCACCGTATCGATCATTCCCTTCACCCTTTCGCACACCAACCTGAAGGGGCGGAAAATAGGCGACAGGGTCAATATCGAATGTGATATCATTGGCAAATACGTCCTTAAAGCCTGCGAAACCATTCTCGGGGCCGCCCGGGGGGAGAGCGGCGTGTCTTTGGATTCTCTCCGGAAACATGGATTCCTGTAAAATTCGAAGGAAAACGTTTTGAGCAAGCCATTCAGTTCTATTCCTGAAGCCCTGGAAGATGTGCGCCAGGGAAAACTCATTATCATCGTCGACGATGAGGACCGGGAAAACGAGGGCGATCTGATGATCGCCGCGGAAAAAGTGACCCCCGAGGCCATCAACTTCATGGCCAAGTACGGCCGCGGGCTGATCTGTCTCGCCCTCACCGAGGAGCGCACGCGCGAACTCGGCCTCAGCATGATGGTGGAGGACAACCAGTCTCTCTTCGAGACGCCGTTCACCATTTCCATCGACGCCAAGGAAGGCGTGACGACGGGCATCTCCGCCGCCGACCGGGCGCAGACCATCCGCGTCGCCATCAACCCTGAAAGCGCGAAGGGCGACCTGGTCAAGCCGGGGCACATTTTCCCGCTGCGAGCCCGCGATGGAGGCGTGCTCGTACGCATGGGGCAGACCGAAGCGTCGGTGGACATGTCCCGCCTGGCCGGCCTCGATGCTTCCGGCGTGATCTGCGAGATCATGGACGACGACGGCACCATGGCGCGGGTGCCCACGCTGACGCAATACGCCAAAACCCACGGCCTGAAGATGATCACCACCAAGGATCTCGCCGAATACCGGCTGCATCAGGAGACCCTGGTCGAGGAAGTCGTCACCACCACCCTGCCGACTCCGCAGGGTGATTTCAGCGCGGTCACCTTCCGCAATGTGCTGATCGACCAGATCCATATCGCCCTGGTGAAAGGGGAGATCGACCCGGCGGTGCCGACGCTCGTGCGCGTGCACTCGCAGTGCCTCACCGGCGACGTGTTCGGCTCCTATCGCTGCGACTGCGGCGAACAGTTGAAAAAGGCCATGGAAATGATCGAGAAGGAGGGCCGGGGCGTCCTCCTGTATCTCTACCAGGAAGGCCGGGGCATTGGCATCGTCAACAAGCTCAAGGCCTACGCCCTGCAGGACACCGGGCAGGACACGGTACAGGCCAACGAGGCGCTGGGCTTCAAGCCCGACCTCAGGGAGTACGGCATCGGAGCGCAGATTCTGAGCAAGCTCGGTCTGGGCAAGATCCGCCTGCTGACCAACAACCCGAGGAAGATCGTCGGCCTGGAAGGCTACGGGCTGGAGATCGTCGAACGGGTGCCCATCGAAATCCATCCCAAAAAGGACAACATCAAATACCTGAGAACGAAGCAGGAGAAACTCGGGCACATGATGAAAAATATTTCCTGATTCAGGGTTTGTGTTCCCGCCGGAAAGGCGATGAGAATTTAGAGAAAGGTCAACTATGGTCAAAGAGATCGAAGGAGGGCTGAACGCGGAGGGGTTTCGCTTTGGCATTGTGGTGAGCCGTTTCAACGACTTCATCACCAGCCGTCTCACCGGCGGCGCCGTCGATGCCCTGGTTCGCCATGGCGCGGCGGAAGAATCGGTGGCGGTCGTCAAGGTTCCCGGTGCGTTCGAGATTGCCATGGCGGCGCGGAAAATGTGCGCCTCCGGCAAGTACGATGCGGTCATTTGCCTGGGCGCGGTGATCCGCGGCGCGACGCCGCACTTCAATTACGTGTCCGGCGAGGCCGCGCGCGGGGTGGGCGCGCTGGCGCGCGAGTTTCCCATTCCGGTTCTGTTCGGCATCCTGACCACCGACAACATCGAGCAGGCCATCGAGCGCGCCGGGGCAAAATCCGGCAATAAAGGTTGGGAAACGGCCATGGCCGCCATCGAGATGGTCAATCTGTACAAGAAAATTTAACAGCGGGAGCGAGGAACATGGGGAAACGCCGTTCGTCCAGGGAATTGGGGCTCAGGTTCCTCTACCAGATCGAATTCAATCAAGATAACTTCGAAGCGCAGATCGAGCCCTTCCTGGAGAGATGCCTCTGCCAGCCGGAGGTGCGCGAGTTCATGGTCGAGCTGGTGAAGGGGGTGCACCGCCACCTGAAGGAAATCGACGCCCTGATCCAGAAATACAGCGAGCACTGGACCCTCGACCGCATGACGCTGATCGACCGCAACCTGCTCCGGCTTGGCGTGTGCGAGATCATCTACCTGAAAAACACGCCTCCCAAGGCGGCCATCAACGAGGCCGTCGAAATCGCGAAAAAATACGGCAGCGATGAATCGCCGGACTTTATCAACGGCATTCTCGACAAGATCTACAAGGAGATGCCCGGTTCAATCGCCCGCCCCAGCGCTTCCTGATCAAGGGTTTCCTCCGTGAGATCTCATGCGATTTCTTATATTTTCCGACGTACACAGCAACCTGGAGGCGCTCCGGGCCTTCGAGGCTCTGGCGGAAGGCATACCGCACGATAAAAAAGCCTGCCTCGGCGACCTGGTGGGCTACTGTGCCGACCCCAACCCCTGCCTCAACTGGATTCGCGAGCATGTCGACATCGTGCTCGCGGGCAACCACGATTACGCGGCCCTGGGCAAAACCGATCTGGCCTATTTCAACCCCTACGCTCTGGAGTCCTGCCACTGGACCCGCAAGGCGCTGACGAAAAAGAGCGCCAAATTCCTCAGCACCCTGACGGCCGAGCAGGTCGCCGGCGGTGTCCACTGGACGCACGCTTCACCCCACGAGCCGGAGGAATGGCATTACATTCTCTCCCGCGTCGATGGCAGGGACAATTTCGATCAAATGCAGGAAGCCGTGTGTTTTTTCGGCCATACTCACCAGCCCCTTGTGCTCGAGGAGACGCCCGACGGCGGCATCAACGAATCCATTCCCCGCGGCAGGGTGCCACTCAAGGAAGGCCACCGCTATCTCATCAACGTGGGCAGCCTCGGCCAGCCGCGCGATGGCGACCCCCGGCCGACCTGCGTCCTCTACGACCAGGAGTTGCAGGAGGTGGAGTTTCACCGTTTCGAGTACGATATTTCCCGCACCCAGAAAAAAATCCGCCAGAAGGGCCTGCCCCGCTACCTCGCCGACCGCCTCAGCCAGGGGATGTGAAAATTTTTTTCATTACATTCGTCGCGATGGATGGCTCGGGCGAGAAAATATATTTCCCCCGGCCGCCCGCCGGAAACCCGTGAAAAACCGCCGTTTAGCTTCGCCGCATGGATTGACGCGGTTCTGAAAAGATGGTATAGTACAACCCTAATAAAATTATATAGTTAGCCAAAATTTACAGTCAGTTTACTTGCAGTTCTCAAGTCCGGGGTCAACACTCCGGGCCAAACCCGGCGGCATTCGATTAGGTTTTCAAGCACATGAAGCGACTCCTGGCGGGCCTGCTGATTTTTTCCCTGGGGGGGAGTGTCACCCCGGCGCGGGCGGCGGATCACCTCGACAGCCTGTACGATCGGGCAAAGCAATGCTACTACGGCCTGAAGGCGTCCTCCGCCCGGCGGGCCGAGCGGAGCAGCTGGATGGATTGCATCGGGCAGTTCCTCGCCGTGTACGACCACCAGCCGAAAAGCGCGCAGGCCTACACGTCGGTTTTCACCGCAGGCCGCCTTTATGACCGGCTGTACGATATCAGCCACCGTCCGGACGACCGGGCCCGGTCCCTGCATTTCTATAACAAAGTCATCGCCGAATACGGCGACGGCCGTTTGACCGACGACGCCCTGTATCACCAGGGGGAAATTCTTCTGGCGCAAAACCAGAAGCGGGAGGCTCTCGGCCGCTTCAAGCGCGTGGCCGAGTTCTACCCCGACAGCGACCATATGGAGAAGGTCGAAAAACGCCTGAATGAACTTGGAGCCCGTGTCCAGGCGCCCGCCGCCGAGCCGTCTTCGGTGATGCTTGAAAGCATCGACTACTCCGTCGCCGCCGACGGGTCGATTCAAATCGTGGCCAATGCCAGCGGTCCGCTGGAGTGGACCCAGAACAAGCTCACCCAGCCTGCACGGGTGTATTTTAATTTTCCCAATGCCAGGCTGAGCGGTGGTTTTGCCCGCGACCTGCAAGTGAAGGGCGGCGCGCTGTCCCGCATCCGGGCCAGCCAGTTCAACGAGAACACCAGCCGCCTCGTGCTGGATTTCAAGCCGGTGGACAAACTCAAGGTCACCACCCGGCGCGAGGGCGGGAAACTGATCATCGCCCTCACCGAAATCGAACTCAGCGAGGAGCAGGGGGATAACCGGCAGAGGGTCCCGCTGGCCCCGCCCGGGCCGGCCACGGCCATGTTGCCCATCCCTGAAACGGCCCCCGACGTGAAACTAAACTCCGGAGACGAGCAAAGGCCTGAGATGGCGGAGGCCCCATCGGCGCTTGCGCTGCTCAACGACCTTGCCCGCCAGACAGCCGCTGAGAAACGCGAGAGCAGGGATGAACCCCGGCCGGAGCCGCAGCAAATTCCTCTGGCCCAAACGGCTCCCGCACCTTCCGTGCCCATGGAGCCCGCTAAAATTGCTGAAAATAAGGTTCTCAAAGAAGAACCCAGGGCCGAAGTGCTGGACACGGAATCGGTAACGGCGTTGCTGGATTCCATCATCACCGAGAAACCCGAGGCCGGCGCGAAAGCCCCGGAGCCCACCAAGGCGGAGAAAGAGCCCGAGCCGGCCCCGATTGCCGCGGCCAAATCCGCAGCCGAACCCGTGGCCAAACCCGCAGCCGAACCCGTGGCGAAAAAGCCGGTGGCGACGAAGCCGCTGGCCCTGCTTGCGCAGTCTGCTCCTGCCGAGCCTTCCCGCTCGGCCCAAACGAAAGATTCTCCGGCCCGGGTCGCCCAAAAAATCACCACCATCGTGCTCGACCCCGGCCACGGCGGCAAGGATTTCGGAGCCCAGGGCCGCCACGGCCTTCACGAGAAGGAAGTGAATCTGAAGGTTTCCAAACGGCTCAAACAAATTCTTGAGACCCGTTACAAGTTCCGCGTCGTCATGACCCGCGACGACGACACCTTCATTCCCCTCGACAAGCGCGGCGATGTGGCCAACGAGCTCGGCGCCGATCTTTTCGTTTCCGTTCATGCCAATGCGGCCGAGCGGAGTTCGGCGCATGGCATCGAGACCTATTACCTGGGCATCGGCCACAGTGCGCAGGCGCAGCAGACCGCCGCCCGGGAAAACGGCAAGCTGGTGCAGTCGGTGAAGGATGACCAGGTGCAGCAGATCCTGGCAAGCCTCATCAGCACCACCAAGATCAACGATTCCGCCATGCTGGCCGGCCATGTGCAGGACCAGCTGTACAAGAACATCAAGAAGATTCAGCCCAAGGTGAAAGACCTGGGTGTAAAAGAAGGTCCCTTCTTTGTCCTGCACGACACCAATATGCCGAGCATTCTCGTGGAGGTCGGTTTTGTCACCCACCGCCGCGAGGAAAACTCACTGAAGGATCCGAAGTACCTGGAGCAACTCGCCCAGGCCATCGCCAAGGGAATTCATGATTTCCTGAACGACCGAGGACCCACCATCTAGCCAAGGCAGGACACGTTCAATGCCAATACCTCTCGTCGCCATCATCGGCCGAGCCAATGTGGGGAAATCCACCCTGTTCAACCGGCTGACCGAGCGGCGCACCGCAATCGTTCACGATACACCGGGAGTTACCCGGGACCGCATTTATGGCCGCGCCGAGTGGGTGGGGAAACCCGTCCGCCTTGTCGATACGGGCGGCATCATGCCCCGGGAGGAGGGCGAGATCGAGATGCGTGTGCAGGACCAGGGCCAATTCGCCCAGGCCGAGGCCGACGTCATCATCTTCGTGGTGGATAACCAGGAAGGCCTCACACCGCTCGACAGGGAAGTCATCGGCCAGGTCCGAAAATCGGGCAAGCCCCTTTTTCTTGCCGTCAACAAGGTGGATCACCTCCGGCACGAGCCCATGCACCTGGAGTTCGCCGCGCTCGGCCTCGATCCCGTGTATCCCCTGTCCGCAGAGCATGGCACCGGGGTCTACGAACTCATCGAAGGCATCGCCGAGGTGCTTCCCGAGCAAGAGGAAGAGGAAGAGCAGGAGGAGGGTATCATCCGAGTGGCCGTCATCGGTAAGCCCAACGTCGGCAAATCCTCGCTCGTCAACCAGTGGCTCAAGGCCGAGCGCTCCATCGTCTCGCCCATTCCCGGTACCACGCGCGACGCCGTCGACTCTCACCTGAACTTCAACGGCCGCCCGTTCCTGCTTGTAGACACCGCAGGCATCCGCCGCAAGGGCAAGACGCGCGAGCTGCTCGACAAGTACAGCGTGATCATGTCCTTGAAAGCGATGGATCGCTGCGATGTCGCCGTGCTCGTTGTCGACGCCACCGAAGGCGTGACGGATCAGGACGCCGCCATTGCCGGTTATGCGCTGGACCGGGGCCGCGCCATCGTCATCGTCGCCAACAAATGGGATCTGATGAAAGGCCAGGAAAACCCGTTCGAGAGCTTCGAGGAGCAGGCTGCAAGAAAACTCAAGTTTCTGGAATTCGCTCCCGTGCTGGCCGTGTCGGCCAAATCGGGCCGGGGTGTCGAGCAGGTATTGAGCCGCGTCGTCGAAGTTTACGAAGAGTATTCACGCACCATTCCCACCGCCCGCCTCAACCAGTGCTTCGAGAATGCCGTTCGCAAGAACCCCATGAGCCACTACCGCGGCAAATTCATGAAGCTTTTTTATTGCGCGCAGGTCCGGACGCGTCCGCCCACATTTCGCTGCTTCGTCAACTTTCCTCAGGGCATCCATTTCTCCTACCGCCGTTACCTGATCAACTGCCTGCGCGGTGAATTTGGCTTCACGGGAACACCACTGCGCCTCGTCTTCACGGCGAGGGACGAAAAAAAAGGTTAGCCCGCCTCGGTCTCGCCCCGCCCGCATTTCCTTCAAGTGATTTCTTAGCTGATTTATTCCAATTTATTAAAAGTGTTGAACGATAAAGAGTTTGGGGCTATTCTCCCCTGTAGTGCGGAAAAAAAAGTTGACGCCGCCGCATTTGCCGTTTATGTAAGAGGAGGGTAATCTCGCGAACGGGAAATTCCCGTCCATGCAAGCGGAAAGCTTGCGCGAGGGGGGAGAAGGCGAACGTTTTGACAGGGAAGGAGGAGGACGCGCGGACGGAGGCGGATGAACCTTTTTTGGGGAAAGGTCGCGTATGAAAACCTACAAGCTGCAAGACATCCGGAATGTCGGCCTCATTGGCCACGGGCACTCCGGCAAGACCTCGGTCTCCGAGGCCATCCTGTTCAACACCGGAGTATCCGACCGGCTGGGAAAGGTCGGTGACACCTCTTCGCTGATGGATTACGACCCCGATGAAATCAAGCGGGGCCAATCCATCAACGCCTCGCTCGCATTCTGCGAATTCGACAAAAAGAAGATCAACCTCCTCGACACCCCCGGCAACAATAATTTCATCGCCGACACGCCCGCTTGCATTCGCGTGGTCGACGGCGCGGTGGTGGTGGTCGGCGCCGATGATGGCGTGCAGTTCTTTACCGAGAAGGTCTGGCAATGGGCGGACGAAGAGGGGTTGCCCAAAATCGTCTTCATCAACAAGGGCGATAGCGAGCGGGCCAATATTTCGCCGATCCTCGAAGCCATCCGCAAGAAGTTCAACGTCGCACCCGTTCTGCTCAACCGCGTCGTGACCTCAGGGAGAGACCTGAAAGGCCTGGTGGATCTGGTCGATCTGAAATACTACACCTACGAAGAGGGCAAGGGCGAGGGCGTCTCGGGCCCCATTCCCGACGCTAGCCGGGACGAGGTCGAAACCGCCCGCGCCGAACTCACCGAAGCCATTGCCGAGGTGGACGACGAACTCATCGAGGTTTACCTGGAAAAAGGTGAACTTTCCGATGACGAGTTTGCCCAGGGGTTGAAAGCGGGGATCGAGAGCGGCAAGCTTGTTCCCGTTTTGTGTGGTGCCGCCACGCTCAATATCGGCATCGACCGGCTGCTCAGGGGGATTGTCGATTACCTGCCCTCGCCGGACCGGCGGCCGGCCGTCAAGGGAGTTCAGGGCGGCGAGGAAGTCACGCGGACGGGTTCTCCCGAGGAGCCGCTGGCAGCCCTGGTGTTCAAGACCGTGGCCGACCCTTATGCCGGCAAGCTCACCCTTTTCCGGGTCTTCTCCGGAACGCTCAAGGCGGATTCCAGCGTGTACAACCCGGCGAAAGAAAGTTCGGAGCGGGTAGGGCAGGTGTATCTGATCCAGGGTAAAAAACAGGTATCGGTCGGCGAAATATTGGCCGGCGATCTGGGTGCGGTGGCCAAGCTGAAGGTCACCACCACCGGCGATACCCTTGCGGTGGAGAATGCCCCGCTGGTGCTGCCGCCGATCGAGTTCCCCCGGCCCGTTCTCTCCCGCGCCGTGCTGCCGAAAACCCGGGCCGATGAAGAAAAAATATCCACCGCCCTCCTCCGCATGACCGAGGAGGACCCCACCCTCAAAATCGAACGCGATGTGCAGACCCACGAGCAGCTCATGTCCGGTATGGGCGAAGTGCACCTGGACATCATCATCGAGCGTATGAAAAGGCGTTTCGGCGTCGAAGTCGATGTCCGGCCGCCCAGGGTGCCCTACCGGGAGACCATCCGCGGGCACACGAAAGTGCAGGGGAAATACAAGAAACAAACCGGCGGGCGCGGCCAGTACGGCGATACCTGGCTCGAAATCGCCCCGTTGGAAAAGGGCGGCGGTTTCGTGTTCGAGGATAAAATCGTTGGCGGCGCGATTCCCAAGACCTACATTCCCGCCGTGGAGAAGGGAATCCAGGAGGCGATGGCGCAGGGGGTCATCGCCCATTACCCGATGGTGGATGTCAAGGTGAGTCTGTACGACGGGTCGTATCACGATGTGGATTCGTCGGAGATGGCATTTAAGATCGCGGGTTCCCTGGGCTTCAAGAAAGGGGTCATGGATTGCAAGCCCATTCTCCTTGAGCCGGTCATGAACATGGAGATCGTGGTGCCCAGCGACCACGTAGGCGACGTCATGGGGGATCTGAACGCCAAGCGGGGCCGTATTCAGGGCATCGACGCAAGCGGAGACAGCCAGAATATCCGGGCGCAGGTTCCCATGGCCGAGGTGATGAATTACGCCGCCGACCTGAGATCGATGACCGGCGGGCGCGGCAATTTTGTCATGGAGTTCGATCATTACGACGATGTTCCGGACCACCTTTCACAGAAAATCATTGCGGAAGCGAACCGGGAGTACAAGGAAGGAAAAGAATGATTTTCTTGCGGAAGCGAACCCTGAGCAAACGAGGTGACGGTGGATAACGGTCCTGAGTCGAGCGGAACGATGGTCAAGGCCGATCTGGTCGAGCGCGTCTACGAAAGGGTGGGGTTCACCCGACAGGAAGCGGTGGAGGCGGTGGAGATCCTGTTCGACGAGATCAAGGCGGAACTGGCGCGCGGAAACAGTGTGCGCATCGCCCGGTTCGCGAGTTTCAACCTGCGGGAGAAGAAGGCCCGTCTGGCGCGCAATCCAAAGACCGGCGAAGCGATGGAAATCCGCTCCCGCCGTGTGCTCACCTTCAAGCCCAGCAAGCAGCTGCTGGACTCGACGAATCAACTAATGGACGGCGAGCATGATTCCTGACAAGCTGTTTTTCAAAATTGGCGAAGCGGCTGAGATCGTGGGCGTGGAGCAGCACGTCCTCCGTTATTGGGAGGACGAGTTCGATGCCTTGAGACCGGTCAAGAACCGGGCGGGGCAAAGGTTGTTCAAGAAGCAGGACGTGGAGCTGATTCTTGAAATTAAACGCCTGCTCTACGAAGAGAAGTACACCATCGCCGGAGCCAAAAAAAGGCTGAAAGAAAAAAAGAACAATGTCGTGCAGCTTGGTTTCGCCTTCGACCGCGACAACCTCATGGAGTGGAAAAAGAAGGTGCGGAAAGAACTGGAGTCGATCCTCAAAATCCTCGATGGCTGATTTCCGCCCACCTGTCCCCGCGATGCCCGCATGAAGAAACGCTGCCCCTGGCCGGGGGAAGATCCCCTGATGATCGCCTATCACGACGAAGAATGGGGCGCTCCTGTTCACGACGATAAAAAATTGTTCGAGTTCCTGATCCTGGAAGGAGCGCAGGCCGGCCTGTCGTGGCAGACGGTGCTAAAAAAGCGGGCGCGCTACAGGGAGGTCTTTAGCGGGTTCGATCCGGTCAAAGTCGCCCGCTACGGCGAGAAGGACCGTCAGCGTCTCCTCGCCGACGCGGGCATTATCCGCAACCGGCTGAAAATCGATGCCGCCATCACCAATGCCGCCCGGTTCCTGGAAGTGCGGGAAGCGTTTGGCTCCTTCGACGATTACCTCTGGCGTTTCGTGGAGGGGCAGCCCATCAGAAATTATTTTCGAGAGATTGCCGAGATTCCCGCCAAAACACCCGAGGCCGAAGCCCTCTCGCGCGATTTGAAGAAGCGCGGTTTCCGCTTTGTCGGCCCCACCATCTGTTACGCCTTCATGCAGGCGGTGGGGCTGGTCAACGACCATCTGGTCGAATGTTTTCGCCACGGGGAGGTCTGACGGAGGGTGCCCATTTGCGAAAGAAGAAAAAAGAAAACCTCCCGGCGCGAGGCACCGGGAGGTTTTTTTATTTGCAGGCAGAAAAAATCAGGCGAAGGCTTTTTTTGCGGCTTCCACGAGCCCGTCCAGGGTGCGGCAGCCCAAAAGCTGGGCGTCTTCCCTGAGAACCTGGTTGCCTCCCGCGTCGACCGCGATGACGGAGCGGTTGAGGTAGCGGCTCCTCACACCCTCGAGGTTCAGCTTGTTGGCCTTGGCGAACGCCAGGTCGGGGTCCTGCAGCAGGTTGGCAAGGCCGCGTCCAGCGTTGGTCAGGATGTCGGTGCCCACCACCACGATCACCTCGTCGGCGCCAGCTTCCTTGAAGCGGTTCATGTTGTCTTTGATCAGATCCAGCTCTTTATTGCAGAAACCGCCTGCGCCGGGAAGGGTGACCACCAGCCTCTTTCCTTTAAAGTCGCTGATCGACAGGTTTTGTTCCAGCGGGGTCGAGCCCGCGTTTTCAACCGTCCATTCCGGGTTCAGGCGAATCAGTTTTTCATCAATTCCTGGCAGGGTCGCCATAGATCTTTCCTCCATATTTATATGTGTCAGTGAACGCAAACGCTGGTTTAGATGAACCGTCAGCGCAAAAGATGCAAAAAAATACTTGCCTATCGGGACAGGGAGACCGCGAAAGAAGCCGCCCCGCGGGCCGTGCAAAGATTCGCTTTCCCCGGGCGGTTTTGATACTCTTGAGGCATGATTCCCCCGATAAAGGACCGCACAAGATGAGACAAATTCTCGCAGTTCTTGCCGTTCTTGCCTGGGCGCTTGCCGGGCCCTTGCCGGTGAAAGCCGCCGACCCCGACCCCGCCCCGCGTCCCTATTACGAGTATCCCGGAAATTACGCCGAAGAAGTGGCGGCGCTCGTGAAGAAATTCAAGGACGCGTTCGGTTACGAACTCGTTGATTTCGGCCGGCCCTGGCGGATCGAGGAAATTCAGGAACTGCATGAGGCCTTCGCCGAGCTGCCGCCCAGCTTTTACCGCCTGCCGGGGCTTCCGGCCTTGTACCGCCTCGATCATTTCATGGGAAACGCAGCAGGTGTGCCCGCCGAGGAGATCCCCGCCGCGACACTGCCGAGCTACATGACCGTCCACGATACCGAGAACGCCACCTATAAGCTGATGGTGGGCAACCAGGATCTTCGAGTGGAATTCTACAACACTTTGTTTTATGAAGATAGGGAAGTGTTCAAGAATATCGTGCATCACGAAATGGCGCACGCCCTGGACCTGTCTCGAGGTTTCATGAGCGTGTCGCCCGAGTGGCTGGCCCTGTCGAAGTTCAGCATCCTCAACCTTCCAGCGCTGGACGCCACTCCGGAAAGTAATTATCTGTACACCTTCATCGACGACCCGGCGGAGGATAACTACGCCCCCGTATCCCTCAGGCATCTGCCCACCTATTCACGAGGTAACCTGCAGGAAGATTTCGCCAACTCGATGGCGGCCTATATCCACTACCCCTATTTTCGGCTGAGCCATCCCGAACGCTACCGTTTCCTGAGGGAGAAGGTGTTTGGCGGCCGGGATTATTTCCCCGACCCGGGAGAGGGGAAGACCTTCAAGGAGGTGGCCCTCGCCGACTTGGAGCAGGCGCTGAGCAAAAAGGACGCCGAGGGCGCGCGCCGGGTGTTCGTGGAAGTGAGCCGCGGAGTGTATCCCGAAATCGAAGCGGCGATGGCGAAGAAGCTGGACGAGTTTCTGAAGGCCGATCCTCAGCAGGAAATGGCCGCGGCGCTGGGCCTCGCCAGCTGTTACTCCTCCGACCCGCTGGCGCTGACCCTCCGTCAGGACCTGGTGCGCAAAAAGCAGCTCACCGTGGAGGCGACTTTGAAGGACGAGCGCTGCGCCCGCGTGAGCCGCAAGAACTTCGAAGGCGGCACCGGCCAGTGGCCGCCGCTCGGGCTGTTCTTTTTACGGGAAGACGGGCGGGACGTGCTGCAATTTCTCGACCCCGTCCTCAGGCTGGCGCACGCCCGCGGCTTCCATACGCGCTACCTCTGGCGTATTTTCCCCGAAGGGCAGGAGTCCCGCCTCCTGGCCGAGGGCACCTGGCCGCTGGATAAGGGCGGCAACGGGTCGGTTCGCATCGATCTGGAAAAAAGCGCCGGTAAAAAACTGAACCTGCCCGCTGGTCAGCCGGTGATCCTGGAACTGGGAGTGGAGCGCATGCACCGAACCACGTTCAAGACCCTGCATTCGACGCCGCAGAAAATACGCATCGTGGTGCAGCCGTGGTTCAAGTACCGCCCCGGCGGGGAGGTGCGGGTGCACCCGGTGTTTCCGCTGCGCGGCGCCTACCAGCACCTGAACTGAGGGCGAATCAGGCGAGGGCGCGCACCATGCGATAGGCCATATTGAGGTTGGCGTACTTGGAGGGCCAGACCTTCTGCCCATCCTCGTATTGAATGACAAGGGCCGAAGAATCCTTTTCGTCGAGCGTCCAGGTGGTTCCGGCGCTGCCGGGCTCGAACACCGGGGGCAGGTAGATATCGTCGCCGTATTTATCGGTGTTTCTCGCCTCCAGGTCGAACAGCGACCAGGCTTCATCGCCCGTGGGAAAGCGCCAGTCCTCGTGGCCGGCCACCCGTTCGAGGTTGGAGATTTCGACATAGTCCTGGCCCTTGAACCAGTTGAGCCATTTTTTCGTGTCCTGGAACGAATCGGTTTTCCGCCACATCAGGTTCATCTGATGGTCGGTGATGGTGCCGTCGCCGTTGTCTTGAAACCGGGCCTGCTGTTGCATGAGTTTTTATCGCTCTCTTTCGTGGTTGAAAACCAGAAGCTTGATTTCGGTCATCTCCTCCAGTGAATAACGGATGCCCTCGCGCCCGAAACCGGAATCCTTGACGCCGCCATAGGGCATGTTGTCCACACGGAAGGTGGGCACGTCGTTGAGCACCACCCCGCCGACTTCCAGCTCATTGAACGCCCTGAGAGAGCGATCCAGCCTTTGGGTGAAGACACCCGCCTGCAGCCCGAAATCAGAATCATTCATGCGCTCCAGGGCCTGGTCGAAGCTTGTATAGGGTTCGACGGCGAGCACCGGGCCGAAGGCTTCGTTGCAGGCGATTTCCGCCCCGGGGGCCACCCCGGTGAGAATGGTGGGGGCGACCGTGTTGCCTTCCTTGGTGCCTCCCGTCACCACCGTGGCGCCGCCCGCCCGTGCGTTTGCGATCCAGCTTGCGATGCGGTCGGCGTTTTTGCTGTCGATCATGGGGCCGAAGTTGACCTGCTCGTCGAGGGGGTTGCCCGTGACAAGCGTTTCGGCCTCGCGCTTCAGCATTTCGACAAACCGCGAAAAGATCGACTCGTGAACGAAGGCCCGCTGCACCGATATGCAGACCTGGCCTGAATAGGCAAATGCCCCGAAGACGGTGCGCTTCGCGGCGAAGACGAGGTCGGCGTCGGGTTCGACGATCACGCCCGCGTTGCCGCCCAGCTCGAGGACGACTTTTTTCTTCCCCGCCCGCCGCTTGATGTCCCAGCCGATATCGGCGCTGCCGGTGAAGGTGACCATTTTGAAGCGCGGGTCCTCCGTGAGGGGCGCGGCGTCCTCCCGGCTCGTGGGAAGGACGCTCAGGCTGCCTTCCGGAGCCTCGGTTTCCAGCACCACCTCACCCAGGAGCAGCGCGGTGAGCGGCGTCGTGGACGATGGCTTGAGGACGATGGGGTTGCCCGCGGCCATGGCCGGGGCCACCTTGTGGGCCACCAGGTTCAGCGGAAAATTGAAGGGGCTGATGCCGGCCACCGGGCCGATGGGGTAGCGCCAGGTGATGCCGGCTCTCCCTCGCGCCGCCTCGGTAATATCCAGCGAGAGGACTTCGCCGTGCAGCCGTAGCGCTTCCTCGGCGGCGATGTTGAAGGTGGAGACCGAACGGTCCACTTCGGTGCGTGCATGCACCAGGGGTTTCCCCGATTCGAGGGCGATGGTGCGGGCGAATTCCTCAGCGCGCGCCTCGATGCCGCTGGCGATTTGCGCGCAGATCCTGCTGCGCATGTAAGCGGGGAGTCTGCGGGTGACGGCAAAGGCGCGCTCGGCGAGAACGATCGCCTCTTCGATGTCGTCGGGGCCCGCCAGCCCTACCTCCGCGAAGGTTTCGCCGTTCCAGGGGTTCACCACCGCGAGGGTGCGGCTGCTGGGGCGCCATTGTTTTCCGAGTAAAAAAACGCGTTTTTGTATCATGGTATGTGGATGGAGTTCACCAACCCTGGCCCTTGACGCCGTAGGCCCGGCTGCCGGTGGTTGATTTGTTCAGGTAGTCTTCCAGCCCGTCGGCGTTCAGGCTCTGGTCCGCATTCTGGGGAGCCGCGAATTGTTCTTCGATGATTTCCTCCGCCCGGCGCGCCAGAGCTTTCTCGTCCCCCTGGCACGCGGCCAGCAGGCGTTCATAAGTCTGTTCGTCGAGCGTCAGCGTCAGGGTTTTCTTCATGGCTCAAACTCCCGGCGGAAGAGGGAAGAAGTGTTTATGTTTGGCTATTTTAAAGCATTTGCCCGGCGAAGAAAAGCCCGGAGACAAACACCCGGAGTTTAAAACGGCGAGGGCGAGGAAGGCAGAAAGGGCCGGGTGGTGGGCCGGGCCGCGTGGGGCAGGGTGATCGTAAACACCGTCCCCCGGGGCTGGTTTTCGCGCACCTGAATGGTGCCTTCGTGGTCGACGATGATGCGGTTGACGATGGCGAGGCCAAGGCCGGTGCCGCGTTTCTTGGTGGTGAAGTGGGGCACGAACAGTTTATTCATATTTTGGGCGGACACCCCGGACCCGTTGTCCGAAAACTCGACTCGCGCCTGGTGCTCCTCCGGGTACAGGCGGGTGCTGATGGTGATTTGGCCGCTTTCCCCCACGGCATCGATGGCGTTTTCGAACAGGTTGATGAAGACGCGGCGGATCTGCTCGGTGTCGAGGTTGAGCAGGTCGATGCGGGTATCGTAATCTTTCTGTATCAGGACATCCTTGCCAAGGTCGGTGTAAAGCACGGACACGTCGTCGATGATCTTGTGCAGGG
Source organism: Nitrospirota bacterium (assembly GCA_003246675.1). Classification (GTDB taxonomy): domain Bacteria; phylum Nitrospinota; class Nitrospinia; order Nitrospinales; family VA-1; genus SZUA-259. The sequence goes on along the minus strand of QJZQ01000143.1, from coordinate 23,313 downwards.
AGGCGGGCTTCGGGTTCGGTGCGGGCATGCGCGAGAAACGCTGGAACTCGCTGAGGAGTTCCTTCATGCCTTCGACTTCCTGAGAGATGATTCCGATGCTCTCCTCAAACACACGGCCGAAATCGTCCTTATCCTCATAGAATTTTTTGCGCAGGCGCTGGGTGTTGAGCTGAATCGGGGTGAGGGGGTTCTTGATTTCATGCGCGATGCCCTGGGCGACCTCTCGCCACGCGGCGATTTTCTGTGTCTTGATCATCTGCGTCAGGTCCTCGAAGACGATGACGAGGCCGAGGTATTTTTGATCGAGGTCGTGCAGCACCTGAATGTTGACCAGTAGAGTCAGTGTATTTTCTTCCACCCTCAATTCGATTTGCTCTTCCAGGAACTCCCGGTTCTGGAAGGTCATCTGCTTGATCATTTTGCGGATGGGGTCGCGAAAGCTGGCGGGGAACGTGTCCTTGTAGCTGGTGCCGAATACGTCGACCATGCGGGCGTTCAGAATTTTCCCAGCCGCCTTGTTGAAGGTGGTGACGCGGCCTTTCTTGTCGATGGAAATGACCCCCGCGCCGATATTCTCGAGGATCGTCTCGATGTAGGACCGCCGCCGCTCAAGTTCGATGTTGGTCTGCTTGAGGTGCTCGTGAGCGTGCTGGACTTTCATGCGGCCTTCAGAGAGCTGATCGGTCATCGTATTGAACGAGTCGATGAGAATGCCTATTTCGTCGTTGGCCCGAAAATCGATCTTGAAGTTCAGGTCGCCGTCGGCGATGCGCCGGGTGCCCTTGGCCAGTTCCTGGATAGGCACGGTGATGCCGCGGGCGATGTAGAAGCCGAGCCAGATCGCGGAAAACAGGATCAGAAGGGTGATGAGCAGGAACGTGACGTAGTAGCTCGCGGTGACAGGCAGCTTGAGAAAGGTCTGCTGCTTATAGTCCTCGAAGGTGTTGCGGATGGCTTCGATCTGGAGCAGTGTTCCCTTGGAAATGTGGGTCAGGGTGAGGATGTAGCCCCAGATGAATTTTTTATCATCCAGGGTTTCGGCCAGGGGGACCACTGCAGTCAGAAAAACCTGCTGGTTCCAGGCCCGGATTTCCGAGACCCCTTCGCCATCGACGCTTTTCTGGATCAGGTCCTGGTAGTCGAGGTCGATGCCTTCGTGGGGGAGGCTGGGGTTGAGCTCTTCCACCACACGGTTTTTGTTGCTGTCGAACACGATGATTCCCGCCAGTTGATACTCCGCAACCTTGGCACGGGCCAGGAGGGCCAGATCGCCGCGTCGCGGCTGCCGGTAAAGCTCATCCCGCGTGATAAAGTTTTCGATATTTTTAGCCTTGTCCAGAGCGTCTTTTTCCATGTAGGAGTAATAACCGCGAGCCACGTCCATGGATTGCTCCAGGGTTGCCTCCACCTGCAGGTTGAACCAACTGCCAATGCTGTAGGTGAACAGCTTGCTCGCCGTGATGAAGAGCAGGGTGGAAGGCACCAGGGCGAGGATCAAAAGGGCGATGATCAGCTTGGTCTGAAACCGGGAGCCGATGATCTTGCTTTTGCGCTCGTGATACAGCTTGACGAGGTTCCGGGCGATCAGAACGATCAGGATGAACAGCAGGATGAGAATGAGGTTGAACACCGCGAGAATCGCGATGTTATTGGCGATGGGCGCCGAGGTCTGCTGGTTCAGGAAATGATTTTCAAGAGCCGTGAGGCCGATGAGGGAGAGGATGATGACGGCGATGTTGATCCGCGCACGCCTGTTTTTACGCCGGACGAAGTCCTCGGAGGGCTGGGTGAAGCGAAGTTTATTTGTTGAAGGATCGGATGACATGCTTCAAAACCTCCGGATTTCCTTCTTCCTCACCCTCGTTTGGCGTGGTGTTCAGGGCTTCGTCGACGGATGTGGGTACCGTGTCGATCGCAATGGGAGAGGATTGGGCCCAGGAGGTTTTAAAGTCATTGAATGGAACAAAGAAAAACAGGTAGTTGGACGGGAACCGGAGTTCATCGGCCTTGAGATTGGCGCGGACACGGACATAATAAGTATTGTCCGGGTCGAGGCGGTAAATGGGGGCGATCGGAATCTGATTCAAGGTTTCCATCAACTTCTGATAGCTTTCCTTTTTGTGGGTGATCACCTTGCGCTGGACGTTGTTTCCCTCTTCTGAAAAGCGGTAAACTTTTTTCAATGAGTCGTACTGAACGGTGTGGGTCACCTCGCTGGCGCGCACAAGGCGGTCGCCCCACATGGCCCCTTTTTCCCGCAGTTCGATGCTGTAGGTGAAGGTGATCGGCATGCCGCTTTCAATGGCTTCCTGCACCTTTCCGTTCAGGCCGTTGACGAGGCGAGCGTCGAGAGTGACGTACCGGCCCTTGGCCGCCACATCCAGGTTCACCAGCGAGGGAGAGTTCGCCCACACCGGGTTTGCCAGGATCAAGCCCAGAAACAGAAACCAGGCCATGTGCTTGCTGAAAAAGCCTGCCCTGTCTGTGTTGAAAGTTTTCAATACAAACCTCTGAGGGAAAACATTCGCGGTAAAAGGATCTGAGTATTTATCGGTTAAGGTGGCGTTGCCCTTGAGCCTGAACAGCAGGAAAAGATGTCGATCCTGAAACTGCAGAAGAAGCAAATCCTTGAGGAGGGTGGTAGAGTTCCCCGGTCCGATTTCGGACTTCCCTTCCACTAATCACCTTACCTTATTCCGGTTCTCTTGTAAAGATCAGAATTTGTTGGCCTTAGGCCCGGCCCAAGACTATTTGTTCCGGTTTTACAGTACGTTAGCGGTTTTGCCTGGGCGGATGAACAACGCCCGCATAGAAAAAATGAGCCGGTTTATGGGCAGGCCGAATCGGCCGTCTTCCTCGCGAGGGCCAGGCGACAAATCAGCCTTCCCCGAAAACGATTTTTTCCAGGTCGATGGCGTGCATCAGCCGGCTGGCCACGGGGATGGAAAACAGGTTGGTTTTGCAATGCATGCAGCGAATGGCCTCCGGGTGGATGCTTTCCTTGCAAAACGGGCACTCCCCGCCATGAACGTGCTGGTCGGGTAAAAACAGGGATTCGCAGTGCTTGCATTTAAGCGATTTATTTTTGATTTCCCCGTGACAGAAGGGACATTCGCAGTAGCCAGGGTTGGGCATTGTTGCATCTCCTTTGATGGGTGTCCCGGGAGCGAGCTTGCCCGGGGCGGACGGGACTAAAGTCCGCACCTTTCGATCCATACTTTATAGCAAAGGCTATGCCAATTTTCCGGTGCTGAAAAACCGGGAATTACGTTCAGGGGGTGTGCGGATGCGTGACGGTTATTATCCAATCGTGAACAGCCGGTTCTTCGTGCGCTTCTTTCGCGGGGGTCAGGGCTTCATCTGCTTCCACAGCTGGATGAGTTCGTAGAGGTGGTCGAGCGCCTGCCGGGGGGAGACGTTTTCGGGGTCGATAGAGTTCAGTTTTTGGATGAGGGGAGGGGGCTCTTCCTGAAAAATCGAAAGTTGCAACGGCTCGGGTTCTGCGGCCTCTGCCGAATGGGCGATTTTCGGCAGGCCGGCTTCATCGAATTCGCTTTTTTCCAGGTTGTCCAGAATTTCGAAGGCGCGCAGGAGCACCTGCCGGGGCAGCCCGGCCAGCCGGGCCACCTGGATACCGTAGCTTTTGTCGGCGCCGCCGGGGGCGATTTTCCGGAGGAAGATGATCTCGTCGTTCCATTCCTTGACCTGAACGTTGAAGTTTTTCACTCCCGGAAGAACGCGGGCGAGATCGGTCAGTTCGTGGTAGTGGGTGGCGAACAGGGTCTTGGGGCCGCCGCCTTCCTTGCCGTGCAGGTATTCCACCACGGCCCAGGCGATGCTGATGCCGTCGAAGGTGCTGGTGCCGCGGCCGATTTCGTCGAGAATAATAAGACTTTTACCGGTGGCGTTGTTGAGGATATTTGCCGTCTCGTTCATTTCCACCATGAAGGTGGACTGGCCTTTCAGCAGATGGTCCTGGGCGCCGACACGGGAAAAGATGCGGTCGACCAGGCCGATTTCGGCCCGGCGGGCCGGCACGAAACTTCCCACCTGCCCAAGCAGCGCGATGAGGGCCACTTGCCGCAGGTAGGTGGATTTTCCCGCCATATTGGGCCCGGTGATCATCATGATCTGGTTTTCATCCGAGTCCATGCGTGTATCATTAGGGATGAAGGGCGTGGAGGGATCGATCTTTTCCACCAGCGGGTGGCGGCCGTCCTCGAGCAGCAGCACGGCGTCCTCGCGGATGACCGGCCGCGTATAATTGTAGCGGTGCGCCGTTTCGGCGAACGCGGCGAGGGCGTCAAGCTCGCTGATGACGGCGGCCATGCGCTGGATGCGCGCTCCCTCGGCCGCCACGTCTTCCTGAAGTTGCCTGAAGAGCCGGGCCTCGAGTTCGGCGATCTGGTCTTCGGCGCCGGTGATCTCGGTCTCGTACTCCTTGAGCTCGGGAGAGATGAAGCGCTCGGCGTTGACCAGCGATTGTTTGCGGATGTAATTTTCCGGAACCCGGTCGAGATGTCTTTTGGTGATCTCGATGTAGTAGCCGTAGATCTTGTTGTAGCCCACCTTGAGGGCGGAGATGCCGGTGCGTTCCTTTTCGCTGGTTTCCAGCCGGGCGATCCAGTTCTTGCCATCGCTCAGGATGGAGGTCAGGCGGTCGAGCTCCGGGTCGCAGCCGCGGCGGATGAGGCGGCCGTCCTTCAGGTTGAGGGGCGGTTCGTCCTCGATGTAGCGGTCGATCAGGGCGAACAGGTCGGCCAGGCCGTCCCAGCGTTCGCTGTAGGCGGCGGCCACCGGCTCGGGGAATTCAAGGAGCAGCGTGAGGATCGGCTCCAGGCTGGCGATGGAGTTGCGAAGCGCCGCCAGGTCCCTTGGCGAAGCCACGCCGAGAGAGATGCGGCCGAGGAGCCGCTCCATGTCGCTCATGCTCTTGAGCCGGGTGCGGATGTCGTTTCGATGCAGCAGCCGCTCCTTGAAGGCGGCGACCTGTTCGAGGCGCTCCTCGATGGTTTTTCTGTCGATTCGCGGTTTCAGAATCCACTCCTTGATGCGCCGGGAGCCCATCGGCGTTTGCGCCAGGTCCAGCAGATCAAGAAGCGAGTTCTTGCGGCCGCCGTCGCTGGCCTGGACGAGCTCCAGGCTCTTCACCGTGGTGGGGTCGAGCATCATGGCATGGTGGATGGAAAACGGGGTGACGGCGGTGATGTGCTTCAGGGCGGACTTCTGCGTTTCCCGGAGGTAATAAAGGAGCGCCCCCGCCGCACAGACCGCGTATTTAAGTCCGGCGCAGCCGAAGCCGTCGAGGGAGACGGTCTTGAAATGTTCGAGCAGGGCGCGTTCCGCCTCGCCGTGGGAGTAGCTCCAGTCGTCCTGCGCATGGACGAAAAAACCGTCGAGGCGCCGGTCCCGGGCGTCGCTGCGCGACGATTCGGGAACCAGGACTTCCTTGGGGGCGAGTTTTTCCAACTCATCGAGAAGGAGGGGCTCGGCATTTTCGCCCTCGGTTTCGGTGATGCGGAACAGGCCCGTGGAAACGTCGAGGACCGCGAGCCCCATCCCGCCGCGGCCGTAATACAGCGATGCGATAAAATGATTGGTCTTGGGGTCGAGCAGGCTGTCGTCGATCACCGTGCCCGGCGTCACCACCCGGACGATGCCTCGCTTCACCAGCCCCTTGGTCAGTTTCGGGTCCTCCATCTGTTCGCAGATGGCGACCTTTCTTCCGGCCTGAATCAACCGCGAAATATAGGCGCTGGCGGCATGGTGGGGCACCCCGCACATGGGAATGGGGTTCGCTTTGTTCTTGCTGCGCGATGTGAGGGCGATGTCAAGAATATCGGCGGCGGCTTTCGCGTCTTCATTGAACATCTCGTAAAAATCCCCCATCCGGAAGAACAGGATCGCATCGGAGCACTGCCGCTTGATGCTCTGATACTGCCGCATCATCGGCGTGTCGTCTTCGATTTTCGCGGTTGCGGGCTGGGTCATGAACGGGGGTCAGGCGCTCTCGAAATGGGGCTTGAGTTTCTCGTAGGTGGATCGCAGGTGCTCGGGGTGAATCTTCGTGTCGGCGAGCACGGGCATGAAGTTCGTGTCGCCCGTCCAGCGCGGAACGACGTGCACGTGGACGTGCTCCTCGAAGCCGGCGCCGCCGGCCTTGCCCAGGTTGATGCCGATATTGAAGCCCTCGGGGTTGAGGCAGTCGCGCAGAACGGCGACGCATTTCTGCGTCAAACGATCCTTTTCAGCGCTTTCCTTTTCGCTGAACAGGGTGACGCAGCCCGCGTGCCGGTAGGGGGCGACCATGAGGTGCCCGGTGTTGTAAGGGAAGATGTTCATGATGACGAAAAAATCGCCACCACGATGCAGGATAAAATTTTCCTCGTCCCGTTTTTCACTCGGCAGGGTGCAGAAAATACAGTCGCCGGATTTTTTCCGGCCGATGTATTCCATTCGCCATGGGGCCCAGATCTGTTCCACGTTCGGCCTCGCTTGTTGAGGGCCGCGCCGGTCAAAATTCGCAGGACGCGGCGGCCTTTTTCCCTGGATACAGGATTGCAAAAATTTCCCAGGTTTTTTGCTTCATGATTTCGGCCTCCTCGGGGGAGCGCTCGTGGTCGTAACCCGCCAGGTGAAGCGTCCCGTGAATGAGCAGGAGGGCCAGTTCTTCTTCGAAGCTGAGCTGATGCTGAGCGGCCTGGCGCCGGGCGGTTTCCACGGAGATGACCACATCGCCCAGCACCTGCGCATCGCCGCCGCCGTCTCCCTCGAGCTGGGAAAACGAGAGCACGTCGGTGGCCCGGTCCTGGTCGCGGTATTCCCGGTTGAGCTCCTGTATGCCCGCGTCGTCAATCAGCAAGACGCTGAGCTCCATGGCGCTCATGCCGAGCGCCGAAAGGACCCGGTCGCCCTGGTCGATGAGCGCCTGGTCGTCGCAACCCGCGCCGGAAAACTCGTTTGTCAGAAGCGTGGCCATGATAATAAGCGGTCCCGTATTTTGGGTTTAATTTACCACGAAATCGCGGGCAGGAAGACCGCGAAATGGCCTGCCGGAGGTCAGCGCTGGCTGCCGCCGGTTTCGTAGGCCTGGATGATTTTCTTGACCAGGTCGTGCCGGATCACGTCCTTCTGGGTGAAAAACGAAAAATGGATGCCCTCGATGCCCTGCAGGAGTCCCTTGGCGTGGATGAGGCCCGAGTCCCCGGGGTTGCTGAGGTCGACCTGGGTGATATCGCCGGTGACCACCATTTTCGAGCGGAAGCCGAGCCGGGTCAGAAACATCTTCATCTGCTCGCGGGTGGAATTCTGCGCCTCGTCGAGGATGATGAACGCGTCGTTCAAGGTGCGGCCGCGCATGTAGGCGAGGGGGGCGATTTCGATGATGCCGTCCTCGATCATTTTCCACACCTGGTTGACCGGCAGCAGGTCGTTCAGGGCGTCGTAGAGCGGCATGAGATACGGGTTGATCTTCTCGGCGATGTCGCCGGGGAGAAAACCGAGTTTTTCTCCGGCTTCAACGGCGGGCCGGACGAGGACGATTTTCTTGAACTGGTGCTTGAGCAGCCCCTCCACCGCCAGAGCCACCGCGAGATAGGTTTTCCCGGTGCCTGCGGGGCCAATGCCGAGGACGATATCGCATTGCCGGGCCGCGTGGATGAATTCCCTCTGGGTACGCCCCTTGGGCGTGACGAAACCCTTTTCCTGGGAAACGGTGATGCGCTCGCTGAAGATGGCTTTCAGATCCACGCCCGGGTCATCGGCGGCGAGGCGGATGGCGAACTTCAGGTCCCCGTTGAGGATCGGGGTTTTCCCGTTGTAGAGTTCCTGCAACTGGCTGATCAGCCGGTCCACCTGTTCCACCGCCGGGGCTTCCCCCTTGATGCGGATCACGTTTTCGCGCGTGGTCAGGCGGACGTTGAATTTTTTCTCGATCAGCTTGAGGTGGGTGTCGTGAATGCCAAAAATTTCCGGAATCAGCTTGTTGTCTTCGATGATGATTTCTTTATCGGCGATGCTGTTCAATGGGCAATGGCCTCTATTTATGGAGAGGGGAGGGGAATGCGTTTCCGGCCAGGGCAGGTCACCGGCGGGTGCCCTGGGGTTGAATCAGGTTGAGAAATTCGCTGCGGGTTCTGGCGTCGGACTTGAAGCACCCCAGCATGGAACTCGTGGTCGTGTAGGAGCTTTGTTTCTCCACCCCGCGCATGGACATGCAAAGGTGCAACGCTTCGATGACCACGCCCACCCCGCCGGGTTTCAGCGTTTCCTGCAGGCATTCGGCCACCTGGGTCGTCAGGCGCTCCTGCACCTGCAGCCGGCGGCTGAAGGCGTTCACGATACGCGGGATCTTGCTGAGGCCGATGATTTTCCCCTGCGGCAGGTAGGCCACGTGGCACTTGCCGAAGAAGGGCAGCATGTGGTGTTCGCACAGGCTGAACATGTCGATGTCCTTGACGATGACCATTTCATCATAATTGTCCGTATAAAGGGCATCGTTCACCAGCTTGTTGATATCGATATGGTAGCCGCTGGTGAGGAACCTGAGGGATTTGTCCACCCGTTTGGGGGTTTCCAGCAGGCCTTCCCGCGAAGGATCCTCGCCCAATTCTTTTAAAATATTTTCAATAAGTGCTTTCAACGCCTTCTCCCCGGTAAACCACGAAGTTTCGTTCCGATTCGTAAAGTTTAATTTCGCACAGCTCGCCATTCTCGATATGGGGCTTGATTCGCTCCCAGAACTTGATGGCGATATTTTCCGCCGTTGGGATCACTCCCTGTAAAAAATCGACATCGACGTTGAGGTTCTTGTGATCCACAAGATCGATGACTTTCTCGTTGATGAGTTTCTTGAGCGCCTTAAGGTCGAGCACCATGCCGGTTTCCGGGTTCACCTCGCCCTTGACGGTGACCTCCAGAACGTAATTGTGGCCGTGCCCGTTGGGGTTGTTGCACAGCCCGAACGTGGCGGCGTTTTTCTCGTCGCTGAAGCTTGGATTGAACAGGCGGTGGCTGGCGCAGAATTCGAGCCGCCGGGTGATGAAAATCATGTTGTGGGACCCGGTGGGGGGTTGAGTTGGACCGAAACTATTTCAGGTACTTTCTCTTGTTGTCGGTGGAATAAAACCCGGGACCGTACAAATGGAAATTCATGCTGGTGAACCCCTTGTGCAGGGCGCCACCGCATTTTTCGCAGGTTTTCAGCGGCTCGTCACTGATTTTTTGCAGCACCTCGACGACTTCCTTGCATTTTTCGCACTGGTATTCATACACGGGCATGGTGTATCAAGCCTCCCCTTGGCATATTGAGCGCGGCAAGCCCGGACAGGGCGCCAGCTCCATTCAAATCTTCTTCCATTGGTCCGCGGGTTTGCTTTTGCGGATTCGATCCCCTGAAAACATTAAGCGTTTTCGGGACGTTTTCTTTCACCTGATCGAGCTCGAACACCGAGGAGGGCAGGGTGAGCCCCCATTCGGGATCGTAGACCCCCACCAGCATTTTGCGGTCCGGCAGAACCTGGATCACGATGAATTTCTCAATGCGATGACGGGTCTGCACTTCTTCGGGCATCATGAAGGTTTCGTTTTCGCCCTTCGTCCCGTAACGCATCACCGCTTTTCCGCTGTCCACCGGTTCGAAAACGATGGAGCGGATGTAATCGTCCAGCTCTTTAGACGCGTTCTCTTTGGGAAATACTACAATACCAAAATTTTCGACGTTTTTATAGAGCTGGTACTCATAAGCTGAAACCGCCGGAGCCGTCCCGGCCAGGGCCGCAAATGTAAGAAGGATAACCGCCAGATATCTTTTCATACAAGTTTAGATGCATGTTTCCGGCTTTGGGTTTTCGGCATCCGGGATTTCTTTGGGATTTTAGCCTTGAATTTCTAACTTGTTGAAAAAGAAAGGAATTTCGAAGGCAGCGGTATCGGGGGCATCGGAGCCGTGGGCCGAGTTTTTCTCCAGATTGATGGCGAAATCCTTGCGGATGGTGCCTTCCGCGGCTTCCTGGGGGTTGGTTGCGCCCATGAGTTCGCGCCAGGCGGCGATGGCATTTTCCCGCTCGAGGGTCAGAAGAACCACGGGGCCGGAGCACATATATTGAGTCAGCTCACCGAAAAAGGGCCTTTCCTTGTGCACATGGTAGAACGCCTCGGCCTGAGCCAGGGTCAGCAGGGCTCGCTTCATGGCGACGATGCGAAAACCGCGGGATTCGATGCGTTCAAGGATTTGTCCGATCAGGTTGCGTTCGACGGCATCCGGTTTGATGATGGCTAGGGTTTGTTCCATTAGTGGTGGGCTCCGTTTTGTTGAATGAAAAGTAAGGTGTTGAAATAAAAAAAAAGGTATTTGGGCATGAAGCCCAAATACCTTTTTCTAAAAAGACGATTTATCTTAGAACGACCCCTGTTCTCTTGATGACGAATCCCTCTTCGAGGTCTTCGATCCATTTCATCTGGATCGCTTCCTTTTTCGCCACTTCCTTGCAGATATAAACGCAGATTTCGCAGGCCTTGCAGCGGTCCACGGAAACATAGGCGGATTTATCGGCTTCGCTGTAGTTGATACAGTTGGCCTCGGGACAGTAGGTCGTGCAGAGATGGCAATTGCTCTGAGAACAGATTTCTTTGTTGACTTCGGCGATATAGTACATGGTTTCTCCAGAACGATATGTTAAACGGCCGCTGTTTTCGTTGCCGTGGCCGTTGCGTCTTCATCGGCCCAGCCTTTGTCTCGGACGTAGTTGTACGCCGCTTCCAGAGTCATCATGTTGGCTTCCATGAGCTTCTGTTTTTTGGCGAACTTCTTTTCAATGGCGCTGTCCAGAGCCGCCGTACCGCCGGAGGTCACGATGCCCTTGCCGAGGAAGCGGTCTTTGACCGATTCACCGAGACTCTTGAGGTCGGGCAGGCCGAACAAGCCGGAAATCGCGCCGCACATAGCCATGTTGGTGGCCAGGTCGGTCTTGGCGACATCGTTGGCCATGTCGGTGGCGGGAATGTAATAAACGCGGGCTTCCTTCTCCTCCAGCTCCCGCTCTTCGTCGCGGGACAGCTTGATGGGGGTCCGGTTGTTGATCAGGATGATCCCGCGCTTCTTGAGGCCGGTGTAGAAGGGCATCGTATACGATTTTCCCAGGGTGATAACGGAGGGATGGAAGATCATGATGACATTGGGGTAAATGATCTCGCCGATTTCGTAAATCGTATGGTTGGAGATCCGCACATAGCTTTCAACCGGAGCGTTTCGTTTTTCCGAGCCGAAAAAAGGCACGAGGGAACTGTAACCTCCGGAGATAACCACCCCGTTGCTGATGATATGCGAGGCGGTGACCACGCCCTGGCCTCCAATTCCCGCCATGCGGACGTTATAGCGCTTGACAGCCATGATAGATTTCCTCCTTGGATGGATGACTTATTTTTTAGCTTTTTTGTCTTTCTTTTCGATCTCCTGCAAGTACGCCTTGGCGCGGTCGGAGATGATTTCCTCGAAACCGTAACGCTCGTTCTCCACTTCGAACGCGTCTTTCATAACGTCGGGAGTGGGGATGGAGTACTCGATGTTGCAGGAGGTGTAGGCCTGCACGTAAGTGGAGCCGAATTCTCGGGCCACCAGCACGGCGCGGCGAACGGTGCGGGCCACGCGGGCGGGGTTCGTCGGAACCACCCGGGCGATGTAGTCGAGCTTGGCGACCTTGGCGAGCCCGATGACGTCCATTTTCTCGTCCTTCTTGCCGCGCGGGGCCATCTTCAGCACCTTGCCCTGGTTGGTCATGCCGCTTTCCTGGCCTCCGGTATTACCGTAAACTTCGTTGTCGAGCATGATGGTGGTGAATTTTTCGTGGCGGAACCAGCTGTGCATGAGGCCCTGAAAGCCGATGTCGACCAGGCCGCCATCGCCGCAGGCCACAACCACGTCTTTCGGCTGGTTGGGGAAGCGCAGCTCCAGGCCGCGCTTCAGGCCGGAGGCCACCGCGTTGGTGTCGCCATAGTTGCCGTAAATGAAAGGCACGGAAGCCTGGGAAATGGCCAGGCGGCCACAACCCGCAGTACCCACCATGACGGTGTGCTCGGGGCAGGGCAGGCCGATGAACATCAGACGGATGAACAGGGTCATCGCGCAGCCGGCGCACATGGGGTGTTCTTCGAGAACTTCTTTGAACTGCCCCATATCGCTGACTTTTTTGTTCTTTCCGTAAGGCCCGTGTTCTACCAGGTCCTTGTACTCGATCGGAAGAAATTCTTTCAACGCGGGAGACGGTCTCAAGGTTTCCAATGACATGATGTTTACCTCTATATATGAAAAATTAATTTAAATGATTCAGGACCGAAGGCGCCTGTCCTATGACGCCCCGGCATTTATACAAACCGCTTGCAGCCAGTATCACCTTAAAAGCCGGTTAATGCCAGCCTCGTTGGTTTTTTTTTGCTTACGGTGTGCGCTTGCGTGCTTCTTCCAGCCACTCGAGAATCATTTCCGTGGGCATGGTCATGCCGCCGAACACTCGGGGGCCGTCGGATATGATGGCTTTGGAGCGTCCGTAGAGCACCGAACAGACTTCCTTTTGCATCCACCCGGCTTGATTGAATTCGGGGATGAGGATCCGCTTGGCGTCCTTCACCGCTTCAATGATTTCCGCTTTCGGGAAGGGGCGCAGGCACTTGACCTTGACGAGGCCTACCGTGCGGCCATTTTCGCCTTCCTGACGAACCGCTTCCCGGGCCTGCGATACCGCCGAGCCGGAAGCGATGATAAAGTCCTCCGCGCCGGGGTTGATCACTTCGACGAGACCGTTCAGATATTTCCTGAAATACTTGGCGGAGCGCTCCACCGCGGCGAACACTTCCTGCTGCCAGCTCGCATGCATGTGGTAGCTGATGAAGTTACTTTTCTGGATTGGGGCATCGCGGGAAAGCCGGGCGGGCGGGTTTTCGTTGTCCATCGCCGGCACCGCGGAGCGCCATCCATCCCTCGGGGGAAGCTTGTATTCTTCGGAGGGAATTTCGACCGGGCCGCGGGCGTGCGTCACAAAAAAACCGTCCGTCGAAACCACGGCGGGTAGCGTCACGTCCACTTCTTCGGAGACCATGAAGGCCGCGAGCGGGTAATCGTAAAAGTCCTGCTGGTTTTCCGCGTGCAGCACCAAAAGCCCTGTGTTCAGGAGAAAAGACATTTCGATGTTGTCGGGCTGAATGGCCAGCGGGGTGTTGATGACCCGGCACATGTCGAGCAGCACCAGCGGAACGCGCGCGCCCGGCCAGGAGGAAATGGCTTCCAGCCCGCGCATCAGGCCTGGGCCGGCGGTAGCGGTCAGGCAGCGTACGCCTGCGCGGGACGCTCCGGACATTGCCGACATAACGCCGATTTCCTCTTCGCCCCGGTAGTATTCCTTGATGTACCCGTCGTCGTAGAGGTAACCCGCCTGCTGCATGGTTTCGCTCTGCGGGGTGATCGGGTAGGAGATTGCCACGTCTACATTCGCCCGGCGGATGGCTTCCCGTGCGGCTTCAGAGCCGGTGATGAATAGTTTTTCGCGGGGCAGCTCGAAAAACATTTGCTCTGGGGTAACAACTTTCTGTAAATCCCCCTTGGGGACCCAGTCCTTCGGTTTCCCCTCTGCCTGGGCGGTCAGGTTCGACATGTTCCATCTCCTTGAAAAATTGAGCTTATTTTTCGGGGACGCCGGTTTAAGGCGGCCCTGTTAAATAACCAAAAGTAATGGTTTATTCAGTATTTGTTTTTCTCCAGGTCTGCGCGGAGAAAGTACCACAATTAAAAGACCTTCACAAACTCTAAAGATCAGTTTCGGGGGAGAAAAATTCCCCCCGCCTGCCGTATAATCCCCGACATCTGAAAAAAAGGCGGATACAAAGGTTCAGGAGGGGCTGGCTAAAAGTAGACCATAATAAATAACAAGGGTCGAATCTGTCAAGCTTTAACGCCCGATTTCGGATTTCCGTGTCGTATCCCGGCTTTCAGGCAGGAGCTGCTCCAGGGTCTCAAGTTCAGCAAAGTACTTGAAGGCCTTCTCAAGGAATTCGTTGAGGGACTTGTCGTTGTTGAATCGCAGGGGCCGGGACGCCAGTTCAGTGGTGTGGCAGGGCTCGAAAGCAATATTGGGCTGGTTGTGATATTTAATAACATCGACTTCCCAGTGGATCATGAAAATTTCCTCCTGGGGCCGGCTGATGGCCGAGACGCCATACTGGTTGACCTTGTAGAGTAACTGGATTCCTCCCTGGCCATCGGGCTGCACCCGCTGAAGCAGCAGGTTTTCCTGGATCACCATGAATCTTACCTCGAATGGGCCGCATCTATCTCCTGCGCAGGGCGGGAATTACGCGGCGTGTGTTATTATGGGACCCGGCCAGGGAACATGTTGCGCACAGGCCGGGCGAGGACTAAGGATAACAGAACCCCCCGTCTCAATCAAACGCCTGCATCCGGTTGAGAGGGGGCGCATAATTTAAGGAAACTCAATGGAACCTATGGAACTAAACGACCCTGCCAAGATAGAAGAATTCCTGAGCCAGATCAAGCTGGGGGGCAAGGGTTTTCAGACCGACTGTCTGCTGCTCGACGTGTATGATGCCGGTTTGGATTATCCGGATTTTTTAAAAGCCGAGGGAGAGGACCCGGACGCCAGTTACCAGGGGCGCTCCCCCGCCTGGGCAAAATACCATATGCGCCAGGGCAAGCGGGTTTTCATGGTTTATGGCGGCGCGGGGGGAGAACGCAGGACGCATTTTTCGGAAACCCCCTGACCGCGTGAGACATGCCCGCTTTCCGGGCGACTAAAAATCGAAATTAAGGAGTTGTAAACGAATGGAGTTTGATAAAGAAAGCCAGGTCCGCGTCCTGCGTGTCGCGGCGGACCGGAGCGCGGGAAAAACCGTGGATGAAGTCGATGAGCGGATCGCCATGGTCATGGACCTGCACCCGGAGTTCAATGAAATCTGGAAGCAGGGCGAGCTGGCCACCTACCCGCAGGAGATCGGGGGGCAGATCGTCAGCCCCTTCGTGCACACGGTCCTGCACGTCATCGTGGATCAGCAGATCAACGCGGGCCAGCCGGACTTCGTGGAAGAAAACTTCAATCGGCTGCTGGGGCAGGGGATGGACCGCCACCATTGCCTGCACGTCATCATGGGAATCTATTCGGAGTTGTACTTTACGACGTTCCGCAGGGGAAAGCAGTTCGATACCCTGGACTATGAAAGCCGATTGAGTGCTCTTTCCTATGAGGATGCGGAAAAGAGCGCGGAGTAGGTAACAGCGACGGGGCCCTTTGGGCCCCGTGGACATCGAGGGAAAAGACTCAGAGAGCGTTGGCGAGCGTCTTGCCCAGGTCGGCCGGGCTCTTGCAGACTTTGATGCCGCACTTTTTCATGATGCTCATTTTCTCCTGCGCGGTTCCCTGGCCACCGGAGATGATGGCGCCGGCATGGCCCATGCGCCGGCCCGGCGGGGCGGTTTGCCCGGCGATGAAGCCGATCACGGGTTTGGTCATTTTCTTTTTGACGTAATAGGCGGCTTCGTCCTCGTCGGTGCCGCCGATCTCGCCGATCATGCAAACGGCCTTGGTGCCGCGATCTTTCTGGAACATTTCCAGCACGTCGATGAACTTGGTGCCGATGATCGGATCGCCGCCGATGCCCACGCTGGTGGACTGGCCGTAGCCGAGGGCGGAGAGCTGGCTCACGGTTTCGTAAGTGAGGGTGCCGCTCCTGGAGACGATGCCGATGTTGCCCTTCCGGTGAATGTGCGCCGGCATGATGCCGATCTTGCACTTCCCGGGAGAGATGACGCCGGGGCAGTTGGGGCCGATGAGGCGCGAGCCCGTGCCCTGAATGCTCCGGTGCACTTCGATCATGTCCGTCGTGGGGATCCCCTCGGTGATGCAGATGATGAGCTCCAGGCCCGCGTTGGCGGCCTCCAGGATCGCGTCGGCCGCGAAGGGCGGCGGAACGAAGATCATGGTGGCGTTGGCCTTCGTCTTCACCGCTGCTTCCTTGACGGTGTTGAAGACGGGAACGGTTTCCAGCACGGTCTGGCCGCCTTTGCCGGGGGTGACCCCGCCGACGACCTTGGTGCCGTATTTCATCGCCTGCTCGGAGTGGAACTGGCCCTCCCGGCCGGTGATGCCTTGAACGATGAGTCTTGTATTTTCGTCTACCAGAATGCTCATTGGATTGATTTAACCACTTTCTTGGCCGCGTCCTTCATGCCGTTGGCGACAATGAGACGCAGGCCGGATTCTTCAAGAAGGCGGTGCCCCTCCTCCATGTTGGTTCCTTCCATCCGGACGACAATGGGAATCTGCACATTGAGTTTCTGGCTGGCGGCGATGACGCCCCGGGCCAGGATATCGCAACGCAGAATGCCCCCAAAGATGTTGATGAGGATGGCTTTGACGTTTTTGTCTCCAAGCAGGATGCGGAAACCGTTTTCAATCATCTCCTCGTTGGCGCCGCCGCCCACGTCGAGGAAATTGGCCGGTTCGCCGCCGGTGTGCTTGATGATGTCCATGGTGGCCATCGCGAGGCCCGCACCATTCACCATGCAGGCGATGTTGCCATCGAGCTTGATGTAATTGAGGTGGTAGGCCGAAGCTTCCACTTCCAGCGGATCTTCCTCATCCGTATCGCGATAGTCGAGAATGTGTTTCTGCCTGAAAAGCGCGTTGTCGTCGATGGTGACCTTGGCGTCGAGGGCGAGCACCCGGTTGTCCTCGGTGATCACCAGGGGGTTGATCTCCAGCATCGCACAGTCTTCCTTGATGAAGCTGTTGTACAGATTGATGATGAAGGGAACCATCTTCTTCAGGGCCTCTCCCTCGAGGTTGAGGCCGAAGGCGATTTTTCGCGCCAGGAACGGTTTCACCCCGATAACGGGGTCAACGGTTTCCTTGAGAATTTTTTCGGGAGTGGCGGCGGCGACCTCTTCGATCTCCATGCCGCCGGCTTCGCTCGCCATGATGAGAACCCGGCTGGTGGCCCGGTCGACGACGATGCCGAGGTAGAGCTCCTTGGCGATGGCCATGCCCTCTTCGATGAGGACTTTCTTCACCAGCCGCCCTTCGGGGCCGGTTTGCGGGGTCACCAGGGTCATGCCCAGGATCTGGCCGGCAAGCGTCTCGGCTTCCTTGGGGCTTTTGGCCAGTTTCACGCCGCCGCCCTTGCCGCGGCCACCTGCGTGAATCTGCGCCTTGACCACAACGACAGGAGTGCCCAGCGTCTTGGCGGCCTCGGCGGCCTGATTTTTATGGTCAACGAGGATGCCGCGCGGCACCGGGACGTTGTATTTTGCGAGAATTTCTTTGGCCTGATACTCGTGAATCTTCATCCGCCCACCGGGGAAAAGAGTGGAACTGCGCTTAAAAAAAGAGATCAGTTTTTATCATAAGTATTATGCATTGTCAAAGCGAAATCAGCCGCAGGCCTTGGCAGGCGGGGTGGCGGGGGTGTTCAGAACTTCGCCGGGGTGAGGGGAGCTTCTTCCGTCTGGCCCTCGGCTACTGTCTGCCACGCGGAGGTGAGAGGGGTCAGAACCCGCAGCACGGCCTCCAGAGGCGCCCGGTCGGTTTTTATGTTGGCCAGGGTGAGTTGCGAAAGAGTGAACTGATAGAGCGATTCCAGCCGGGCGGCGGCTTCTCCGCCCTGAGAAATATCCAGGGAGAGGGAGAGTTCGTTGACGATGTCGCGCGCCTTTTGAATGTTGCGGACCATTCCTGCCGGGTCTTGCGCGTCGAGGCTATCCAGGGCCTGACGGGTGAACCTCATTGCGCCTTCGTACATCATTAAAATCAGGTTCGCCTGGCTTGCGGTGGTGATCTGGGTCTGCCGATATGCCTTATACAGGTTGGCCGTGGTCATGGATGTCCTTTGGATTTAGCGGTTTATTAAGTGCGTTCTCAGCGGCCCGTGAACAGGTTGTCGAGCCCGGCCATGGCGCTGGTGAACGCCTGGCGCTGGGAGTCGAGCTGCGCCAGCAGGCCTTCCAGGGCGACGAACTCGCGCCGCAGGTTTTCCTCGAAAATCTCGAGCCGCCCCTCCAGGTCGATAATCTGGTTGTCGAAGTCCTTGAGGGTGTCCGTGAGAGTGTCGATTTCAGCTTCAAGAGGGTTCCCTCCGCCCGTGCCCACGTGCTGCTCGATCAGGCGGTTGATGCTCTCGGCCACCCCGGGTTCGAAGGTGAGGGTGCCGTAGTCGCCATCCACCAGGCTGTCGATGCGGAAACTGAGCCCTTCGGCGGCGGTTCCCTCCGCCCCGGTGTAAAAGTTGCCGCTGCCCACCGCATCGGTGTACAGGTTCTGGCCGGAGACGCTCAGTTGCGGTACGCCGCCCAGAACGCGCAGGTCGTAAGTGCCGCCTTCGGTGGCGCCCGTCGCCGCGACAAAGGCGACGCCGGCCTGGCTCGCCTGGCCGGTGCCGGTGAACAGCTGGACGACCGAGTCGATATCCGCCGCGATGGCGTTTTCCAGCTCCGTGTCGTTGACCGTCAGCGTCCCGTCGGCGGCGGTGCGGATACCGATCTGCGACAGGAAGCTGAAGGTGCCGCTCGCCCCGTCCACGGGGCCGGTCACCGTCGAACGCAGGTTCGTCTGAATATTAAGCAGGGTGAAGTTGCCGAACAGCGTGCCCTCGGTATCGCTGTCGAGGTCGAACTTGAGCTGCTCGTTGATGAACGAGATCACCTTGTTATAGCCGTCGGCGAAACTCTGGATGTTTTCCTTGATGGCCGTCTGGTCGGTGGAGATGGAGAGCGTTCCCTGGCCCGCCGAGAGCAGGTTCAGCGTGGCGCCCTCGATGACATCGGTGACGGTATTGCCCGCTTTGGAGATACTCACCCCATCGAGGGTGAACAGAGCGTTTTGCGCGCCCTGGGTCTCGGTGAACGTGGCGAGGTCCACCCCGCCGCCGTCCTTGATGGAGACGCTGACGGCGTTGTCGAGGCCCGTCTCGGTGCCCGATACCAGCAGGCGGATGGGGTTGGCCGGGTCGCCGTCGTTGAGGAGGGAGGCCCGCACGTTGAGCCCCGCGTTGTTGATGGCGTCGCGGATGCCCTCCACCGTATTGTTCGAGGCATCGAGAGTGATATTTGTGGCCACCCCATCGATGGTGAGGGTGAGCGTCCCCGAGCCCACCACGGTGGAGGACGTGGCAAAACCCTGCGAGGCCGTTTTGGTTTCCTTGGCGATCTGGGTGACGTCCAACGCATACTGGCTGGCGACCGCCTGGCTTGTGACCTCCAGGCCCGCCACCGGGTTGACATCCCCCGGGTTGGTGTTGACGAACGTGCCCTCCCGCACCAGAAACTGGCTTTGCGTGTTGAGCTTGCCCACCACGCCCTGAAACGCCGTGAGTTCGGACTGGAGGTCCTTGAACGCCTTCAGCCTCAGGTCGTCGAAGGCCTTTTTGGTCTGCACCAGGTTGATCGGCCGTCGCTGAAGCGCCACCAGCTTGGTGATCAGGTCCGCCGTGTCGATGCCCGAGTTGAAGCCGAAATTGGTTTCCATGGCCGCCGAGTTGAAACGAATTGAAAAGTAAGTGATCTACAGTTCAATATCGGCCCGGAAGCGGCAAACTTTAGCCTCCCGCGCGTTTTGCGGGCCCTCGGCACCCGCCCCTCCGTCCCCGGAAAAAAAATTGGCATCGGCCCTGAGCGGTGGTAAAGTAACGGCATCCACTGAAAATTGCCAAAACCCCATTCAAATAGCGCCAGTTATGACCGAACAGTTCGATTTATTTCAGGAGTCCGAGGAAAAAGCGGTCGAAGAAGTAGTACCCAGGGAGCCCCGGGTTCTCTATTTCGACCTCGAAACGCAGAAGAGCGCCGAAGACGTCGGCGGCTGGGGCAACATCCACCTCATGAAGCTCGCCGTTGGCGTGGTGTGGGACAGCCTGGAAAAAAAGCACAACGTTTATCTGGAGCACGAGGCCAGGCAGCTGGTCGAAAAACTGCAAACCGCCGACCTGGTGGTGGGGTTCAACGTCATCGGCTTCGACTACACCGTGTTGCAGCCCGAAGCGTCCATCGACCTGCAGGACCTCAAGACCTTCGACATGCTGGTCGACATCAAGAAAAAGCTCGGCTTCCGCCTGAGCCTGGACCACCTCGCCGGCCACACCCTGAACGCGAAGAAATCCGCCGACGGGCTCATATCCCTGCAATGGTACAAGGAAGGCAAGATCGACCAGATCGTCGAATACTGCAAGCAGGATGTCGCCGTCACGCGGGACCTGTTCCTGTTCGGTCAGGAGCACGGCTTCGTGCGCTACGAAACCCGCTCCGGCAAGCTCGTCGAACTGCCGGTGGACTGGAAGGTCGAGCAGCTGATTTAACCCGCCCCCTCGCGGCTCTTTCCGCACCCTCTGCCACTGAACGCAATTCGTGAAGAATTAGGATGCGATGCGTTTCGCCCGCGCAACTCTCTAGAGGATCTGACGCCTCGATGATTTGCCAAAAACCAGCATGCCAAACGGATAATGCCCGAGGACGGCTTTGTTTGAAAGGGTCTGAAAGTCAAAAAAGTCAGGGGTTAAGCTGGGTTCGTCTCCAAATTGGGCACAAAACGGAAACACTTTGATGTACACTTTTATAAAAACCCGCGTCGTGATGGAAAACCCAACATAAGTGAAGACAAATTCATGACCGCGTTACGGTTAATTGAGAAATCTTCACAATATCAAGGAATCCGTGCACCTGATTCCGGGAGAGCTTTATGCGGATGGTTTCGTTGCGAGCAGTTTGTCTGTATGCGCTGTTATTCAGTCTGAGTGCTGGGCAGGCTTGGGCTACGCAGGGCCAGTGGGGGGCGTTCGTTTACTTGTTCCCCAAGTCCAGTGCGCCGCTGGAGGATAGCGTCTTATCTTCGATAGCGGAAGAAATCGCCGACGCCTCGTCAGGATTTTCCAACGATTTCAGCCCACAAAAAGAAAAAACCGATACGGTGCAGTTCATTCGCGTCACAGGCTACTCGCTGAACGGCAATCCGGTTTCGGGCTCACCGGCAGGCCTGATTCGTGTGGAGTCCCTCAACAAAAAAGGGCTCGATGGCTATGTCGAGGCCGTGACGCAGGCGGTGCAAGATTTTTATCGGGTGAAAACGCGATACGCGGTGACGCGGCAGTTGAACTACACGGATGAGGCGACGCTCCTGCGCCTGAAGGAAAACGCGCCGAAGAGGGCCGCCGGGACGGACCAGCCCAATGTGGTTGTATTCCCGCTTTCGAAAACCCCGGCATGGTGGGCGCTCACCCAGGAGAAACGCCAGAATTATTTTTTTGCAAATCCCGCAATATTCGGTAAGGGTCATCTCGGCCACAATGAGGTTGGGTTCAAATACATCAACCGCATCTACCGGAAGCTCTACCACTCCCGCTTTATCGACCCGGAGCAGGACTTCATGACCTACTTTGAGTATGCTGACGCCGATGTGGAAACGTTCAATGCTTTGCTGTCCGGCCTGCGCGACAAGACGTTGAATCAGGAATGGAATTATGTGGAGGAGAAACCGATTGTCCGGGGAAAGCGCGTCGCCACCGCCGCGGAAATGTTTAAACAATAAGCCAAGCCGATACCCGGTTTCCCTGCCTTATCGCCATTTGTGACTGGATGGAAGCGAAAGGAGAGATTCCCCGCCTTTTAGTCCCTCTTATTCAAAGCAGGAATACCGGTTTCGTCAGGAAGAAATCGTCCGGCGTCAATCAACCGGGGATGCAAAATAAATAAAAGAGCGGCTCTATGAGCTGCTCTTTTTGTTTGATCCCCTTCCTTACTCAGTAATTCCTGCCCGAGAGCTTTTTGCGTTAGCCCTTTATGGATTTTCCGCCCCGGTCCGGCTTCCGTTTTCAGGCGGTGCTGCCCAGAACCTCGCGCATCATTCGCGCCATGGCGCGTATTTCCGCTTCGCCGTCGCCGGTGAATGCGGAGCCGTGCATGGGCAGAATGACTTTTGGCCCAAGGTCCGCCAGGCCCGCGAGAATGGCGTCGGTCTGCGGCGTGTAGGGCATGTAGTTGGCGAAGGGGCCCGCGCTGTACTCCACCAGCGCCTCGCGGAAGCGCGGCACCAGGCTTTCCCCCGTCACCGGTTCGCGCTCGCCCACCTGGTGGAACAGGTCCGAACAGAACAGCGCGCCCGTGGTTTCCTCCAGCAGCATGCCCGCGTCCCAGGCGTGCGGCACCTGCGGCGTGGCGCGGTAGCGGAAGCGGTATTTGCCCGTTTCCAGCACTTCGTCGTGCTGCAGGATTTTCGCCGGGCGCGCCGCGAAATCGTTGAGGTTGACCAGCGCCGCCACCATGCCGCACGCCGCCTCGGCTTTGGGGGCAACCTCCAGCCATTCGTTCATCGCGCCGCATTCGTCCGCCTCGAAATGGCTGAAGCCGATCCAGCGGATCGTCGCCGGGTCCAGCACCGTGGCCACCGCCTCTTTCACCAGCGGGAACAGCGCCCGCGCATCCCTGTGTGGTAGAGCAGCGGCTGCTCGTCCCTCACCAGGAACTGATTGAATCCGAGATTGAAATCCGCAATGAACGTCGAGATGCGAAAGATATCCGGCGCGATTTCGTTGACCGTGGTGCTGGCCATGAGGCATTTCTCCTGTAAAATAAGTTCCGGTAGCGGGCACGGCAGGAACCCCAACGGCCCTTGCCATTAAACCCAGTTACTTATACCATTTTTTATGCCGAATAAAGAAAAGGACTCACCGCCGCTGCAAGGTTTGCAGAGAGCAATGGGTGGGCTGCCGCCCGCCGATGGAGACAGGGAATAAGACAAGAGTAAAAGCGATCAAAATAATCAATCGATGCCCATGCTCAACGGAAGAGAGCGCAGCCAGCCCGAGCCGGCAGCGATCAATTTGAAAAAAGGGGGGGGACCGTGAAAAAGAACAAGCGAGATACCCGGCTCAAAAGATTTGTCAGAGATATTTTTCTTCATACGCCTTTTTTCAAAATGGTCTACGCGACAACCTTCCTGTGGATTTTATTCTCGGGCGGGGTCTATCTGGCGGAGCGGGAAATGGCCGGGACGCCCATCACCTCCTTTGGCGACGCCTTGTATTGGGGCATCGCCGCTTTCACCACCGCGGGCATTGCCGACGTGCCGCTATCCGGCCTGGCCAAAGCCATCGGCGGGGTCTGGATCATCCTCGGCTCCGTGTTGTTTTTCGGCACCATCGTATCCACCATCACCACCTACTTTATGCGGCCGATGCAGCGGCCGGTCAAAAGAATCATCGACACCATCGAATACAACCTCGAACATCTCGACAACCTGACCATCGAAGAGCTCGACCTGTTGCGGGAAA
>QJZQ01000013.1 GCA_003246675.1 Nitrospirota bacterium | reverse complement strand
CCAGGCACACCGCAAGCCCCGCACCCGAAGCCACCGAAGACCCCGTCATTGCACCTGTTTGGCGTTGGGCCGATCCAGCCCGACGAAGGGAACCGTCTCATCCTGAACCGAAAACTTTTGATAGAGGGCGTGAAATTCCTCCGTGCTCAGGTCGGGGTTCAGCAATGCCTTGACCTGTGCTTCATCGACCTTCTGCTGCGACGGCTCGTCGAACATGGTGGTGCCGATGCCCGTCCAATGCCCGGAGATAAACGCCTGGTTGACCAGGCTTTCGACCCCGGCGGTGTAGTCGAGCGCCAGCTTGAGAATGTGCCTCGCAAGGTAGGCCGGAACGCAGCGGCCAATGGCCACCACCTTGGCGGTATCCCCCATGGGGAAAACCTTGAGGCGGACCTTCGTGTTGCCCAGCGCACCGAATTCCTTGAAAATCTGCTTTCGCTCCTTCTTGAATTTTTTCGAAATCCACCCCTCCACCTTCACCGGTTTCTTATCCACCGGCACGCAGTCGTCCGCGGCCCAGGCAGGGGAGACGATGAAAAGGAAGGTCAACATTGTGAGCCGTGCGATCCATACGTGATGATTTTTTTTCATGAGCAATCTTTCTTTCGTAGGTCTTCTGGGCAGGCCGGTTTGCCGTGGTGGAAACCGTCCCCTATGTTATACTGCTGATTACAGTTAAGCCTGAGCCAGGGCGCGGGTTCCGGGCGCACGAGGGGAAAAACCCCATGGGTTTTTCAGGCCTTCTTCTTGAAGTCCTCGGCGCATTTTTCCCCGCAAAAATAATGATCCTTGCCTTTGATGTTCCGGCGGACCGCATCCGCCCTGGGAACGTAGGTTTCGCAGTTCGGGTCCTTCACCATTTCCGTGCTGTCCGCCTGTGCCTCTTTTTTGGACGCAGAGGGAAAAATGGCGCGCACCAGCAGGATGAACGTTACGATCAGAATTCCCAATATCAGTAAACGGGCCATGCATCATTGTAAGTTCTACCCACTCCAAATTCAACGGCTAACACCAACCGCCGCTCGCCCCGCCCATGCGAAGCGGGAGCCCGGCAGCGGCGGACGGGCCCAATGAGCAACGACAAGGATCTCGCGGAAAGCAAAAACGGGGAGACAAGTCTTGTTCCCGCCAAAAGCACCGAAAAATCCCTTGCCGTTCTCGACCCGCTTTCCGCCTACATCCAGGAAATAAGACGCTACGAGGAGCTGACCGAGGAGGAGGAGAAAGAACTCGCGCTGCTGCTGCGCGACAAGGGCGACCTGAACGCCGCCTACCGCCTGACCACGGCCAACCTGATGCTGGTGGTGCGCATCGCCATGACCTTTAACCGGCAATGGCAGAACATGATGGACCTGGTTCAGGAAGGCAATGTCGGCCTCATGAAGGCGGTGAAGAACTTCGACCCTTTCCGCGGCGTCCGCCTCTCGGCCTACGCGTCGTGGTGGATCAAGTCCTATATCCTGAAATATCTCCTCGACAACTGGCGGCTCGTCAAGGTGGGGACGACCAACGTCCGCCGCAAGCTGCTCTTCAACCTGAAGAAGGAAAAGGAAAGACTCGAGCGCGAAGGCTTCGCCCCGACCCCCCGGCTCCTCGCCGAACGCTTCGGGGTGGATGAGGGCGAAATCATCGATGTGGACATGAGCCTGGGCGCCGCCGACGTGTCCATGGACACGCCGCTTCACCCCGGAAACGAACGCACGCCCGCTTCCTCGCTGTCCTCCGGCCAATCCACCGAAAGAAACGTGGAGCGGGAGGAATTCCACGCCCTCCTCAACGAGCACATCGCCACCTTCAAGCAGGGGCTGAAGCCGGTCCAGCTCAAAATTCTGGAGGACCGGGTACTCGCAGAATCGCCCTTGTCGCTGCAGGAGATTGGCGATGAGTTCAACATCACGCGTGAGGCCGTGCGCCAGTCGGAAGTGCGCCTGCTTAAAAATTTCAAGACATTCATCGAAGAACACATGCCCGAAGCGGCAGATTATTTTTAACGAGAAGGAGGAGGATCATGGATTATAGGATCGAAACCGACAGCATGGGTGAAATTCAGGTTCCCGTGAACTGTTATTACGGAGCACAAACTGCCCGTTCGCTGATCCATTTCGACATCGGCATCGAAACCATGCCCCGCGAAATCATCCGCGGCATGGGTATCCTGAAAAAGGCTTCGGCCATCGTCAACGCAGAACTGGGCCTGCTGCCCGGCGACAAGAAGGACCTGATCGTTCAGGCCGCCGATGAAGTCATCGCCGGCAAGCTGGATGAGCATTTTCCGTTGCGCGTGTGGCAAACCGGCAGCGGCACCCAGTCCAACATGAACAGCAACGAGGTGATCGCCAACCGGGCCATCGAGATCGCCGGCGGCGTGCTGGGCTCGAAGGACCCCGTGCACCCCAACGACCATGTGAACATGGGGCAATCGTCCAACGACACGTTTCCCACCGCCATGCACATCGCCGCGGTGGAGCGCATCCACGAGGGGCTGCTGCCGCCGCTCACCGAACTTCGCGACGCCCTGCGGGAAAAATCCGCGGCGTTCAAGGACATCATCAAGATCGGCCGGACGCACCTGATGGACGCCACGCCGCTGACCCTCGGCCAGGAGTTTAGCGGCTACACCGCTCAGCTCGACCATGCCCTCGACCGCATCGCCGGATGCCTGCCCCGGCTCTACCCGATTGCCCTTGGCGGCACCGCGGTAGGAACAGGGCTCAACTCGCACCGGGATTTCGCCGTGAAGGTCGCGGGAGTCATTGCCGAACTCACCGGCAAGCCGTTCGTCACCGCGCCCAACAAGTTCGAATCGCTCGCCGCCCACGACGCCATCGTCGAGGCCAGCGGCGTCCTCAAAACCATCGCCTGCTCGCTCATGAAAATCGCCAGCGACATCCGCTGGCTCGGGTCGGGGCCGCGCTGCGGCCTGGGCGAACTCATCCTGCCGGCGAACGAGCCGGGCAGCTCCATCATGCCGGGCAAGGTCAACCCGACGCAGTCGGAGGCGATGACCATGGTCGCCGCCCAGGTCATGGGCAACGACACGGCGATCAACATCGGCGGCTCTTCAGGCCACTTCGAACTCAACGTGTTCAAACCGGTGATGATCTACAACCTGCTGCAATCCATCCGCTTGCTGGGAGATGCGTGCCGCTCGTTCAACCACCACTGCGTCGCCGGCATCGAGCCAAACCGCGAGCAGATCGCCGCTCACTTAAGAAACTCGCTCATGCTGGTGACGGCGCTGAACCCGCACATCGGTTACGACAACGCCGCCAAGGTGGCGAAGAAAGCCTACGAGGACAACAGCACGCTCAAGGAGGCGGCGGTCGCCCTGAAGTTGCTGACCGCGGAGGAATTTGATGAAAAGGTACGGCCGGAAAAAATGATCGGACCGAAGTAGACCCGACGGAAAAATAAAACCCCCTTTCAGGTCGCCTGCCGGCGAACCTGGAAGGGGGTTTTTTTATTGCCGCTCCCGAAGGATTCCTCGCGGAGCAAGCGGGCTATTACCTCTTGCCGCGCAAACTTAACGTCACCGGCCGGGTGGCGATCTCGACAGGGTTCTCGGGGTCTATGGTGATATCGGTGAAAACGACCGTATCGTTGTAGGTGCCTGCCCCAAGCAGGCTCGTTGCCCCACTAATGATGGACACCGTCACCGTTTCGGTTTCACCCGGCACCAGTACACCATTACCCGTGGTGATTGTGGCCGTCACCCAGTCCATGCCGTTGGTCACCGCGAGGGTCACCTCGCCACCGGTTCCATTGGTCACCAGATAATCGATGGACCCCGAGACGCTGCCGGGCTTGCCGCTCGCGCTCAGGCCCTCGGCCGGGGTGACTTCCACCGTGCCGCTGCCACTACCCCCGCCACCCCCGCCGCCGGTGCCGACGATCAACGTCGCGGCGCGACTGGTGTTGCCGGTGCCGCTCGTCACGTTGGTGAAAACGATCAGATCCTCGTAGGTGCCGTCTTTCAATTTATCCGCTCGATTGCTGATGGAAACCGTCACCACTGTGCT
>QJZQ01000057.1 GCA_003246675.1 Nitrospirota bacterium | reverse complement strand
CAAGTTCCTGTTCATGGCGGAAATGATCGTCAATCGCGGGGTCAGCCTGATTGAAATGGTCGAGATCCTCCTGTTTCTCTCCCCTTCCCTTCTCAGCCTCACCATCCCGATCAGCGTTCTCGTGGCCTCCGTGGTCACGTTCAATCAGTTTTCGGCGCACAACGAGTGGGTCGCCATGAAAACCACCGGCAGGAGCTTTCTTCACCTGCTTCGCCCGGTCTTCGCGTTTTCACTCCTGACCTACATCCTGGCGAACTTCGTCATGTTTTACGCCCTGCCCGCCGGCAACCAGGCCTACAAACAGATCATCTTCGACGTTATTCGCAATCGCGCGGACCTGGACATCAAACCCAGGATCTTCAACCAGGATTTCGACAACCTGATTCTTTTGGTGGAGGGGCGGGGGGATGATGGAAGCATGCAGGGTATTTTCATCGCCGACACATCCCGGCCCAAGGAACCGCAGATCATATCCGCCAGCGAAGGTTACATCTTCTCGGACCCCGAGTCGCTGAAGATCCAGCTGAAACTCCGGAACGGAACCATTCACGAGTTCAGCGCCCGCCGCGGCGACTACCAGACCCTGAATTTCCGCGGCTACGACCTGACCCTCAACCTGCCCGACACGCGGCGGCTGGAAAAGAAGGCGACCGTGGCCAACCGCGACATCTCCCTCGCCGAAATCCGTAAAAAGATCGCCGATTATAAAAAGGCCGGGAAGCCGATCAACAAACCGGCGGTCGAGCTCAGCAAGAAATTTGCGTTGCCCTTCAGTTGCCTGCTGTTCGCGGTGTTCGGCGCGCCTCTCGGCGTCAAGTCCAGCCGTTCGGGGAAGTCGGCGAGTTTCGCCATGAGCCTCGTCATCATCCTGCTGTACTACGTGGCCCTGGTCTTCTCCCAGAATATGGGACAAACCGGTCAGGTGAATCCCTATTTATCGGTGTGGATTCCGAACCTGATCCTGCTCGGGGCGGGGGTTTATGTCACGATCAAAATGCACAGGGATATTCCTTTCAGGTTCTCCGATCGCATCGCCGATCTTATGGTGGACGGCTACCAATTCCTGAAAAACATGCGGAAACCCTCACGCGCCACCCAACCCCCAACGCGCCCGGCGAAATAGCTTCACCCTCGCCGTCCATGGGGGTAAAATAAATACTTAACGATCCCTATTCACAGGAGACCTCATGCCAACCGCGAAAGACATCATGACGAAACAAGTCATCACCGTTACCAAGGACACGACCATCCAGGCCCTGTCGCAGATTTTCATGGAGCGCGGAGTCAACGGGGTACCCGTGTTGGACGACGATGGGGCGGTTATCGGCGTGGTCACCCAGGGGGATTTGATCGAGCAGAAGAAACAACTGCACATCCCCACGGTGATCGCCCTGTTCGATTGGGTGGTGCCGCTGGAAAGCGAGAAAAAGTTTCAGTCGGACGTGAAGAAGATGACCGCCACTACCGTGGCCGATATTTATCACGCGGGCGCCGTCACGGTGAATGTGGACACCGAGTTGACCGAGATCGCCACCGTGATGGCCGAGAAGGATGTCCACACCCTCCCCGTTCTCGAGGACGGCCGCCTGGTCGGCGTTATCGGCAAGCTCGACCTGATTCGCGGCTTCGCCTGACGGCTAGGACTCGCCTCAGGTCTTGTTAAGTATTTTCAGCCTCGCCGGACTTCGCCGGCTCCCCGTTCCTGTTTTTTCTCCACAATGCGGAGTGGGCGATAAATTCCTTGAACAGCGGATGCGGTGACATGGGGGAGGATTTAAACTCGGGGTGGAACTGGCCCGCCAGGAACCACGGGTGATCTTCGAGTTCGATGATCTCCACCAGGTTGCCGTTGGGGGAAATGCCGCTGATCTTCATTCCCGCCTCCTCCATCTGGATGCGGTATTTGTTGCTGAACTCGTAGCGGTGGCGATGCCGTTCATAGATCTCCCGTGATCCGTAGGCGCGAAACGCGTGCGAATCCTTACGCAACTGGCAGGGGTATTCGCCAAGGCGCATGGTCCCGCCCTTATCCCCCTGAGCATCCTGGTCGTGCATCAGGTCGATGATGAGATAGGGAGAGGTGCTGGAGAATTCCGCGCTGCTGGCGTTTTTAAGGTGCGCGACATTACGGGCGAATTCGATCGCGGCGCAATGCATGCCGAGGCAGATGCCAAAGAACGGCACACGGTTTTCCCGGGCAAAGCGCACGGCAGAGATTTTTCCCTCGATACCGCGCTCGCCGAACCCTCCCGGAACCAGCACTCCGTCGCAGGCCTTCAGCCTTTCGGTGCCCCCATCGCGCTCAATTTCCTCCGCATCCACCCAGTGCAGGTTGACACGCACGTTGTTGCCGATGCCGCCGTGAAGGAGGGCCTCGGTCAGGCTCTTGTACGCCTCCTTCAAGTCGATGTACTTGCCCACAATCGCGATATCGACCTCGCCCTTGGGGTGTAAAATCTTTTGGGTGATGTCCTTCCACCGGTCGAGCTGCGGCTCCCCGGCCGGCAAGCCCAGCTTTTTAAGAACGATCGAGGTGATGCCTTCTTTGTGAAGGCTAAGAGGCACCTGATATATCGACTGCACGTCCATGGCGGTGATAACGGAGTTGACCTCCACGTTGCAGAACAGGGCGATCTTCTTTTTGATGGCCGCCGATAATTTACGTTCGGTCCGGCACAACAGGATATCCGGCTGAATGCCGATTTCCCGGAGTTTCTGCACGCTGTGCTGGGTGGGCTTGGTCTTGAGTTCGTCCGATGTCTTGATGTAGGGCACCAGGGTGAGGTGCAGGTAAAGCACGTTCTTCGACTTCATGTCGAATTTGAACTGCCGGATCGCCTCGAGAAAGGGCAGGCTCTCGATATCGCCCACGGTGCCGCCCACTTCACAGATGACCACGTCGGATTTATCGCCCACCAGGCGAATGCGCCGCTTGATTTCATCGGTGATATGAGGGATCACCTGCACGGTGGAGCCCAGGTATTCGCCGCGCCGTTCCTTCTGAATCACGTCGTGGTAGATGCGCCCCGCGGTGACGTTATTGACGCGGCGCATCCGCGCATGCGTGAACCGCTCGTAGTGCCCGAGGTCGAGGTCCGTCTCGGCGCCATCGTCGGTGACAAAGACCTCGCCATGCTGGATCGGGTTCATGGTTCCCGGGTCCACATTGATGTAGGGGTCGAGCTTGAGCAAGGTGACCTTGAGCCCGGTGCATTCCAGCAGGCTGCCGAGGGATGCCGCCGCGATGCCCTTGCCGAGCGAGGACAACACGCCCCCGGTCACGAAGATGTATTTGACTTTTGCCGTCCGGCCGCTTTTTTTCAAGGCTCTTCCCTTCTATGGTTAAACGTTTTTCCCGTCCGATTCACCAACCAGCCGGCGAACGCGGTTGAGGTCTTCTTCGCAGTCCACGCCGATGGAATCGCTTCCGGTTTCCAGCACGAGCACAGGATAACCATACTCCAGAAACCGGAGTTGCTCCAGTTTTTCGATGGCCTCCAGCGGCGACACGGGAAGTGACGGAATTTTCATCAGGAATTCACGCGAATACGCATAGATCCCCAGATGCTTGTACGCCCCGCTCACCGAGGCGCCAGTGCCCCCCTGCCCCGTCATCCCCTTTGGCCAGGCCACCCGGTCGTAGGGAATGGGGCCTTTGGAAAAATAAAGCGC
The DNA here is from genome assembly GCA_003246675.1 of Nitrospirota bacterium. GTDB lineage: Bacteria > Nitrospinota > Nitrospinia > Nitrospinales > VA-1 > SZUA-259. The sequence goes on along the minus strand of QJZQ01000057.1, from coordinate 11,245 downwards.
CCGCCCCGTGGAATCGGTGACGACCTTGGTGACATTGGGGTCGAACATCGGCCCCACCTCGCGAATGGGGGTCTTGAGGGTGACCACCGGCGGGGCATCCGCCTGCTTGAACGGAGCCACGAGGCGGCGGATATTTTCGCTCGCCACCAGCGGCTCGTCCCCCTGAACATTGACCACCACATCGCAATCGAGTTTTTCCGCCACTTCCGCCACCCGGTCGGTGCCGGAAACGTGGTCCGGCGATGTCATCACCGCGCACCCGCCAAACCCTTCCACCGCACGGGCGATTCGCTCGTCGTCGGTGGCAACGATGACCTCGCCCACCCGCGCCTCCTCCGCCTGCCTCACCACCCATTCGATCATGGACCGGCCGGCGATATCCAGCAAAGGCTTTCCCGGCAGGCGGGTGGAGGCGTAGCGGGCGGGAATCACCACCACAACTCTCGGTTCAGTGGGCATGCCGATGGAAGGCTCCGCGGAAAAGGGTGAGCAATAGAATTTTAAGGTCGAACCAGAGGGACCAGTGCTGAATATAATAAATATCGCAGGCGATGCGTTCTTTGAGCGAGGTGTTTCCCCGCCAGCCATTCACCTGCGCCCAGCCTGTGAGCCCCGCCTTCATTTTCATCCGCAGCATATAATGCGGGATCGATTTTTTGAATTCCTCGATAAAAACCGGGCGCTCCGGCCGAGGCCCCACCAGGCTCATGTCCCCCTTCAATACGTTCAGCAGTTGCGGCAGCTCGTCGAGACCGCTGCGCCGCAGAAAAGCACCCACACGGGTGCGCCTGGGGTCGCCCTTTTTCGCCCACACGGGGCCCGTTTCATCCTCGGCCCCCACGCGCATGGAACGAAATTTAATGATGTCGAACACCCTGCCATCCAAACCCACCCGCTCCTGACGAAAAAATACAGGCCCCGGGGATTCGAACCTGACAATCAGGGCGATGAGCCCCATGACCGGTGCCAGCAACAACAGGGCAAATGCGCCAAAAACGATGTCGGATCCCCGTTTGATGACCCTGTTCCAGCCATATAGCGGCGTCTCGGCGAGGTTGACGATGGGCAGGCCGTCGAGCTCGTCGACGCCGGAGTGCACATTCATGTAGCGCAACAGGTCGGGAACCACCTTGACGGCTACGGTTTCCTCGGAAAGCCGCGACAGAACCTGCTCCAACCGGTCGTGGCTTTTAAGCGGCAAGGCAATGAAAAGCTGATCGATACTCTGTTCACGAACCACCCGGTTCACGTCCTGATACAGGCCGAGCACGGGAACATCGCCAGGGCGCGAGCCTATTTTTTCGGGATGCCCCGTCAGGTAGCCCTCCACGGAAAACCCAATTTCGGGATGCAGGCGAAGGGATTTAACCACCCTCTGCCCCAATTCTCCCGCCCCCACCACAAGCACCCTCTGCATCTGGAGGCCGCGCTTTCTGAGAAAAGCCATCAGCGCACCCACCAGCTTGTGGGACAGCAACATCCCCACTATGACAAAAACCCAGAAATAGGCGGTGACAACGCGGGAAAAACTTTCGCCGCGATAGAAAAAGCTGATCGCGGTCAGCATCAGTACGGAAACGGACGCGACCTTGATGATCGCAACGGCCTGGCTCGAACCGGGTCTTCCCCTTAAAGGCTGATGCAAGGCCATGAGGCGAATGTTGATCAGGAATACCGCCAGGATAGGGATGAGGGCCCAAGCATAAAGACTCAGCGGAGGAATGGGATGGTACAGCGGAACGAACTGCCAGTGAAACCGGACGTAATAGGCCGCCAACCAGGAAAAAGCGATGGCGAAGCTATCGAACAGGAGGAGGGAAGAGAAAAATAGTTGACCGTGTTTCTTCAACATCGATGGGCTTGGTCTTCGATGAATTGCCGGATTCGCTGCAGAAATACCCTGTCGTCAAATGGAAGCGCGTGGCTTCGTATGAACTGGGAATCGAATCGGGTTTCGATGGTTTCAAAGTGCCTTATAGCCGAAATAAGGGCCTCGACCGTGGGCTCGTGGAAAAATACTCCTGTGGGCTGATCGGTTTGGCGGGCGGGGATTCCGGTCTCGCTCTTCCACGATTCCCGGTCGGGCACCACCGTTTCCAGGGCGCCGCCGCGGGCCAGGGCGATCACCGGCCGACCCATAGCCTGCGCTTCCAGAGGGGTGATGCCGAAGTCGTCTTCTCCGGTGAACAGGAAGGCCCGGCATCGGGCGTAAAGGGACCGGATCTCCTCGCCGGGAAGCCATCCGGTGAACCGGACGGTTGCTTTGGCCCGCCTTTTAAGAGCGCCGGCCATCGGCCCTTCGCCTACAACGATGAGAGGATAACCCAATTCATTGCAGGCTTCAACCGCTAATTCGACGCGCTTGTTGGGCACCAGGGCCGAAACAACCAGAAAATACGGCTCCGCCGGATCCTCTCCCGGCGTAAAAAAATCCACGTCCACGGGAGGTTGAATCACCGTCGCCTCGCGGCCATAGTGCCGCTTGATCCGCCGCTGAACATTCAAGGAATTTGCGATGAAAAAATCGACGTTGCGACTGCTCTCGACATCCCAGCGGCGCAACCTGGGAGCCAACCGCTTCATCACCGCGCGCGTCAGCCAGTGGCTTCTTTCCTCACCAAAATACAGATCGTACTGATCCCACAGGTAACGCATGGGGGTATGACAGTAGCAGACATGCAGGCTGCCCGGGGGCCGCCGGACGCCTTTGGCGACGCAATGGCTGCTGCTCAGGATCAGGTCGTAACCTTCGAGGCGAAAGCTCTCGATGGCGCGCGGCATCAGCGGCAGGAAATAACGGTAGTATTTTTCGATGCCAGGGACCGACTGAAGAAAGGACGTGTGGATCGTGCGCTGTTCAATGAGCGGGGAAACTCGCCCGGGGTGGTGAAACAGGGTGAACAGGTCGGCTTCGGGAAAGAGGCGGCAAAATGCTTCCAGGCATTTTTCCCCGCCGCGCATGGCGGTCAGCCAATCGTGAACGATTGCAACTTTCATCGCCCTGGAGGGCCGAAGAGCGGGAGGCGGTTACTGGATTTCCTTTAGCTTACCCAGGATCCGTCCCTTCACATCGGCGGGCGGGTTGGTCTTGAGCGCCGACTGCAAAACTTCGATGGCGCGGCTCGACTCGCCCTTTTTCTGATAAGTGACGCCCAACATGTAGCGCGAGTCGTGCACCTTGTTACCGCGGGGATATTTGCTGATGACCTCCTCGAAATTCTTGATGGCATCGTCGTACATTTCCAGCTTGACGTAATTGCTGCCGATCCAGAAAAGGATATTGTCCTGCAGGCTCACCGGCGGGTTGCTGAGAGCCAGGTTCTGGAATTGCAGGATGGATTCGTCGTATTTTCCGCTGTTGTAAGCGGCCAGGGCGCTATCGTATTCCGGCGGTGTGCCCCCACTCTTGCCCGATGCCGGCCGTGAAGCTTTAGCCGTCCTGACGGGGGCCGCCATCGCAACCGTTTTCTGCTCCTTCAAGCGGGCGATTTCGCTCTTGAGTTCGCTCACCTGGCTCTTCAGTTCCTCCACCTCGGGCTCCAGCAACTCTACTTTCTCCGCGCCTTCCCGCCCTCCTTCGAGGCGCTCCTGCGCCGCTTCGACCTTGGGCTCGAGGGTGGCCAGCATCTCTTCCATTTCCCGGACCTTTGAAACCAGCGCTTCCTGCTGGATCTGGAGGCTTTCAACGTCTCCGTGCAGGGTCGGCGGTGCCGGAGCGGCGGGGGCTTCCTCGGCCGCAACCTCGTTCACCTTCGGATCATCGGCGAAAAAGGCATCATCGTTCAAAGCCGCTTCCTCAGTCTTTGGTGCGGCAGCCTTATCTTCTTCAAAGGGAAAATCATCCTCGAAGGCCAAATCATCCTCCGGCTCGTTTCCCGCCCAGGGCATATAACTGCACCCGCCCATGCCAAGCGACGCCGCGACCAACAGGGCTATTAACCATCGGAAAACATTGTTTGCTGAGGACATAGATTTCTCCATCGTGGTAGGACAAGGCAGTCATAACCCTTGAATATCAAGGGATTATATTTCCGCTCCGAAACGATGTCAACCAAAAAGCCGGGGTCATATCGGCAGGCCGATGGCCTTTTGCGCGCCCGCCGGGAGGGAAATCAGGCCGATGACGGGGCCAGGCGGTCTCCGGTGGCACCGGCCAGGCGGGAAAGCGCCTCCACCACCTTCATCAGTTCTTCCCGGCTGTGCTGCCAGCCGAGGCTGAAACGAAGGGAAGATTCGATGGTCTGCAAATCAACACCCAGGGCCGCAAGCACGGGAGAAGGTTGCCCGGAACCGGAGCTGCACGCCGACCCGGTGGAAACAGCGATGCCCTCCATATCGAGGCCAATGAGCAGCCCTTGCCCTTCCCTGCCGGGAAAACCCAGGCCCAGCGTATTCGGCAGGCAGAACTCCGCCGACCCGAAACGCACCACGCCGGGAACCACTTCGCGGATCTGGGCAAAAAACCAGTCGCGGAGCGCCCTGACTTCCTCCGGCCGCCCCGCGGCGAGCCGGGCCACGGCGAGGTCCGCCGCGACTCCGAAGCCGACAATGCCGGCAACGTTCTCGGTGCCGCCACGGCGTTTTCTCTCCTGCGAACCTCCGGCGATGGGTGAAAACAGGGGCGCGGTACCGCGGCGGATGAACAGCGCGCCCACACCCTTCGGGCCACAAATCTTGTGCGAGGAAACGGACAGCAGGTCCACCGGCAGGGCCTCCACATCGAGAGCGAGCTTGCCCGCGGTCTGCACCGCATCGACATGGAACAACGCGCCCGCCCGGCGTGCCATTTCGCCGAAGGTCTGGATGTCCTGCAATGTGCCCACCTCGCTGTTGGCGTGTTGAATGGATACCAGGGCCGTCGAGTCATCGAGAGCGCTTTCAAGACGGGCGGGATCGATGCGGCCATCGGCATCGGGAGGCAAAAAGACAATATCGAACCCGAGCGGAGCAAGCTGGCGAAGCGGGTTAAGCACCGAGGGGTGCTCGATGGCGGTGGTTACGATGCGGCGGCGGGTTTGCCCCGGCATCAGGGCCACCCCAAGGAGGGCAAAATTATTCGACTCGGTGCCGCCACTGGTGAAGACAACTTCACCCGCACGGGCGCCGAGAAGCGCCGCGACTTTCTCGCGCGCTTCATCGAGGCGCACACGCGCCTCGCGGCCTTCCTGATGAACACTGGAGGGATTGCCGAAATGGTCGCGGTGCCAGGGCCACATGGCTTCCAGCACCTCGGGCGCCACCGGAGTGGTGGCGTTGTGATCCAGATAAATCCGATTCAATGGCGCGTCTCCCGGCCACCCCCCTCAAGGGACGGTCAGCCCGGCTCGTGTTCCTTTTCGGTTTCCTTGCGGGGCGGCTCGCCCTCCCCTTCCTTGAGCGCCTTCACCGTTTCCTTCAGCTGGCGGATATCGCGCTCCATCTGCGGCAGCCTCTCCAGCATGCATTCGATGGCCCGCGCCACCGGGTCGGGAAACGTCGGGGCATCGTCCTCCTGATCGGCGGATACGCCGGAGAACACCACCCGGCCGGGAACGCCGATGACGGTGGAGTATTCCGGGACATCCTGCAACACCACCGAACCGGAACCGATCTTGGTGTTGTTGCCCACCCGCACGGGCCCCAGCACCTGAGCCCCGGCGCCGATAACCACGTTGTTGCCAATGGTGGGGTGGCGCTTGCCCTTCTTCGTGCTCAGGCCGCCCAGCGTAACCCCGTGATAGATAAAAACGTTGTCCCCCACTTCCGAGGTTTCACCGATAACCACGCCCATGCCGTGATCGATGAAAAACCCCTGGCCGATTACCGCCGCGGGGTGGATTTCGATTCCCGTGAGCCACCGGGACGCGAAGGAAAACATACGCGCGAGGAAACGATATTTGTGAACCCATAGCCAGTGGTTGACCCGGTGCGCGATGAGCGCGTGCACGCCCGGATAAAAGAGCAGCACCTCCAGGCGGTTGCGCGCAGCGGGATCTTTTTCCAGAGCGACGCGGACGTCTTCTTTGATTTGCGCGAACATGCAGGCACCGGGGCTGAAAAGGCATTGAGTAACTTATTGTAAATTCTATAATACAAAGTGCGACTTTCCAAATGAAACCTCACCCCTCTCCCCCCGCCCGCGCCCACGAAACCGGCGCACAAACAAAAACGGGCTCCCCATCGGGAGCCCGCACAAAAAAGCTTGGATCGCCCCCGGCCTCACGGGCCGGAGTTCTCTAAAGGAAGGATTAAATCAGTTGATGACCTTATGGCCGCGATTGGCCATGCAGTTGATATAGGCCCGCTTGTAGGTCTCCTCGGAGCCAAAACCCTGCCGCGCGCCGCCGCCAAAACCTCCCGCCGCCGCGCCCAGGGCCGCGCCCTTGCCGGGAGAACCCACAGCAGCACCAAGAGCCGCACCCGCAGCCGCGCCCAACGCGCCGCCCACGAGGGCCCCCTTGCCCGTCTCCTGAGCCATGTCACCTGCGGCCTGTTTTGCGAGATAGCGGCAGTCCATCGTATCGCGTTCAATATTTGCCGCATTCGGGTCGCCATAGGGGTCCACCGTTGGCCGCCACCCTGTTTGGCTGGCGCAGCCCGAGAACACAAGCGCCGCCACCAGGGCAAACACCGTCATTTTTCCATTCATGGTCCTCTCCTTAAATAAAATATCGGTGCCGCCCAAAGGACGACAATATAAGTCTAAAAAACTCAATAACTAAAGTCAATTTCTAAAAATGTGAGCTTAATTACATCATAATTTAAACCCTTCACCACGTCTCGGCAAGCCAAGGAATCCTGACCGGGACAAATCGACCGGGGTACAGACCAAAACCTTGAGAGCCGGTGTTCTACCTATCGCTAGCACAGCCCCCTGGGTGGCCTGCCGCCAACGGAATAAAAAACCTGAAGTGCTAAGCCGGCTCGTGAACAGACCCGATTTTTTGGCCCCATGGGTCATGTTTTCACGATTCGGCCCCTCGCTGCCGGTATTTTACCGGCCGCCCCCCGGTAAAACATTATTTCCGGGTGGTGCTCGTCGGCATCTGGCGTTAAAATATTATATATGCAAATTTATTAATGACTTGCACTGGCAAGGGGGTGGCCCTGGCGCCGTGGCCGGGCTGTTTTTCCTGCCGCGACGGACCTCTGCCGAATCTTGATTTTCTTCCTCTGGCGATCAAGGAGATATAAGCATGACGACAAAACTTCCTCAATCCGGCGGTGGCTTTGGCGCCCTCTTTTATTCTCTTAAAATGGCGAACCGGGCCGGCGGCCTGTGGCCGATGATGCGGGCCCTGTTTCGCCGGAACACCTGCAAGACCTGCGCTCTTGGCATGGGCGGCCAGAAAGGCGGCCTGCGCGACGAGAAGGGGCACTTCCCCTCGGTGTGCAATAAGTCCTTTCAGGCGCAGGCGGCGGACATGCGCGGCGCGGTACCGGCGGATTTTTTCGAGCGCCATTCGGTGGAGGAACTCCGGGGCTGGTCGCCCCGGCAACTGGAAAGCGCGGGCCGCCTCACGCAGCCCCTGCTGCTTGAGGAAGGTGCGGAGCATTACCGCGCCGTGTCCTGGGACGAGGCCACGGATCTGGCCGCCGGGCGGTTTGCGGCCACTCCCGCCGAACGCGCGTTCTTTTATGCCAGCGGCCGTTCGTCGAACGAGGCGGGCTTTCTGCTGCAATTGTTCGCGCGCCTGTACGGCACCAACAATGTCAACAACTGCTCGTATTACTGCCATCAGGCTTCGGGCGTTGGCCTTGGCGAAAGTCTGGGCACCGGCACGGCCACCGTTGAACTCGACGATCTGGACGCCGCCGACCTGGTCTTCCTGATCGGCGCCAATCCCGCTTCCAACCACCCACGCTTCATGCGCGTTCTCATGCAGGTGCGGCGTCGGGGCGGACGGGTGATCGTGATCAACCCGGCGCGGGAGCGCGGCCTGGAAAATTTCTCGGTTCCGTCCGACCTGTTCAGCCTGCTGATGGGCTCGCCGATCGCCAGCACCTATCTGCAACCGCATATCGGCGGCGATATCGCCCTGCTGAAGGGCATCGCCAAGGCGTTGATCGAATCCGATGAGGCGGCCATCGACCCGTCCTTCATTGAAAGCCACACCGACGGGTATGAGAATTTTCAGGCCAATCTGAAAAGAACCGGCTGGGAGAGCCTGGAGAAAAACTCGGGCATCCCGCGCAAGGAAATGGAGCAGGTGGCGAGGCAGTATGCGCGATCGAAAAACGCGGTGTTCGCGTGGGCCATGGGCATCACGCATCACGCGCACGGGGTGGGCAACGTGCAGGCTATCGTTAATCTCGCGCTGCTGCGCGGCATGGTGGGCCGCAAAAACGCCGGCCTGTTGCCCTTGCGCGGCCACAGCAACGTGCAGGGTATCGGCTCGCTGGGCTTCACCCCGGCTCTCAAGCAGGCGGTGGTGGACAACCTTTCGGAGCGCTTCAACATCGCCGTGCCCACGTCGGCGGGCCTGGACACGCTCGCCTGCATGGAGGGGATGCACGACGGCCGCTTCGACGCCGCCTGGAACCTTGGCGGCAACCTGTTCGGTTCCAACCCCGATTCCCGCTTTGCGGAGGAGGCCTTCAGGCGCATGGGTTTCGTGCTCTACATGAACACCACGCTCAACCAGGGCCACTTCCGCGGCACGGGAAAAACCACCTTGCTTCTTCCCGTATTGCCGCGCGACGAGGAGCCCGAGCCCACCACGCAGGAGAGCATGTTCAATTATGTGCGTCTGAGCGAGGGCGGCCCGGCGCGCCACGAGGGTCCTAAAAGCGAGGTGCGGGTGATTGCCGAGATCGCCGCCCGCGCCCTGCCTGAGGCTCCGCTCGACTGGCAAAGGCTCCGCCACACTTCGGACATCAGGCAGTTGATCGGCGATGTGGTGCCGGGCTTCGGCAAGATGAAGGAAATCGACGCCACGAAGGAGGAATTCCACATTGAGGGCCGCCTCATGCACACTCCCGCCTTTCCCACCGCCAGCGGCCGCGCGGCTTTTACCGTCGTCCCGCTGCCGCGCCACCCGGCGGGTAACGCCGCGCGCCTGAAATTTCAGATGATGACCGTGCGGTCGGAAGGCCAGTTCAATACCGTGGTGTACGAAAGCGAGGATCGCTACCGCGGCGTCAAACATCGCAATGTGGTGCTGATGAACCCGGAGGACATGGCGGCGGCCGGGCTTGCGGAGGGCGCGCGCGTCACCGTTCACAACGAAACGGGATCGCTGGAAAATCAAAAGGTGCAGCCCTACGCCATCCGGCCGGGCAATATCATGATGTATTACCCGGAAGCCAATGTGCTGGTGCCCCGGCGCGCGGACCCCGCATCGAAAACACCTTCGTTTAAATCGGTCTCTGTGGAACTGAGTAAAACCGGTTGAGGGCGAACCGCCGGATCAGCCCGCGCTGCTTTCCCGATAATCGGCGAGTGATTTTCTTTTTTCGTGGATGGTCGATTCGTGGTGGGAAATCAGAAGCTTGAGAATTTGCCGGCGGCTGTGAGGGATGGCGTGGTCCTCGCCATCGAATTGATACATGAGGCAGGGTTCGGCGTCGGCCACGTTCTGGGTGTCGCCGGTTCCCTTGAGGATTTCCGCGGTACGGGCTACAAGGGTCGCCCGGTTCAACGGCTTGAGGAGGTAATAATCCGCCCCGGCGGCAAGGCCCTGGAGCAGGTTTTTCACATCCCATAAGGCCGTGACCAGAATGACGGGAATATCGGCCCCCTCTGACTTAACCGCCCTGCATAGGTCGAACCCGCCCATCTCCGGCATGGAGACGTCGCTGATGACCAGCCGGGGCTTTTCCTCCCGCATGCGGGCGATGGCTTCTATGCCATTGTTCGCCACGGCGACCCGGTAATGACTCTTTTCAAGAATATGACGGAGCAGATTTCTCTGGTCTGCACAATCTTCAACGATCAGGATGTATCCCTGGTTTGTTGCGGGACTTGAACACATTATGTGAAGCTCTATTTTAAAGGGCCTGTTTCAATTTGCGGGACGGCCCGCCGGCACAAGCTGCGAGAGGCGCCGAATCAGTATCAGGCCTTCGCTTCCGCCAACAGGGTTCCTCTGGGTGGACCGGCTCCGCCCACCCTTCCATCTGGAACCCCGGGCTCGATTCCCAACCCATCTTAAGTCACCTGCATGACATTCATGCGACAGGGATGCAAAGGTTGAGTCAATTGCCGGTGGTAAGAACCCGCTTTAATTCTTACCGATATCCGCCGCCCTCTTGCTACCGAGGTTCATCGCCGGATCGGCGCCCGCCAGGAAACCCTCCAGATGAGCTTTCTTCTGCGGGTCGCCATGCAGGCACACGCGAATGAAACGCTCCACCATTTCCTTCATTTTCTGATCGCGCAGGGCGGGCATCGCGTCCATGTTTTCCGAAGGGCGCGGGTGATCGTCGGAGATCGCCTCGTCGACTCGAAGCACCGGGCCCTGGCCCGTCAGCAGCCAGTAAATATTGATATCGGCATACAGGCACAGGTTCGCAAGCGTGGTGGCCGAGGGGAGCGACTTGTCGTTCTCCAGGTCCGACAGCGAGCCCTGCGACACGTGAATTTTCGAGGACAGTTCCACCAGCTTCATCGACGAGGACTTTCTCCAGCCTCTGAGGCGCTTGCCTACCGTCATCATCTGTTCCTGACCATTTTCTTGCCGGAAACCGTTTTCCAAATGATAATTCTGTCGTTCTCTCATAAGGCTTCTCTCTATATAAATGTTGCTGGATGAAAGAAGCGGAAGATGCGCCCCTCCGCCCTCGATTGGCAGGTTCTCCTGCACTCCAGTCCCCAAATACAGGGACCACTGGCCTTGATAACAAGGCTGTTGCAACCTCAATGTAGGGCGATTTTATTAAGGAACGATCAAGTGGATGTTACGCCTTTGTAACAACTTTCGCGGAGTCTGGCACGCGGCAGGGAGAGGAAGACACGAGACACCGAGCTCGGCCCAGGGACTGAGCTGCGGGGATAAGGAGGGCACCCCACGGGCACGCCGGCCGTGAGGAACAGGGGCCTCAGGAACCGGCGGAACGGGTGGAGCGAGGACTATGGGTTCAACGCAGTTCCTGAAAGCGATAACCCACGCCACGCACGGTTTGAATATAAGGACCGGCTTCTTTCAGCTTGGAGCGTAGACGCTGGATGTGAGTGTCGATGGTGCGAGAAAAAACACCGTCGCCATATTCCCAAATCTGCTCCAGGAGCAGGTCGCGCGATTTGATTTTACCCGGGCTGTCGATC
>QJZQ01000010.1 GCA_003246675.1 Nitrospirota bacterium | reverse complement strand
GGAGGACGACTTCGGTGATTTTAAGCGGGTTGGGTGCCTTATTCATTATCTGGGTTTCCTTAAATACGACAGAACCATGATGAAAAGTTTGCGTTGCGGTTTGCGGGATTTCATGGGGGTGATGGCAAGCCCCCCTCCCGAATAAGCCCAGCCTTGCCCCGCCTGAGCAAAAATCACCTGTAATTAAGGGGTTCATCAGGTGGGCGGGAACCCACGGATACTAAATTATCGCGGATACAAAATCAAATGTTATTTTCGCCAGGTCATGGGAAGGAACAGGAGCAGAATGCCGTAGATTTCCAGCCGCCCGAGCAGCATGAAAGCAATGGTGATGGCCTTGGCGAAAACGGGAAGGCCGGCATAATCTCCCATCGCGCCCACCTGCCCGAGGCCGGGGCCGATGTTGAACAGGGTGGCGATGGAGGCGGAGATGGACGTGGTGAGGTCGAGGCCCGAGAGGCACATCAAAACCGCGCCCGCCGCCGAGAGGCCGAGAAAAAGAAAGGTCAAAGCGACGACGTTGGTCAAGTCCTCCGGGGGCACGGTTTTACCGCTCACCTTGACGTGGAAAATCGCCCGCGGGTGAACCAGCTTATGCAATTCCCTGAGGATGATCTTGAAGATCAGGATGAAGCGGATGGCTTTCAGAGAGCCGCTGGTGGAGCCGGAACAGCCGCCGACCATCATGACGCCCAGGATCAGCAGGCGCAGGTAGTCGGGCCACAGGTTGAAGTCGTCGGTGGCGAACCCCGTGGTGGTGTTGATGGAAACCACGGTGAAAATGGCTTTGCGGAAGGCCTGATCCGGCGGCTCCTGGGCGCTTTCCCTGAGCCCGAGGGCGACAAGGAGGGTGCACAGGGCGATCATCAGGGTATAGAAACGAAACTCTGGATTTTTGAAAACCTGGCTGAAGTTTCTGGAAACCAGCTGGTAGTGCAGGGCGAAGTTGATTCCTCCGAGAAACATGAAAAAAATAATGATGGTTTCCACATAGAGGTTATCGAAGTAGCCGATGCTGCCGTTATGCGGCGAAAACCCACCGGTGGCCACGGTGGAAAACGTGTGGCAGACAGCATCAAACCAGTCCAGCCCCGCGCCCTTGAGCAACATCACTTCGGCCAGGGTCAGAACCAGATAGGTTTTCCACAGGATTTTCGCGGTTTCGGCGAGGCGGGGTTGCATCCGTTCGACGGTGGCCCCGCCGGGAATTTCCGCCTTGAACAAGTGAAAGCTGCCGATGCCGAGAACGGGAAAAATGGCGAGGGACAGGAGGATGATTCCCATGCCGCCCACCCATTGGGTAAGGTTTCGCCAGAACAAAATCGCCTTCGGCGCGGATTCGATGTTTCTGAGGACCGAGGCCCCGGTGGTGGTGAAGCCGCTCATGCTCTCGAAAAACGCGTCGATGAACTGCGGGCACACGCCGGTCATCATGTAGGGCAACGAGCCGATGACCGCGATGGAAACCCATGACAGGGAGACAATGGCGAACCCCTCGCGGTCTCGCAGCATTTCGATGCCCGAGGGCAGCAGCTTCCACAGTGCAAGGCCAATGCTGAAGGAAAGCACCAGGGTCAGAAAGAACGCCAGGGTGGCGTCCATGTGGCCGTCTATCGGTGGGCTGTCAAAATAAAATGAAACGCCGAGCGGCAGCAGAAGAAGGCCGGAAAGCAGTATGAGGAGGACGCCGACGACATTGAATATGGCCTTTATATTCATCGGAAGGGGAGAAACCGCCGTTTACGGCCGAAGAGCTTTTCGATCTTGTCAATGGCATCGGGGAGGACGACCAGAATGAACGTGTCGCCCGCTTCAACCACCAGTTCTTCGTCGGGCAGCCGCATCTCTCCCTGGCGCAGGACGGCGCCGATCAGGGCGCTCGCGGGGAACTTCAACTTGGCGATGTTTTGCCCGATGATGGAGGAATCCGCATCCACCAATATTTCCATCACCTCGGCGTCTTCCATCAACTTGAAAACGGAAATCACCTGGCCCTTGCGCAGGTTTTTCAGGATGGCGCTGACGGTGATCAGCCGGGGGTTGATGGTGATGTCGACGCCGATGGAATCGAGAATGGGCATGTAGTCTCTGGCGTGCGAGATGACCAGCGTCCGCTTCGCGCCTTTCTTTTTGGCGAGCAGCGCGGAAAGAATATTGGCCTCATCGTCGTCGGAGAGGGCCAGAAAGAAATCGGCATCGGCCAGGCCGATTTCGTTGAACAGCTTCATGTCCGTGCCGCTGCCATGGTGGACCACCGAGCGCGACAGCACTTCCGCCGCCTTGTTGGCTTTTTCCAGGGAAGGTTCGATGATGCTGATATCCTTCGTGGTCGCTTCCAGCTCCCTGGCCAGGTGGGCCGAGACGGGAGTCGCGCCAAAAATGATGATCTTTTGCACTTCGTCGACGGTTTTGTTGAGCATGGGAAGGAGAAAAGGTAAAAACTCCTTGTCGACGATGGTGTAGATTTTGTCGCCCGCCAGGATTGTATCCTCGGGTTTCGGGAGCATGAGCTTCCCTTCCCGCACGATGGCCACCACAAGAAACGAATCCATGGCCGAAACGCCGCTCAACTCCTCGATTTTTTTTCCGGCCAGGGGCGCGGTTTCCGGAACATCGAATTCCCTGAGCAGGATTTCCCCGTCGGCAAACTCCGTCGCGTTGATGACGCCGGGGGTCTTCAGGATTTTGAGGATGGTTTGTATGATGATCTCGCCCGGGTTGATGGCCTGGTCGATAAAGAGCTCAGTGGGGGGGAAGATCTGGTTGGCCCTGGAGAACTCCATGTTCTTGAGGCGGGCGAACCGGTTGGGGACGTTGAACTTGGCCGCGAGGAAGCAGACCATGGTGTTGACTTCATCGCGCTCGGTGACGGCGATGACCATTTCCGTGTTCTTGATCCCCGCCTGGATGAGGACGCTGGGAAGGCAGGCGTTTCCCCGAACGGTGAGCACGTCGAGGGAATCGGCGATCGCGCTGATCTTTTTGGGATCGCGATCGATGATGGAGATGTCGTGACCTTCTCTTGATAGCTCTTCGGCGAGGTTGAAGCCGACCAAACCTGCGCCGACAATGAGTATTCTCATAGGGTTTTCTGGTAGCGGCGGGCCGGTGGATTCCGGGCGGGGTGACCGGCGGCCGGGGCACGGGTTTCTGGAACCCGCCAGGTTATTTGGACTTGTTCAGGAACTCCAGGAAATCGGACTCATCCGACAGGAGGAGGGTGGTGCCGGTTTTCATAGAGTTCTTGTAGGCCTCCATTGACCGGATGAAACTGTAAAACTCGGGGTCCTTGTTGAACGCGTCGGCGTAGACCTTGATCGACTTTCCATCGCCTTCACCCCGAATTTCCTGCTCCTGCCGATAGGCATCGGCGATCAGGATGGTTTTTTCCTTGTCCGTCGTGGCGCGGATCTTCAGCGCTTCTTCCTTGCCCTCGGAACGGTATTCCTTGGCGATTCGCTCGCGCTCGGTGCGCATGCGGCGGAAAATGGAGTCGGCGATGCTGGGCGGCAGGTCGGTGCGCTTGATCCTCACCTCGACCACTTCGATGCCCAGTTCCCGGGCCTTTTTGTCGGCTTCCTTGGAGACTTTTTCCATGATGACTTCGCGGGTCTCGGTGACGATGTCGATGAGATCGTGCGTGCCGATCTCGACGCGCAGCTCGGAATAGATGATGTCGTCCAGGCGTGAGCGGGCGCCATTTTCATCGCGGACGGTTTCCAGGAAGGTGAGGGGGTTGATGATCCGCCAGACCGTAAAGTTGTCGATCAGCAGGTTTTTCTTGTCGCGCGTGATGACTTCGGCGGGCTCCGAATCGTTATCGAGCAACTGGTTCGAGAAAAACTTGACCTGCTGAATGAAGGGCACTTTGAAATACAGCCCGGGTTCAGAGATGGTTTCCTTGGGCCGCTGCAGTTCCAGGACGATGGCGTTCTGCGTCATATGCACGGTGAACATCGACGAGGAGATGAACAGGATGACGGCGATGCCGATGATAATGAAAGTGTTTTGCTTCATCGAGTTTATTTCCTGGGTTCTATCGGCAACGGGTTCTTGGACAGGGGCAGAAGGGGCAGAACCCCGGAGCTTTTGCTCCCCATGACGTATTTTTCGATGGTGGGGAGAATCTCCTCCATCGTTTCCAGGTAGATTCGCTTGCGGGTGATGCTGGGCGCCTTTTTGTACTCTTCGAACTGCGAGAGGAACCGCTTCGCGTCACCCTCGGCCATTTTGATTTTCTCTTCGCGATAAGCCTCGGCCTGGCGCAGAATCTGCGCCGCCCGGCCGCGCGCCTCGGGGATCACGGCGTTGCGGTAACCCTGGGCTTCGTTGATCAGCCGCTCTTTATCCTCCTTGGCGCTAACCACGTCCTTGAAGGCGTCCGCCACCTGCTTCGGCGGGTCCACATCCTGCAACTGAACGGTGACCACCTCGATGCCGGACTGGTATTTTTCCAGCAGCGCCTGGACCTGCTCCTTGGCCAGGGCCTGAATTTCGGCTTTGCCCGTGGTCAGGGCTTCATCGATTTTTTTGCTGCCGATGATGCCGCGCAGCGCGGTTTCCGCCGAGTCCCGCACCAGCTTGTTGGGGCGGCGAACGTTGAACAGGTAGGCCACCGAATCGGCGACGCGGTATTGCACCACCAGTTTGATGTCGACGATGTTCTGGTCGCCGGTCAGCATCAGGGATTCGGCGGGCTTCGCCTGTATTCCGCCGGACCGGGTGGCGCTAAAGCCGATTTCCGCGCGTTTCACCTGGCGGATCTTCGGGGTGGCTGCATGCTCGATGGGCGAGGGAAACTTGAAATGCAGCCCGGGCGAGGCCCGGCGTGAAAATTTGCCGAAGGTGGTGACCACGCCTTCTTCATCGGCTTCGACGAAGTAAAACGTGCCGGGAAGAATCCAGACCAGCAACAGCACAAGCACGATGCCGAGAATCATCGAGGGCTTGAACTGCGGCACCTTGAGTTGCGGCATGTCGAAGGGCGGCTTGCCTGAGGGCCCCTGGCCCCCGCGGAATCGTTCTTCCGGTCCTTTTGGTTCGTGTAAGTCGTCCCAGGCCATGTTTGTTTAGATAGTGATTGGGTTATTGGGCTTGAGGCCCATTGAATAATCGAGTAACGCTAGCAGACTGCCGGGGCATTGTCAACGTTTGCAGGCGCTTCGCGGGGGAGGGCTAGTGCTTGCTCGCCTGGGATAATTCCTCCATCCATTGAGCAAGTTCCTCTTCGCTTTTGTTCTTGATCTGGTAAGCCATGAAATACGCGTGATCGGCCAGGGATTCTCCATCCATGAAACCATCTTCGGAGTCGGTGGAGTAGAGTGTTTCGTAGATCGGGTTCTCCGCCGAGGTGTAGAAAAGTTCGAGTTCCTTCGGGCCGACGGTTTTCCCAAGCAGGATGTTCACCGTCGAGGGGTCGAGGGTGAACTCGGCTTTGATCTTTTGAATGGCTTCTTCGCGCGGCGTTCCATCCTGGGTGGCCTCGTAAATGGCTTTGTGGATGGCCCGGTTCCTTTGGGTGAAGCTGTAGTGCAGGTACTCCGGCGTTTTCCCGATCAAAAAGTCGAGATCGTGAAAGTAAAGTTGCGCCCAGTCATCAAAGTCCACCTCCAGCCCATCGGAAACCCGGAACTCCTGCGATTTTTCGGGGTTCTCCCGGACCAGGCGGTTGTAGATTTTCACGAATCGCTCGACGCAGTCGTACAGGACCGAGTAATAAAACGGGTTCATCCGGTACCAGTTGTTCGTCGAGTTGTGGGCGTTGATCATTTTTCTCAGCATCAGCAGCAGGGTGTCCGCATCGGCAATCAACCCGAAGGATATGGGGAACGCTTTTTTCCGGTAGTCTTCGAGCTGGGCCTTGTCCTCGCCTGCGTCGCGAATATTTTTCTGCAGGAAGGTTTTTGCGTGGTCCAGTGCGTGGAATACCAGTTTTTCGGTGTTGATTTTCCTTTGGTAGTCCATGTATTCCTTCAGTTCGGGAATCTCGGACTCCTGGGGGTGGGTGGGAATCTCTTGTGTGATGTCTTTCGCAAGCGCCAGCATAAATCCCTCTAGTTCTCGATATTTGGATAAGGTCATTGTGGACCGAAACCAAAGTGATTTCAATAAAATTTACATTCTCAGCCTCAGCGGAGGAGGAGGTTCTGGTCGGCGTCGAACGCAAGCGCGCGCGCCGCAAGGTAGCCGAGGGCGTCTCTCAGCCCGGTGAGCGACTGGAGACGGTCCGACAGGTCCTTGAACTGCTGGAGCCCCGACACCGGCACGCGCCTGAGTTCCGGCGCCTTGATGATGTCCCCCATCACCTTATTCTTGAGCCAGGCGTCCACATTGAGGTTGCCGTTGTCCAGGGTGATCAGGATCTCGTGCGGGCTGGCCAGCTTGAGTTTTGCGCGCGTATCCACGATAGCGGGCTTGCTTTCCCCGGGGTCGATGAGAAGGAGGAGCCTGTCGAGGGTTTCAGCGCCGATGCGGGTGATGGCGACTTCGGCGGCGACCTGATCGAGCGATAGGGCCCCGCTCCCCTGCCTGCGTAATTGCAGGCTCAGCCGGAGGCTGCCGTCGATCTCCGCGTCATTTCCCGCGCCGGGTTGCCTGGGCGCGGCCCCGGCGGGGACGAGACGGTCGAAGTTCAGCCCGGCGAACTCAGTGAAAAAATTCAGCTGCGGCCCCTCCGCGCTTTGCGTCAGGAAAAAATTGCCGGCCAGCGCGCCGCCGAGAATATCGAAGATAAATTTTTCCGCCCGGAGCTGGTTGTCCTCGAACAGAAGGTCCATTTTGATGCCGCTTGCCTGGTGGCCGCGCCACTGGATGGAGCCGGCCTGCAGGATATTTTTATGGCTGGAAAAACTCCTGAGCTGGCTGAAAAAGCCACGGCGGGACGCACGGAAGATCTCCTGCTCCGGTTGCAGGTGCTTTTCGATCCAAAGTTTCTTGTTGAACGGGAAGCTTCCGTTGACCGCGTCGATGCTGAGATCGCCGGGCAGGCGGGCGTGGAAGCGGTCGAACGCCACCTGGCCGCCGAGTTCGATGGAATCGCCCGGTTTGAGCCGCAGGTCGAGGTGCGAGTCGATGGCGCCCCGGGCTTCAATCCCCTCGCCGAGCTTTAACGCGGGCCCCTTCAGGGCCTGGGCCACCTGGAGCTGGTTCTGTGTCTTGAGGGCGATGTCGAGCCGGCGCAAAAAATCCTGCGTCTGGGCGGGGGCTTCACCGGTGATGAACGTTCTTAACCCGCCGATGCGCCCCGAAAGGGTGTGGGTCAGGCCGATGCCCGGAACGGTCAGGCGCTCTGTTTTCACGGTCAGCTTATCGGCCCCATCCAGCGTGTAGCTGAACTCGAACCGCGGGTCGAGCCAGGTGTCTTGCAGTGCGGGCGTCGAAAACAGGAGGCCCGCCTGGCCGGAGAGGGTGGCCGCCTGGCCCTCGGTGTCGAGCCGGGTGGAAATATTCGCCGATTTGATGTGGATGTCTTTCGCCGGCCATTCGACGAGGCCGTCGGCAAGTTCGATAAGGGCATGAACGTCCAGCGGCAGGTCCGGCTGTTTGCGGTCGAACCCTTTTGGCCGGCGTCCCTTGGCGGCGAGGTCCAGCCGGGCGCGGCCGCCGAGGGTGAGGCCGTCCAGCGTTTCGGCGAGTTTGGGCGGCAGAAGCGGCATCAGGCTGGCCAGCATCAGGTTGGAGGTGGAGGTCTTGAGGTCGAACGCCTCGCCCCAGTTTCTGGCCTGGCCGCTCGCTTCCCAATCGAGCAGCGAGGGGATGCCCAGTTTTACTTTGTCAATTTCGATGTCGCCGGTTTTCAGGTTGTGCCGCGTCCGGCTTGAGAAATGAACCGGGCCCGTCACGAGCTGCCATTCCCCGTCGCGGTAAGAGGGGGCCGCAAGGTCGAGTGTGACGGCGGCATCGGTGCGCGTGAGGGTGCGGTCGGCGGTGAAGGCGGCGAAGGTGCTCTTCAGTGCGCCGGTGCTGATTTTCCCCAGCGCCGCCGCCTGATCGAGAGACAGCGTCCCGTCCACTTTCACGTTGCGAACTTCCTGGGCCGGGGTCATCTCGGCCTTCAGCACGGTTTCGAGGCCGAAGCCACCGAGGGTCAGCGGCGGCTCGGCGGAGTGCACCCGGGCCAACTTGACAACGGTGCTGTGGGTCAGCTTAAGGTTTTCCGCCAGCGGCAGGGCGATGTATTTTTCTCCAGCGTTGACCTCGGTTGCAATGTGAACTTTGCCGATCCGCCAGTTGTCGAGCGCATCGAGGCCTTCCACGCCGGCTTGCAGACGCAGTGTTCCGAGCCGGGCTCCCAGGGACCGGTCGTACTCTGCCGGGAGCGACACCTGGGCGGTCAGTTGCCGAAGGTCCAGCGCCGGTTCGGTAAGCGCAATGTCGAGGCCCTCGACATCGACACGGGTGGTCGCGGCCAGCCGTCCGGGTTTAAAGTCCTGATCCAGCGCTCCCTCCATCTCGGTGGTCAGCCGGGCGCCGCCGCCGAGACGAAGCCCCGGCAGCTTTTCGATCCATGGGCCAGGGATGAGCCCCTGAAGCGCCGCAAGATCGAGGCGGACGATTTTCTTGATATGGAAGGATTCGTGGCCCAATTTTTTCGCGCTCGCCAACAGCGTTCCCTGGATCGCGTCTCCCGTGGCGTAGTCGATGGTGATCGACGGAAAATCGCCCGCGGCCCAGTTGCCCGTCAGCGCTCCCTTGACGTGCAGGGGGAGGTCGAGCCCGGCAAGCTCGGGCCGGGCGAGGGTGATGGATTTTACGTCGGTGATGAAATCGAGTTTAACGCCGGTGAGGCGCGGGTTCGTTGCAGAAACTTCAACGATCTGGCTGAGCCCGGTGAGGCTTATTTCGCCCGCTTGGCCCTCCGCCGCCTGGACGCGAGCGGTGGCGTTCAGGGCTTCGGGCACCCCTTCATTTAATTTCAGGTGTTTCAGCGTCACCTGGGCGTTCACGCCACGCACCCTGGCGGGGGCGTGGTGCGCCTGAAAATTCAAAAGATCGATGCGGCCGGAATCCGCCACCAGGACGCCCGGCTTGAAATCGGGAAATTCACCCGCGACGTGCACGCCGGTGAGAGTGAGCGAACCCCCTGCCTCGGTGGGAGGCAGCCACTGCTTCGCCAGTTTGAGGGCTTTTTCGATGTCGAACGCGGCCTCGGCAAGCGTGAGGTCGAGGTGCGGACGGGTGCCGAACTTGCGTACGGCGGCGCTGAGTTTTATGCGGTGGGTTCCGTCGATTTCCAGGTGCAGCCTGTTGATGTCGAGCGCCTGCTCCTTAAGCGCCAGACCGATATCGAAGTCACTCGACAGGTCGGGGCCGGGCAGCGCATCGCCGAGTTTTACCTGGTTGTTTGAAAGAGAAAACCGGCCGGAAAGGCCGATGCGGTTGAGGTCTTTGGTGGTGAGGCCAAGGTTCGCAAGCGCCAGGGTCTTAACCTGGGTGCCCTGGCCCTCGCTGGAGGTGTACTCCATGTTGTGTTTTGCCGTCTTTTCCGGCGGACGGCTCATCTCAATCGCCAGCGCGAGATCCATCGCCTGCTTGTCCAGGGTTCCGTGGGCGGCGAGCGACAGGCCGTCCACATAGCCCCGGTCCTGCCCTTCGCGCTCGAAATGCAGGCGCAGGTTTTTGATCGACAGGTCCTTGATGGACACGGCCAGGGGAATCGGCGGCAGGCCGGCGTCAGGACTGTCGGCGGGCTCCCCGGTCCGCGGTGCGGCCTTCGGGGCGCTGGCTTCTCTGCCCTCCAGGAGCGGTTGAAAATTCCATCGCCCGCCTTTTTGGGCGAGGTGGAGCTCGGGCCGGTCCACCAGCACCTGGTTGATGGTGAGGCGGCCATTAAAGAGATCGTAAAGGTCGTAATCGAGCACCATCTCCCGCACCCGGACCAAGGGCGCTTCGCCACCCACCGTTATCCCTTCGATGCGTGCGCCGCTAAGCAGGCTGAGCTGTGCGTCGTTCAGGGTGGCGGGCATGCCGAGGGCCTGCGAGAGTTCGCGCTCCGCCGCCGGTTTCCAGGTTTCAAAGGGGACGTGGCGCAGGGCGATCTCGGCGGCGATGGGCACGAGAGCCAGAACGATAAGGAGCAGAAAGACAATACGAAACAGGGCGGCAAACCACGAGCGGCGTTTTTTAGCCGGGGGGAGCGTGCTGCCGCCTTCGGGGGGCTCGCCCGCGGGTTTCTTTTCAGGCGCTCCCTCGGGAGGCGCGATGGTTTCGGGGATCTTTTCAGGGTTCATGGCTCGATCCCAGATAGCTTTTTAAAAACCCCGAAACCCCGAGCGTCACATTGTCGATCAACGCGAGGTCCAGGGTGTCCAGCGTGTCGGTGGCCTGGTGATAATTCGGGTTGCGCAGAAAAGCCGTGTCGGTGATCATCACCGCCGGGGTTCCGTTTTGCCAGAAGGGGGAGTGGTCGCTCAGGTTGACCTCCCTGAACAAGTCACCCCGGCCGGGCACCACCAGATGTTCGACGGCCAGGCCGGGAGCGGACCCGCGCATTCCCCACGCCACCGCCTGCGTGAGCCGGGCCGAGGGCTCGTTGCCGATCACGGCGATGAAGTCGCCCCGGTCGGGGTAGCGCGAGGCGTCCACATACGCCGGGTAGGTTTGCGATCCCGGTTTGGCGCTTGAGAACCCCACCATTTCGAGGGAAATCATTCCGGAAAATTCGCGCCCGGCTGCGCGGGCCTGTTCGATGAAATGCCGGCTGCCGATGAAGCCGTATTCCTCCAGGGTGAACGCGGCGAAGATGAGCGGCGCCTTGAGGGGCGCGGAGCCCAGCAGACGGGCGATCTCCAGGAGGGCGGCGACGGCGCTTGCGTTGTCATCGGCTCCGGGGCTTCCCTCGACGGTATCGTAATGGGCCGCCACCACGAACGGCGGAGCGCCTTTTTCCTCCCCTTGCAGGACCCCGAGAACGTTTTTCGATTCGGCGCCTTCGTAGACCACGTCCTCGGTGAGGACGCTCAGGTTCAGCATGCGGAACTGATGCTCAAGGTACCCGGCCGCCGCGTGCAGGGCGGAAGGAGAGGAGAAGGGGTTCCTTTCTCCCACCAGGGTCTCAAGGTGCCGGCGAATATTTTCGATGCGGGTATCGGCCATAAAACGGTTTAGAGGGGTCCGCTGTTCCAGACCCGTTTCCGAGGGCTTCCAAAAAAGTGAAACAGCGGTTGGGACGCCTGGCGGAAAAGGCCTGATCTGGTTGATTTTTCGGGTGTTAAAGATTATATGGCGAATGTTCCATCGATGTCAAAAAATAGTTTACTTTTCCCGGTCAACGTCATAACATACACCCATGTTAAAGGTGGAATGCCATTCCGGCTACAAATTGAACGAGAAGCCCGTCGCCTTCAAGCTCATCGACCGGAAGTACAAGGTGGAGGACATCATTGACCGCTGGTACGGGGAAGGAGCGAACTATTTCAAAGTTCGGGCCGACGATGGCAATATCTACCTGCTGAAGTACGATGGATGCAACGACCACTGGGATCTGGTGTTTTACCAAAATCCCAAGAAGATCGGTGCATTGCCGGGCTGCGCCACCGGGTTCAACCCGCACGGCTATTCCCTCAGCGGGTTCCGGGAAGCCGATGATCTCAGCCCCCTCAATTGAGGCTCTTCTTTCGCGGGCCGCACCGGCCTGCATCCCGTCCTTTTCAACAGAATTTGATTCTAAAGGCTGCCGAAGTCTGAAGCGGGGCGGCGTTTTGTGCCTGCCTGCGGGCGGCAGCGGACGCCCACGGTTGAAAGCCCGCGCCCTCCGGGGGAGGGGGGCTATCGCAAACTTCGATAAAATGTTCACTATTATAGGGAGGCGGCTCGGCCATGAAAGGTATTGATGGCGAAGCCCTGAAATTTTCCGGCCAAAGAAGGAAAATGGTCGACGACCAGCTCGCCGCCCGTGGTATTCGAGACCCGCGCATTCTCGAGGCCATGAAGCGAATTCCACGGCACCTCTTTGTGCACGAATCGCTTCAGCACCGCGCCTATGGCGACCACCCGCTGCCTATTGGCGAAAGCCAGACGATTTCCCATCCTTACACCGTCGCGGCGATGACCGAAGCTCTGAACCTGGCGGGCCGGGAAAAGGTGCTGGAAATCGGCACCGGCTCAGGGTACCAGACGGCGGTGCTGGCCGAGATGGCCGGGCAGGTGTTCACCATCGAGCGCATCCGCTCCATTTCCCTGAAAGCGCAAAAAATTCTCGACCGGCTGGGTTATATGAAGATCGTTTTCAAGGTCTTCGACGGAACCTATGGCTGGCCCGACCAGGGGCCGTTCGATGCCATTCTCATCGCCGCCTCCTCGCCCAGCGTTCCGCAAAACCTGGTGGCGCAGCTGGCGGAGGGTGGCCGGCTGGTCATGCCGGTGGGGGGTGACGGCGGCGGGCAAAAGCTGCTCAGGGTGACCCGGGAAGGCGGGGTGATTCGGGAAACGGAAATCGGCGATTGCCGGTTTGTGCCGCTGCTCGGCAAATACGGCTGGGCGGAACCGTTGCGCCCGGCCTGATGGCCCGGCGGAGGGAAAAAGCGAAAAATCAGCTTTTCGGCACCAGGTAGTAAACCTCGCCCGATTGCTTGTAGTGTCCGGCCTTTACCCCCGCCCGGAAACCCGACCCGAAGTAAAGATCGGCCCGGCCGGGCCCGCGGATATCGCTGCCGGTGTCCTGATCGACGACGAACCGGGAAACCTTTTCCCAGCGGACTATTTCTCCCCGATCATCGACCACCGGGACTTTAATGCGGATGAACGCCAGGCCGCCCGCCGGGTATATGGCCTTGTCGGTGGCGATGGAACGTTCCGCGACCACTTCCCCGCCGCCCGAGCCCTGCGGGCCATCCGGCGTCAGCGTGAAGAAGATGTAGCGCTTGTTCTGATAGAAGTATTTGGGCAGGGCCGCCGGGTTGTCGCGCAGGTATTTCTTGATCCCCTGCATCGACCCTTGTGAAATGTCGATCACCCCGTCGCGGATCATCAGTTTGCCGATCCCCGTGTAAGAATGGTCGTTGGCCCCCAGGTAACGCACCCCCCACCGCTTGCCGTCCGGAAACTCGAGCCAGCCGGAGCCCTGGATGTGGAGAAAGAAGCGCTCCAGGTCGTCCTTCAGCCAGGCGATTTCAAGACCCTGGCCTTTCAGTACCTCATGCCGGTCGATCTGCTCGCGGGTGTATTTTCTCCAGGACGGCGTTTTCAGGGCATCGCCGTTATTTTCGGCAAGGCCGATCAGCCGCAGCTGGCCGCCGTTGTCGGGAACCCGGTAGAGCGGGTATTTGTATTCCTTGGTGCGCACCGGGCTCGCCGCAATCACCGGCGTGTAGTAGCCGGTGAACACCACCTTCTTGTCCCTCCCGGTCCCCACCTTGACGAAGTCGAACCTCTCCTTCAGCCGGCGGTTAAACTCCTCGCTGGGAAGGTTTTGCTCGATGAGGTCAAGAAAGTCCGCCAAACCCTGCCGCAGCTTTCCTTGCGTCAGCAGGCGGCTTCCGAGGCGAACCTTCTTCTCCGGGTCCGTCTCGTGCATGGCGTCGAGCTGGTTGCGGATGGCCTGTTTGAGGGAGGCGCGGCCGAGGTCTTCGGCGATAAAGCCCGCCGTCTTCTGGCTGTCTCCGGCCAGGGCGGCCCCCGCCGCAAGCAGGGAGAAGGTGAACAGGCAAGCGCCGGTCAGAGCGGGCCAGAAGCCTCGGCGAGGGGTGAGGCGGCTTTGCGGATTGAGGGAAGAAAAAGGCACGGTCGGCTCCTGAAATCAGTTTAGAAAGGCCATGGCCTCGTTGGCGAGGGCATCGCAGCGCTCGTTTTCCGGGTGGCCGTTGTGGCCGCGCACCCAGACCCAGGAGATCTTGTGCACGCCGTTTAAGCGGTGAAGCTCCTGCCAGAGGGCCTTGTTTTTCACCGGTTGGCCCGCGGCCGTTTTCCAGCCCTTCCTCATCCAGCCGCCGATCCATTCGGTCATGCCCTTGACCATGTACTGGGAGTCCGTGGTCAGTTCCACCTCGCAGGGCTCCTTCAACTGCTTGAGGGCGAACACCGCGGCGTAGAGCTCCATGATATTATTGGTCGTTTCCTTTTCGGCGCCTTTGAACTCCTTGGCCTGGCCATTGTATTTGATGATGCAGCCGTAGCCGCCCGGCCCGGGGTTTCCCTTGCAGCAGCCATCGGTGAATATTTTAACTTTTTTCATGGTCATGGAAGTTGAGGTGGGTGGCCGTATGGTAGCCTAACATATTGATTAACAAGTTTCTACGGAAAAACGGGGGGTTGTTTTGCGGGCCGTCCCAGCCTGCCCGCCCATCATAAGCAGGCGGCTGATATCATACCATAACGCGGGGGCCAATAGAAGCTTCCCCGCCTCGCGCGCAAGGAGAACCCCTGCGGCGCGGGTCTTTTATGTTAAAGTGGGGCCGCCTTGCCGGGGGGAGCCCCTCTGCCCCGGGTTGACGAAAATGCTATTTTACCGCGCCCGGCGCGGGAGCCGGTGCTTGAGCCATGAAAGATAAAGAAGATCAGTCCGAGAGCGAAGTCAATCTGCAATGCATCGATGCCATCGAAGTGAGCCTGTTCATCGAGAGGGAGGGGCTGCGCTTTTATGAAAAAGCGGCCAGGGTGGTGAAGCATCCCAAGGTGCGGGAGATATTCCGTTCCCTCGCCCGCGAGGAGAAGGAGCACATCCAGAGTCTCAAGACCAAGGCGGAGTTTCTCAAGCCCGCGCTGCTTAAAAAGGCGAGGGCGAGGCACGACGTCGAAGAGTTCATCGCCCGGGAACTCAAGGGGAAAGTTTTTCCCGACGCCGACGACCCCGAAGCCGGCCTGGCAGGGGTGAACAGACCTGGAAGCGCTGGAGCTTGGCATCCGCTCCGAACAGCGATCCATAGACATGCTGAGCCAGCTCATGCAGGATGAGCGGAAAATTGATGTCCGGGCCGTTTTCTCCCACCTGCTGGCCGAGGAAAAAAGACACCTGGCCGCCCTTCTCGAAATCAAGAAATCCTGTCTTTCGAACACCGGCCCCTGAGGGCTGGCCGAACGCGGGCTTTTTTTTGCGGGCGGGAACCTATCTCCGGAGTGCCCGCCGGGGTGCAGGCATTGATGGCGGCCGCCGCGCCGGCGGGGTGCAAAGGCTGCCGGGCCGATGCGCGAGTGAGCAATGGCCGAAGGGTTTCCAGGGCTGAAAAGCGACTGCAAATAAACGAGTTGAGAGGTTTTCGGGCGCGTGTGGCGCGGGAGTTTTCCGGGGCCGTTCAGGGAGTTGCCGCAAGCCTGGATGGCGCCGCCGGCAGACGGCGGATTTTCGTGCAGCACGGGGTGGCGAAAGAGGTGTGCGCAAGGCCCCTAAATCGTTATAATGAAAGGGCCCTGAAATAGGGGATCCCCCAAGGGCACTTTATCTGAAAAGGTTTGACAACCTTTACGGAAGTGGTTTATATTGAGCCCTTTCTACATCGAACACTCTAAATTTAAAGGTAGAATAATGAGCCAATATCAGGTCAAAGCTGGCCCGGAGGCGTTTC